>NZ_QSOO01000008.1:0-227754 GCF_003436255.1 Bacteroides sp. D20 | reverse complement strand
TAGTAACACATTTATTAGTTTGTAAATGTGTCTACCTATATCAGGATAAGACATGACGGCCGTTACGCACTGAAGTAAGCAAAACAATGTACCGGAGTAAGCAAAGCAATGAAGTAAAAAGATGAAACCAAGCCTTCACTTAATCGAATTTTTCCATTATCTTTGTACCCGAATAGCAAGTAGAGCCGTGGGGCATCGTCCTCCTTCTTATTTTATTCTCCATTTTGAAGTATCACCGAAAAAGAACTGAAATATGAAAGGAATTATTCTTGCAGGTGGCAGTGCCACTCGTCTCTATCCGTTGTCCAAGGCTATCTCCAAGCAGATAATGCCCGTCTACGACAAGCCGATGATATACTACCCGCTCTCTACACTGATGTTGGCGGGAATTCGCGAAGTGCTTATTATCTCTACTCCACGTGACTTACCCATGTTCCGCGAGCTGCTGGGAACCGGCGAAGAACTCGGTATGTCCTTTTCCTATAAGATACAAGAGAATCCCAACGGACTGGCACAAGCCTTTGTGCTGGGTGCAGAGTTCTTGGACGGCGGACCGGGCTGCCTTATTCTGGGCGACAACATGTTCTACGGTCAAGGCTTCTCCGCCATGCTGAAGCGTGCCGCTTCCATAGACAAGGGTGCCTGCATCTTTGGTTATTACGTCAAGGACCCCCGTGCCTACGGTGTAGTGGAGTTTGATGCCAACGGCAAAGCCGTCTCGCTGGAAGAAAAGCCTGTCAATCCTAAAAGCAACTATGCCGTCCCCGGACTGTACTTCTACGACTCCACCGTGACAGAGAAAGCCGCCTCCTTGAAGCCCTCTGCTCGCGGCGAATACGAAATTACCGACCTCAACCGTCTCTATCTGGACGAGGGCACGCTGAAAGTGGAGCTCTTCGGCCGTGGCTTTGCCTGGCTCGACACCGGCAATTGCGACAGCCTGCTGGAAGCCAGCAATTTTGTCGCCACCATCCAGAACCGTCAAGGCTTCCGCGTGAGCTGTATCGAAGAGATTGCCTGGCGCAAGGGCTGGATAGATGTAGACCAGCTGTATCGCTTGGGTGAACAGCTTGGCAAGACCGAATATGGCAAATACCTGATGGAACTGGCTGAATCGAAGCGATGAACTCTTTGTTCCCCAAAAAGAGAAGGAGAATAGTTCTCCTATAAAGGCCCGCTGACTTTAATTTTTAATTTATAATTTTTAATTCTCATGAAGACTTATCTCGTAACCGGTGCCGCCGGTTTTATCGGCGCCAACTATATTAAATATATCCTGGCAAAACATAATGATATTAAAGTGGTGATACTGGATGCCTTGACCTACGCAGGCAATCTGGGCACCATTGCCAATGACATTGACGATGAACGTTGCTTTTTTGTAAAAGGTGACATCTGCGACCGCGTGCTTGCCGACGAACTGTTTGCCAAGTATAAATTCGATTACGTAGTGAATTTTGCTGCCGAGAGCCACGTAGACCGTAGCATAGAGAATCCCCAGCTTTTCCTGATGACCAACATCCTGGGTACACAAAACCTGCTCGATGCCGCCCGCCGTGCCTGGGTCACGGGTAAGGACGAGTCCGGTTATCCCACTTGGCGCAAAGGCGTTCGTTACCATCAAGTGTCTACCGACGAAGTTTACGGCTCACTTGGTGCCGAAGGCTACTTCACAGAGCAAACCCCGCTCTGCCCGCACAGCCCTTACAGCGCCAGCAAGACGAGTGCCGATATGGTAGTGATGGCCTATCACGATACCTATAAGATGCCCGTCACTATCACCCGCTGTTCCAACAACTACGGTCCTTATCACTTCCCCGAAAAGCTGATTCCGCTTATCATCAAGAATATTCTCGAAGGCAAGAACCTCCCCGTCTATGGCGACGGCAGTAACGTGCGTGACTGGCTCTACGTGGAAGACCACTGCAAAGCTATCGACCTGGTTGTCCGCGAGGGTGTGGAAGGCGAAGTCTACAACGTAGGCGGTCACAACGAAAAGACCAATCTTGAAATCGTGAAGCTGACTATTGCCACCGTCCGCCGCTTGATGGAGGAAGAACCCCGTTACCGTGCAGTGCTGAAGAAACAAGTAAAAGCCGCCGACGGCACGATTGACATCAGCTGGATAAACGAAGACCTTATCACCTTCGTCAAAGACCGCCTAGGTCACGACCAGCGTTATGCCATCGACCCCACAAAGATTACCAATGCCCTGGGCTGGTATCCGGAGACGAAGTTCGAGGTCGGCATCGTCAAGACCATTGAATGGTACCTGAACAACCAGCCGTGGGTGGAAGAAGTGACCAGCGGTGATTATCAGAAGTATTACGAACAGATGTATGGAGGTAGAGGTTAAGGTTTAGGGATTAGGGTCTAACCGCTAATCCTTAACCTCTAACCTCTCAATTCAGCGCCACCGCTAACAGTAATCCTAAGAACAGCATATTGCGCGACGTCTCGCCCAGTATGCTGTTCAGCTTTTTACCGCTACCTATCTGTATCATTTTGCGCCACGTCAGTGCGTGCATATAGAGATAGACGCAGGGAGCCCAGATAAATTCCAGCGGAGTCAGCTTGCCCGTGTAGACAAACCAGAAGCAGAGCAGCACGGCGGCGATGCCCAGTGCCAGATACATATTCTCACCGAACTTCTTGCCGTAGCGTACCACCAGCGTACACTTGCCGCTCACGGCATCCTGCTCGCGGTCGCGATAGTTGTTCACCATCAGCAAGGTGTCTATGGCGAGGCCACTGACGAGCGACAGCACCACCACATCCATATTCAGCGTATAGGCCTGCACGTAGTAGGTGCCGCATACGGGCACGAAGCCGAAGAACACCAGCACCAGTACGTCGCCCCAGCCCCGATAGGAGAGCAGCGTGGTATAGAGGAAAGCAAACAGTATGCACACCACGCCCAGCACCACCAGTTCCCAGCCTCCGTGGGGCAGCTGCCCCCAGACGGTGAACAGCACTGCCAGCCCTGCCAGGCACGACAGTGTCAGTGCGATGCCGATGCCGGTTTTCATGGCTGCCGGCGTAATCCAACCTTCGGCGCAGGCGCGCTGCGGCCCCAGCCGGTCTTCCCGACGGTCGGTCCCTTTCTGGAAGTCGAAGAGGTCGTTGATAAAGTTGGCGGCAATCTGCATGCCGCAGGCAAAGAGGGCGCACAGCAGGGCGGGTGCGGTCTTGAACTGTCCGTCGCTGAAGGCAAGGGCACTGCCCAGCAATACCGGGATGATGGCTCCCGTCAACGTCTTGGGGCGGGCGGCGAGAAACCATGCGTAGGGTGAATTCTGTTTAATCTCGTTCATCGTAGTTCCAATTTAGTTCGGCATCTGCCAGCAAAAATACTGAAAATCCCTATATTTGTACCCACTTATGATGAAGAAGTTAGTCTACATATCCATTCTTTCTCTGCTGCTCTTGTCTTCCTGCCGTTCCAAGCGGATGATTACCGTGTCGTTGCCGCAGCCAGTCATGCAGGCAGACAGCACGCAGCTTGGCGATACTATCGGGTTGCCTGCCCGCCTTTCGCCGATGTTCACCTTTGACCAGTCTGATTTGCGTAATGTCCGCCGCCAGCCGGCGAAGGGCGAGGTAAAGAAACAGCAGATAAAGAAAACGGCACCGGTACAAAAGGTAATTGTGCAGCGAGGTACAAGAATCACATCGAAAACCACCCACGTAGGCTCGGCCTATAAGGGCGTCAGCCGCATTAAGACGTACGACTTCACGCATCGCGACGTGCCTGCCGCCTTCGAGGGCTTCCGCATCGCCTTTGTCTCCGACCTGCACTACAAAAGCCTGCTGAAGGAGGAGGGATTGAAGGACCTGGTCCGCCTGCTCATAGACCAGAAGGCCGACGTGCTGCTGATTGGCGGTGACTTTCACGAAGGCTGCCAGTACGTGCCGCCCGTCATGGCTGCCCTGGCGCAAGTGAAGACGCCGTTGGGCACCTATGCCGTGCTTGGCAACAATGACTACGAGGCTTGCTATGACGACATCGTGCGCGAAATGAGGCATTATGGCATGCATCTGCTGGAGCATAAGGTGGACACCCTGCGGCGTGGCGGTGAGCGGATTCTTGTGGCGGGCGTGCGCAATCCTTTCGACTTGGGCAAGAACGGCACATCGCCCACACTCGGCCTTTCGCCCGACGATTTCGTAATCCTGCTGACGCATACGCCGGACTATGCCGAGGACGTCCCGGTGACAAACTCCGACCTCATCCTGGCCGGACACATGCATGGCGGGCAGGTGACGCTGTTCGGGCTTTATGCACCGATAGTCCCCTCGCACTACGGGCAGCGGTTCCTCTCCGGGCTGAAGTACAACTCAAAGAATATCCCGATGATTGTCACCAACGGCATCGGCACTTCGCAGAAGGCCATCCGCATGTTTGCCCCCGCAGAGGTGGTGATGATTGTGCTGCACCGGCTGACGGACTGATTTATTCTTCGGGCATCAGCACCACTCCCAGTTTCTTCTTGCCATCCATCTTTACCACCATCGGCTGGCGGAAATGTACATGCCGCAGGTACCTCGTCTCGTGTACGGCAGGCTGTGCATTCAGGAATTCCTGGTTGTATACGCCGTCATTCATAAAGGCGTTGATGGTAAAGTATCCCACTCCAAAGGAGGTCAGGTTCTGGAAGAAGTGGGTTCCCTGGCTGGGGTCTACCCGGTAGTTGGTCAGTCCGGCTTCCACTATCACGCGGGCAGCGCTGATGTGCGGCCACTTCACGGGGATGCCGAGCCAGGTGTCACTGCTACCCCAGCGTCCGGGACCTACAAGGACATAGTTGCGGCCTTCGTCCAGGAACTGCTGGTTCAGCTTCTCTATCTCCCAGGCAATCTCCTGGTTGTGGGAGGCACTATAGTCGTCTGTCTTCACATAGATAATGTCATGTATCTCGTTCATGATGCCATGTCCCAATGAGTTGTTGGAACGGAGCAGTACCTGGTCGTCCGGAATGGCGGTAAGGTCTTCATCCAGCATCTCCTTGGTGTCGACTATCGGGCGGATTTGCAGCAGGTAGAAGGTGCCGGTTTTGTCCTTCTCACGGCTCATGGTGGCGGCAAACTCTATCTCTACGGGACGGCGCATCTCCTGCTCTCCGTATTTCAAAGCCAGTTGCAGGATGCGTGGCAGGGGGAATACGTCGTGTTGCAGGATGTTGGCAAAGGTGATGACTTTGCGTCCACCGGGATAAAGCCCGTCGCGGATAATCTGGTCGTAAGGGTCGTAGGTGGAGGCTATGTAGTTCAGTGCTCCGTCCTTTTCCGCTTCTTTGACGTGCAGTTTCAGCAGGTTGAAGCCGTCGTCGATGGAGAAGTCGTGACCGGCATTGCGCAGGTCGAGGGCATAGAAGCGGGTCTGAGTCTCTTTGAGGGCAATCTCCATTTCGCTGGTTTGCAGCACCTGGTTGGGGTGATAGGGCGAGAAGCGGAGCGTCATGCCGCCGTCCACAATATATTTGCCCAAGCCGAGTGCCAGATTGACGATACCTTCTTCCGCCTTCTCGTCGCCGATGGGGTAGTAGTTGAGCGAACGTGCCACGCCGGACATGCTGGGGTAGTAGCGGTCACCATACTGGTTGCCCACTACCTCTTGTAGGATGACAGCCATCTTTTCCTGGTCGATAACATTGCTCGTTGCCTGCATGTATGCCTTCGAGTCGCGGAAGTAGACCGAAGCATATACTCCCTTGATGGCATCGCTCAGCATGCGCAGCATCTCGTACTTGTCGTCCAGATAGGGAATCATATAGGTGTTGTAGATACCGGCGAAGGGTTGGTAGTGCGAGTCTTCCAACAACGAGGACGAACGGATGGCAAGGGGCGACTTCACCACGTCGAAGAAGGTGAAGAAGTCCTCCACCAGGCGGTCGGGCAGCTTTGCTTTGAGGAAGTAGCGCAGGATGACGTCATCGTCGGCATCGGACAAGGCTATCTGATACAGATTGTTGGTATCCATAAACTCGTCGAACACATCGGTACAGAGCACGATGGTCTTGGGGATGGCGACACGGGCATTCTCAAACTCTTCGAACTCGGGGTGATGCTTCACCAGGTTGTCGATGAAAGCCAGTCCGCGCCCCTTGCCTCCCAGCGAACCGTCGCCAATACGGGCAAAGTTGGAGTATCGGTCAAAGCGGTCGCGCCTGAAGACTGCCACTACTCCCTGGTTTTTCATCTTGCGGTATTTCACGATAGCCTCGAAGATAATTTTACGGTGGGCATCCACGTCTTGCAAGCTATTCCAGGTGATGGGCCGCAGGAACTCTGCCACGGGAAACATGGCACGCGAGTAGAGCCAGCGGCTGACGTGGTTGCGGCTGATGTGGTAAAGGAATGATTCTGCCGGAACAGCAAAAAGAATGTTCTGCAGCTCTTTGAGATTCTTTACGCGGGCAATCTCTTCCAGCGTGTCCGGGTTGCGGAAGATAAAGTCGCCGAAGCCGAAATTGTCTGATACAATACGGCGCAGGTCCACATCCATCTTTTTGGAATTCTTGTCGATGAAGGCGGCATCGTATTTGGCTGCATACGCTACGTTGTCCGATTCGCTGGACTGTATGATAAGGGGTACAAACGGGTCTTCCTTGCGGATGGCGGCACAGAGCTTGATACCGGCCAGTCCGTCCTTCTCGCCCCGTTCTACGCGGGGGAAGCGTACGTCGGTGATGACACCTAATATATTATTCTTATATTTTTGGTAGATGCCAAAGGCTTCTTCATAGGTACGTGCCAGTACAATTTTGGGACGTCCCCTCATGCGCAGTGTGCGCTGGTGGGCATTCAGTGCTTCAGTAGAGAATTCCTGGCTCTGCTTCAATACGAATTTATACAGATTGGGCAGGATGGAGGAGTAAAAGCGGATGCCGTCTTCCACCAGCAGGATGAGCTGCACACCCACTTCGTTGACGTCGTGCTCCAGGTTCATCTTGTCCTCTATCAGCTTGATGATGGAAACCAGCAAGTCGGTGTTTCCCAGCCAGCAGAACACATACTCAAAGGGACTGAGGTCTTCATTGGCAATACGCTTGGTGATGCCGTGGCTGAAAGGGGTAAGTATCACCATCGGAATCTGTTCATACAGGTTTTTGATGTATCGTGCCACGTCGAAGCTGTCGTTGTCTCCCGTGCCCGGCATGCAGATGATGAGGTCGAAAGAGATGGAGGACAGCTGTGTCAGCGCCTCCTCGCAAGTGGAAACCTGCGTGAAACGGGGAGGGTAGCGCAAGGAGAGCGAAGTGTATTCATTGAATATCTTTTCGTCGATGCGGCCGTCATCTTCCAGCATGAAAGCATCGTAAGGATTGGCTATCAGAAGGACGTTGAAAATGCGCCGTGTCATGAGGTTGGCAAACTGTGTGTCCTTGAAATAGAGCTGGTTTAATTTGAACTTACTGAGCATGGCTTCTCATGATTTGTTGGTTTCGGAAGGCAAAAGTAATAGAAATCGAACCTATTCGGATAGTTTTTCGACCGTTTTTTTTATATTTATGCGTAATATTGCATCCGAAAAACAATATATGACCTATGTCTGCTCCATATCCGTTTCCATATAAATCCGTTACATGTACATTTTTGCTGTTATGGGTGTTCGTTTTTTTGTCCGCTGACTTGTTTGCCGGTTCATTCCGCACCTTGGGTATCAAGGAGGGATTGGGCAGTCGGCAAGTATTCCAGATAAACAAGGATTCAGCCGGATTTGTCTGGGTGTATACTCATGTCGGGATAGATCGTTATGACGGGAATGAAATCAAGCATTACAAGCTGGACGGAATGATTGATTCCAGGGACAATATCCAGTCTTCCACTACCATGATGTGTGATAAGGAGGGTATTGTCTGGGTTGCATTGAAGAATGGAAAAATCTATGCATACAACAAACTGACGGACTCTTTCCAATTGCGTGTGGACTTGGCCGATTACCTGCCTTCTCCGGTATTGTATAATATGCTGTTTGATGACGAAAACCGTTTGTGGTTGTGTATGTCGAAGGGGCTTTATTCTTGGGAAGAAAGTGCAGGACTGTCTTTTGCCGGATTGAAGGGGCAATCTGTCCGTTGCATGGTCCAAATGGAAGATGAAGTGTTTTTTGCAGGCACCGACAAGGGTGTCTTCCGGCTGACGAAGGCAGGAGCGGCAGGTTCTTCGTCTTTTGAGACGAGGCCGGTTGACCTGCATACAGAGATGCATGTGGAATCGCTCTATGTCTTCGGAGCGAAGCTGTTCATCGGTACCTTTTCAAACGGCGTATTTGTGCTTGACGGTCCCGAAGGGCAAATACATTCCTTGAATGACCGGATTCCTCATGTACCTATCCGTTCGTTTGCAAAGACAAAGGATAATTTGCTGCTGGTGGGAGCCGACGGTGCAGGTGTTTTTTGCATGGATGTCGCTACCGGAGAACTTTTGAACCATTATATGAATAACGGGGATGATGACAAAAGCTTGAGTGGTAATACGGTATCCGATATTTGTGTGGATGAATCCGGAGTTGTATGGATTGGCACTTCTACGAATGGCATCAGCTATCTGGATCTGGAGATGCCGGATGTCTATAGAATCAGGCACGAACGCAATAATGATAATTCCCTGAAGTCGGACCATGTAAATGTGATGTTTCAGGACTCGGAGGGAGATTATTGGTATGGTACAAACAACGGCGTCAGCCTCTATCAACCTCGGTCACGCAAATGGACCCACTATCTGGACGGTACGGAATATAGTGGCAAAGTGGTATTGGCACTTGCCGAAGACTCCGGGGGAAACATCTGGGTAGGTGGCTATGGTATCGGTGTCTATTGTATTCATAAACAGACCGGACGGGTACAGAAGAAAGAGAAAAGAAATGCACATCCGGAGAAGGGAATGGCCACCGACTATGTTTATGCCATTTATGCGGAAGGGGATTATGTCTGGTTCGGTGGTATTGAAGGAGAGTTTACCCGTTACGATATACGGACGGATACTTATACATATTACCCGATTGATTGCATAGGTGACATAAAGCCGGGTAAGGGGGGCTCATTACTGATTGCCGGTTGCAGCGGGTTGGCCGTCTTTGATAAGAAGTCGGGAGACACGCAGTGGCATCAGACGTTTGGAGACATCTCTCTGCATTATCCTGTCCGTTGCCTGATGCAGTCCTCATCCGGCGATACCTGGCTGGCTACAGACGGGGAAGGCCTTATACGTGTTGGGCCGGATGGGAAAGAGGCGCATGCCTATACCGTAGATGACAATCTGGTTTCCAATTCCATCAACAGCCTGCTGGAGGATAACGAAGGGCGTATCTGGTTCAGTACGGAGAAGGAATTGTATTGCTTGGACTGCTCCCGGGATATTATCATCAGTGCCAATGATTTTTTGGATGTCAGCTGGGGATATTACAATCCGAATGCTGCCCTTAAGTTGAAGAATGGATGTCTTGCTTTCGGCACCGCAGAAGGGGTTCTTTCCTTTCTCCCGTCTTTGGACTTGGGGACTCATGCACCCGTTGAGCTGATTCTGACAGACTTTAAACTGCTTTACGAATCGGTCAAAGCGGGAATGAAAGGCTCTCTTTTGCAAACGAATATCAATGATACCCGGAAAATAGATTTGAAGTATAATCAAAACTCCTTCTCAATTTCCTTCTCTGCCATCAACTTTGCAGTCCCGCATCGTATTAGGTATGAGTATAGGCTCGAAAATCACAATGAAGAGTGGGAACACTCCAATTCAGTGCGGAACGTGAGCTATATGAATCTCTCGTCCGGTAAGTATGTATTCCGCTTGCGGGCATTTGATAAATACACCGGGCAGCAGGTGGGAGAAAGAAGTCTGGACATTGTCATTCATAACCCTTACTGGGTTTCGTGGTGGGCGCTGCTCATCTATTTCATCTTGTTGTCTGTCTTTGTGTACATGTTTGTGCAGTATAGGAGGCATAAGGTGAACGAGGGGCGTATAAGGGACAAGATACGTTCCTTTATCAGTATAGCCCATGATATCCGTACACCGGTTACTTTAATAAAGGCTCCGCTGAGCGAGCTCGAAGCGCAGGAGGGACTTCCGGAGCAGGGTAAGAAAACCGTTGCGGTGGCTATGAAGAATGTGGAAAAACTGATGGGAATGATTACTCAACTGCTTGAGTTGCAGAAAACGGAACTGCATGCCGAGGAGTGTCTGAAGGTTTCTCCATACGACATTAAGGCTTATCTGGAGGAAAAAATGGCGGAGTTTCACTTAGCTGCCATGCAGAAGAGCGTCGGGATAGAGTTGGAGGTGGAGCCGGATATGCCCAAGGTTTGGATTGACCGGGAGAAGATGGATCATATCATAGACAATCTGCTCTCCAATGCCTTGAAGTATACAGAGAAGGGGGTCATTCACATACTGGTGAAGACTGCAAGAAAGAAGTGGACTATTGAAGTGAAGGATACGGGTATCGGCATTCCGAAAGAGGAGCAGGGCAATATTTTTCACGAATATTATAGAGCCCAGAATGCCATGAACTTTGAGGAAACCGGTTCGGGTATCGGTCTGATGATTACGCGCCGCATTGTGAAACAGCATCACGGCACCATCTCTTTCAGTAGCGTGGAAGGGCAGGGAACTACGTTTACGGTAACTTTCCCGCAGAGGATAAAGGCGAGCGTGGCGGTGGAAGCGAAGGCTGACGGCCAGGAAGAAGCTCAGGCCGCTACCGGGGCTGTGCATGAAGAAACGGAACGTGCCAGGAAGAATGTCCTTCTTCTGGCGGAGGACGATGCGGATATGAGGGAGTATCTGGTGGACAGCTTGTCTTCCGAATATAAGGTAGTTGCCGTGCCCGACGGCGGAAAGGCATTGGAGACGGCAAGGGAAATCAATCCTGATATCATTATCTCGGACATTGTGATGCCGGTACTGGAAGGTGATGAATTGTGCCGGATTCTGAAATCATCGGTAGAAACAAGCCATATACCTATTATATTACTGACCGCACTGAGTGAGAGGGAAAATATCATCTTCGGACTGGAGGCCGGTGCCAATGACTACATCATCAAGCCTTTCGACTTGTCTGTGCTGAAAGTGCGTATCAGGAATATTCTTCAGAATAGGCAGCATTTGCGCGAAACCGTGTTGGCGATGGATGCGCAGCCCGAAGAGACAGACTATACCAGCCAGTTGGACAAGGAGTTCCTGGACAAGGTTATGAAAGTGATTGAGGAGGAGTTGTCCGATTCGGAATTCTCCATCAATGACTTCTGCCGGATGCTGGGCATGAGCCGCACTTCTGTCTACAATAAGATAAAGACGCTGACCGGGCAGGGACCGAATGACTTCATCCGCATTGTCCGTTTGAACAAGGCAAAAGAGCTGCTGGTTTCCCGGAAATATTCGATAGGGGAAGTGGCGAATATGGTCGGATTTTCTGACCCGAAATATTTCAGTACATGCTTCAAAAAGCAGTTTGGCACCAGTCCCAGCAAAATTTAGAGCCATGAAGACTGCTTTTGAACCACCGCTGACAAGTATTAAACCTTTTTTGTCAGAGAATAAACCCTTGTCTCCCTGATAGTGCGTAATATTGTGGACAGTAAACAATATTAAAAAACGCATATAAAAAATGGAAACGTATTTAGGTCTTGATTTAGGAGGCACGAAGTTGCTGATTGGCGAAATGGATAGCCGTGGCAACATTTTGAGGTATAAGAAATATGACTCCGGTTACTTTAATCAGCAGGCTGCACTGGAAATCATCAAGTCGTCGCTCGATGATTATATCCGTACCGTGGGCTGGTATGACCAGAAACCGGTAGCGATGGGTGTTGGGCTGATAGGGCGTGTAGATCCCAACGAAGGTGTCTGGCTGCAGATTGACCCGAGCAGGACACAGCGGATTGAGTTGGCAAAGGAACTGTCGGACATATATGGCATGCCTTGCCATATAGACAATGATGTGAAGAGCGCTACAAGAGCCGAACGTGTCTGGGGATTCGGACAAATTTCCAAAAACTTCATATACGTAAATGTAGGTACAGGCATTGCCGTGGGTACGGTGATAAATGGGAGACAAATCCGTGGCAGCCATTTCAATGCCGGCGAAGTGGGACACGTGCGTGTAGGTGTGAACATAGGCATTAAATGCGGTTGTGGACGGATGGACTGTGTGGAGGCGATTGCTGCCGGCATAGGTTTTGACAATTGTGCCCGTCTGCTCCGCAACCAGTATGAGACCGGCCTGCATATTCCGGCTGAAAAAGGGGAACGGGTGATTGTGAGTGAGGTGTTTGCACTTAGTCAGAAAGGTGACCCTCTCTGTACGGTGCTGGTGGAGAATGCAGCTGAGGCGCTTGCCAATCTTATCATGAATCTGGTACGTGTGATTGACCCGGACACGGTGGTGTTGGGTGGAGGTATTGTGGCCGACGGGTATATGCACGAGAAGATTCTGGAGAAACTTCATCCTACGACCATGCGTTTTGTCAGCAACGGGGTTGTCATTACGAAACTGAATCCCGGATTTATCGGGCTTCTGGGGGCCGGTGCGGTGGCGATGAATATGTGATTAGGAATTAATGATTAAGAATATGAAAATAACAATAACAAAGAATGAAAAGGAGTTTGACTGCACGGCTGCATGGCGCATCATCGGGCAGATGTTGAATGAACCGGAGAGTGTGATAGGACTTTCGACGGGACGTACTACCGGCAATCTTCATCGGTTGGTGGGAGAAATCTATACTAAATATCCGTTTAAGGTGGATACCGTTACTTTCTTCGGATTGGATGAGGTAACGAATGTGCCGCGCGAATATGCCGGAGCATGCTACACGATGCTGAAAACGGAGTTGATGGATACATTGGGCATCAAGGAAGAGAATTTTTTGATGCTGCCTACCATTTCTGGTGATTTTGAACAGTCATGCAGGGATTTCCAGCAAGAAATTGCGAACCGTGGCGGCATTGATTTGCTGATTTTAGGGTTGGGTGAGAACGGACACTTGGGATTCAACCAGCCGGAATCTCCCTTTGGCGGTGAAGCATGGGTGACCCGGATGAATGTGGAACTGGAAGAACGCATCCGTAGAGAAACGGGTACTCCTCCCGATAAAGAGTTGGGAGGGGCTACTTTGGGAATAAAGAACATTATGCAGGCACGCCGGATTGTACTGGTTGCCAAAGGGACTAATAAAGCGGATATTGTCAAGCGGATGCTTGAAGGGCCTGTGACAACAGATGTTCCTGCTTCCATCCTTCAGCTTCATCCCAACTGTGAATTTCTGCTGGATGAGGCGGCGGCAAGCATGCTTAACTGCTAAGTCGCCTTGCAGGCGGCTGATAACTAATTATTTGAATTAATAATCAAAATACTATGACACAACAAGAAAAACAAATAAACTATATGGGGCCATTCATCACGATGGTGTTCTTGTTCTTTATTGTAGGTTTCCTTACGACTGCCAATACTCAGTTTCAGGGTCCTCTGAAAGAAACTTTTCTTTCGGAAGTGGGCGGGTTGAAAAATACTTTTGCTACTTTGATTACTTTCTCCTGGTTCCTTGCTTATCCGGTTTGTGGAGGGGTAGGCTCGTCGTGGATTAGCAAATACGGATATAAAGGAACATTGATGCGTGGATTGCTGGTGATGATTGTGGGGCTTGGTTTGTTCTTTGCCTCTTCCTATTTCACAGTACACTTTCCTGAAGCGAATTGGCATGCAGGAAATAATGTTATCCCTGGAGGGTTCTTGATTTTCTTACTGGGTTCTTTCGTGGTAGGGGCTTCGGCCACCATTCTGCAAGTGGTTATAAATCCTTATCTGACGGCTTGCCATGTCAAGGGTACCCAGTCCATTCAGCGTTTGGCTATAGGCGGTTCCGCCAATTCTGTGGGAACTACGCTTGCTCCTTATTTCGTGACTGGTGTCGTGTTTGGCGGTCTGTCTATGGAGGACATTCAGATTGACCAGCTGATGGTTCCGTTCCTGGCATTGATGGCTGTTATTTCTTTGATTGTATTGTTGTTGATGAAATTGTCTTTGCCCGATATCCAAGGAACCAGGGTAGAGAAGGGAGAAAAGCTGGAAAAAAGTGTATGGTCCTTCCGTCATCTGACATTGGGCGTGGTGGCTATCTTCTTTTATGTAGGAGTGGAAGTCTGTATCGGGGCCAATATCAATCTGTATGCCATCGAGATGGATTATGCTTCTCCGGCACTGATGGCTACGCTCTATTGGGGTGGTATGCTTGTGGGCCGCCTGGTGGGGAGCAGCCTGAGCAGGATTTCTCCCCGCGTGCAGTTGACGGTTACTACGGTATCGGCAGGACTACTCGCCCTACTGGCCATTCTTCTGAATAATCCGTGGCTGCTCACGGCAGTAGGTCTGTTCCATTCCATCATGTGGGGAGCTATCTTTACTTTGTCCGTTGCCCATTTGGGAAAATACACTTCGGTGGCTTCGGGTGTGTTCATGATTGGAGTGGTAGGCGGTGCCATA
Organism: Bacteroides sp. D20; assembly: GCF_003436255.1. Lineage (NCBI taxonomy): Bacteria > Pseudomonadati > Bacteroidota > Bacteroidia > Bacteroidales > Bacteroidaceae > Bacteroides > Bacteroides sp. D20. The sequence continues at coordinate 213,269 of NZ_QSOO01000008.1, read as the reverse complement.
TTGCCCTTGTTGCAAGGAGTGCTTGCCGATGTTCTTGGAGGCTGGAGATGGTCATGGCTCATCGTTCTTTTTGGAGAAGCGTTTATGCTGTATTATGCATTGATAGGTTCACGGGTCCGTCAGACCTGCGATAATTTGTAATTAAAGATAGTACTTATGAAAAAAATTAGAATGATGATGGCTGCCGCTTTGGGCGTATTGGTTTCATGCGGTAGCGTTAAGTCGGGAGAAGAGGTCGTTGCGGCTTCTCGCGATTCAAAGGTTGTGGTTGCTTATGTCACTTCGTGGAGTGAGGTGATGCCCGACCCGCAGTACATGACGCATATCAACTATGCGTTCGGTCATGTAAACGAGAGCTTTAACGGTGTCAAGATTGATAATGAGGAACGTTTGAGACAGATTGTTGATTTGAGGAAACAGAAGCCGGAGCTGAAAGTGCTGCTTTCCATCGGCGGCTGGGGAAGCGGACGTTTCAGTGAGATGGCTGCCAATGATGAATATCGCCGTGCTTTTGCCGCGGACTGTGACCGTGTGGTGAAGGAGTTCGCTTTGGATGGCATTGACATCGATTGGGAATATCCCACCAGCTCTATGGCAAATATATCCTCGTCACCGGACGATACGGAGAATTTTACACTTCTGATGCAGGATATCAGAGCTGCCATCGGCAATGAAAAGGAACTGACACTTGCCACCGTAGCTTCTGCCCGTTACATTGACTTCAAGGCTATCTTGCCTTCCGTCGATTTTGTGAATATCATGGCTTATGACATGGCTTCTGCTCCCAAGCACCATTCGGCGCTTTATCCGTCAGGACATAGCGGTGACATTACTTCGGACGGTGCCGTTACTGCACACTTGAAAGCGGGCGTACCGCCTTCCAAGCTGGTGATGGGTATGCCCTTCTATGGTCGTGGAGGTGACGGTTATCCCAGCTTCCAAGACTATAATAAGGTAGGGAATACGGATACCCAATATACTGAAAAGTGGGATGAGGTGGCTCAAGTGCCTTATCTGGCCGATAAGAATGATACGTTGGTATTTGGTTTTGAGAATCCCCGTTCACTTGCCATCAAGTGTCAGTATATTCTGGATAAAGATTTGCTGGGAGGCATGTATTGGGATTATAGCGGAGACAATGAGCAGGGTGATTTGCGCCGTACGGTAGCAGAAAACCTATTGGGCAAGCCGCACAAGGCGAAGGTACTGGTGTTGACGGAACGTGGCGGACAGCACGGAGGATTTACGGATGCCGGTTTGAGGTGGTTGGCGGCCGAAGGTGTAAAGGGGAATTTCAGTATTACCGAGATAAACAATGCCAGGAACATAACGGAGGCTTACTTGTCGCAGTTCAGCCTGGTTATTCAATTGGATTTCCCGCCTTATACTTGGCCGAAGGAAGCGGAAGATGCGTTCGTCAAGTATATAGAAGAAGGCCGTGGCGGCTGGATAGGTTTCCATCATGCTACTTTGCTGGGCGAGTTTGACGGTTATCCCATGTGGCAATGGTTCTCTGATTTCATGGGTGGTGTACGTTTCAAGAACTACATAGCTCCGCTGGCCAACGGTACGCTGATTGTGGAAGATAAACAGCATCCGGTAATGAAAGATGTTCCGGCCTCTTTCGTGGTGCCCGATGACGAGTGGTATACTTATGACAAGAGCCCGCGCCCCAATGTACATGTACTGGCCAATGTAGACGAATCGAGCTACACGCCTGCATCGGACATCAAGATGGGCGATCATCCGGTGGTTTGGGTCAATGAAAGCAAAAAGGCACGCAATGTTTATTTCCAGATAGGGCATAGCAGCAAATTGTACGAAACGGAAGGGTTTACGACCATGTTCAGAAATGCCATTAACTGGACTTTAGAAAGGTAATACTTTTTATAATCAATGGATTTGGAAGAAAACGGGTACGTACAGAAACGTATCCGTTTTTTTATGGGTTTAAACTTTATCACTTTAAGTTTAAAATAAAACGTTTTTTATGGATGTGTTAGTAAATGAACTCCTTATGAGAAATATTCAACTTCCATTTCTTGTTTAGTACGTAATTTCGCTTATCGAAGTATTGGAATTTGTATCAATACAATATGAATAACTTCCTATTTTATAAACTAATACTATTATCATGAAAAGAAAAAGAGTCCTTTTGCTGCTTTGCATTCTCAGTTGCACTTTGCAGCTCTTCGCACAACAAATTAATGTGCAGGGTGTCGTTTATGACCCTTCCGGAGAAACGGTTCCGGGTGCTAATGTCAGTATGAAAAGTAATCCGGCTGTGGGTACTGTGACGGACATTGATGGGAATTTCAGTCTGAAAGCTTCTGTGGGTGATGTGTTGGTCTTCACTTTTATTGGTTATGAGCCTATTGAGTATAAACTGACTGCTGCAGATACAAATCTGAAAGTCCGTTTTACTGATTCTTCTGAGTTGCTGGACGAGGTAGTTGTAGTAGGCTATGGTGTACAAAAGAAGAGTGTACTTTCGTCTGCTGTGAGCCGTGTTACCAGTGAAGAGTTGGATAAAGGTAATCCTACAAATATTCAGAATGCCTTGAAAGGTAAAGTTTCCGGTGTACAGATTATCTCTAATTCAGGTCAGCCCGGTGCGGAATCAAAGATTCGTATTCGGGGTACCGGTACGGTCAACAACTCCGATCCGCTTTATATAGTAGACGGCATGCCGTCTGAAAGTGGTATCAGTCATTTGAATCCTTCTGATATTGAGTCTATTGAAGTGTTGAAAGACGCAGCTTCCGCCGCTATTTACGGAGCCCGTGGTGCTAATGGTGTTGTACTGATTACTACGAAGAAGGGTACTAAAGGAAAGGCTACTTTGAACTATGAATTTACGTATGGTATTCAGAATCCTTCCAAGAAGGTGGATTTGCTGGGTAGTGCGGATTATCAGATGTTGATGAATGAAATGGCTGCCAATGCAGGTAAGGACCCTTATTTCCCGACTGTTTCCAGCGTCAATACCGACTGGCAAAAGGAACTACAGAACAAGAATGCTCCTATTATGAACCACAAGGTTTCGTTGAGTGGAGGTACGGACAACTCTACCTATTATGCTTCTTTCGGTTATGTAAAGCAAGAAGGTATTTATGCTAAAGGACATGCTGATTATGAACGCTACAATGTACGCTTGAATTACAATAATGTATTACTGGACACGAAATCACGAAATTGGTTGAATAAGATTAGTTTTGGTGCAATTGCAAGCTATTCCAAGTCAATCCAGACTGGTAATACTATTGGCAATAGTGAAGCAGCAGGCTTGATTACTTCCATGAATATGTTGCCTCCTACCGAGCCGGTTTATCAGACCGACCCTGCTATACTGGAGCAATATGCCGTAACTTATCCAAATCATGTCATTGCTCCCAACGGCTTGGCATACAATATCATTGAGATGCGTGAAATAAACAATCCCCTGGCTGCCATGCAGGTCAACCACAACCAGAGGACTATGCCGCAGAATTTCGGTGCGAACTTTAACCTTGATGTCGACTTGTTGCCGGGCTTGAAGTTCAAGACTACCTATGGTGCGGAATGGGTATTCAATTCCATCAAGAATGTAACTCCGGTTTACGAGCTGAATGCTACCAGTAAGAATGCTACTTCCAAAGTAGAGGATAAGAAAAGGGAGTCTTCCTACTGGCAGTGGGAAAATGTGCTGTCGTATACGAAGTCTTTCGGCCGTCATAATATAGGTGCACTGTTCGGTACGAGTATGTCTTCCTACCATTACTCCAATTTGGAAGCGGAAGATTATAATCTGCTGGTGGTGGATATAGACAAGGGATATATAGACACGGCCACAGCGCCCGAAGAACAGTCCAAAGTATGGGGTGGGGCGGAAGATCACCGCATTGCATCCATATTCGGACGTATCAATTATAATTATGATGAAAAGTATTTGTTCGAAGCGGTAGTGAGACGGGACGGTTCGTCAAACTTCAGTCGCGAGCACCAATATGCTACATTCCCTTCGGTTTCTTTGGGTTGGGTGTTGACTCGTGAGAAGTTCATGGAGAACAGACCTTCCTGGTTGGATTTTGCCAAGATACGTCTAAGCTGGGGACAGAATGGTAACGAACGTATTGGCTCCTTTGCCTATACAAGTATGATGAGTCAGGGTAAGAATGCAGTCATAAATGGAAAGGTATATACGGGCATGCTGCCCAGTGGCTATGCCAATGCCGATTTGAAATGGGAGACCTCCGAACAGACCGACTTGGGTATTGACTTGCGTTTCTTCAACAGTGCATTGACATTCTCTGCCGACTATTTCGTGAAGAAGACGAAGGACATGCTGCTTTCCATGCCGATTCCTCTTTATACCAGTTATGGCAGTATGACGGTCAATTCGGGTACAGTGAAGAACGAAGGTATCGAGTTCGAAGCGTCCTATCGCTTTAAGGTGGGTGAAGTGAATCTGGGTATCAATGGAAATGCTTCTTATGTGAAGAATACCGTAACAGACCAGGGCCCCGACCGTGTCGGTCTCAATAATATCGGCGGTGGTATGGGCGGCCAGGTCAGTTGGAGAGAGAACGGGCGTCCGTACGGCTTCTTCTACGGTTACTTGCATGATGGTATTTTCCAGAATCAGCAGGAGATAGATAGCTATACCTACGTAGATTCTAACGGAAAGACTCAGTTGATACAACCGAATGCCAAGCCCGGAGATATCCGTTTTAAAGATTTGGACGGTAAAAATGGTCTTAATGGCGATGACCGTACTATGATAGGTAAGCCGAATCCCGACTGGACATATGGATTTACGCTCTCTGCCGATTGGAAGGGGCTGGATTTCAGTGCATTCTTTCAAGGAAGTATCGGAAACGATATTTATAAACTGTACAGACGTTCCAACGTGACTTTTGGTAACTACGACAAATCCTGGTTGAACCGTTGGCACGGTGAAGGAACTTCCAATTGGGTACCACGTGTGATAGATGGTGACAACAATAACTATCAGGTTTCAAACTTTTTTGTGGAAGATGGTTCGTATATGCGTTTGAAAGTGTTGCAGATTGGCTATAGTCTGCCCGGACAGATGTTGCAGCGTGTCGGCGTCAAGGGGCTGCGTTTCTTTGTGCAGGGCGAAAATCTGTTTACAATTACCAACTACAGCGGTTATGATCCTGAAGTGGGAACACGTGATGGATTTGACGGGGGAACATATCCGCAAGCACGTACTTATACTATCGGTGCGAATATTACATTTTGATTAACCTAAAAATTAGATACAATGAATAAGATATTAAAGGTATTGGCTTTGGGTGCGATGGCTTTGTCGACCACAGCTTGTTCAGATTTTCTGGAAGTGAATCCGAGAACTCAGGTGTCGGAAACCGAATTCTATAAGACGGAAGACGATATGATGAAGGGCTTGTATGCCGTGATGAATGAAATGCAGACCCGTATGCCGGAGGTTTGGTCTTACTCTTCTTTGCTGGGTGATGAGTCCGAAACCGGCGGTGGTATCGGTGAGGGGTCTTACAAGACGAAATGGGATACTTTTACCTATGACGCGACTTCTTGTTTCGGTGCATGGGGATATGGTTCTTGGTGGAATGAGTGGGATTTTGGCTTGTTCAATGGAGTCATTGCTGCCAATCTGTTGATTGACAAATTGGCCGGATGCAACCTCAGTGCAGACTTTGTCAATTCCATTTCTGCCGAAGCGCGCTTTTACCGTGCCATTTTCTATTACCATCTGTTTATGGGGTATGAGCAATTCCCGCTTATCAAACATTATCTGGCAGCCAGTGAAATGTATAGCGTTGCCAAAGGAACCCGTGAAGAAATTTATGAGTTTATGATGGGTGACTTGGATGACGAAGTGACTAAGTATCTGCCCCAGCGCAGTGCTACACAGCAGGGACGCGTTTGCCGGGATGCTGCCAAGCTGCTTCGTGCCAAAATTATTTTGTTCCATCGTGATGAGACTAAATATCAGGTGGCATTGAATGACATGAAAGAAATAATCACCAGTGGAAGATACCGGTTGAACCCTGATTATCAAAACTTATGGGTGAAAGACGGAGAATGGTGTGCGGAATCTATCTTTGAGGTATGTTATGCCGGCAATAACTCCGGTGAAGGGTTTGGGCTTGCACGTTCTTTGGGCGGTCGTAACATTGTTGACCCGAGAAGTGCCGAGCAGGGCGGCTTGGGCGAAGGTTATGGGCAGAATACCATGCCGAGTACTGTTTACAACATGTTTAAGGAAGGTGATACGCGCCGTGAGGGAACAGTCATTGTCTATGCGGACGAGGCTAAAAAAGTGGCAGAAATGGTGGCCAAAGGTGAACTACCGGCAGGAAGTGCTTTCCAAGTCAGTGACCAGCAGGAAAATTACGAGGGTCTGGGGCACTATAAGATTCATCCGAGAAAGGAGACGACGTCTACGGTGAATCCTACGGATAACTATTATAACTCTTGGCGTATTTACCGTTATGCCGATGTTTTGCTGCTGGCTGTGGAGCTTGATGTACGCATCAACGGAACTGCCAGTGCCGATGCGCAAGGCTGGTTCGACCAGGTCAGAGACCGCGCTTTCAAAGACAAAGAGCATCGTATCAACTTGGCCGGAAAGAGCAAGCAGGAGCTGTTGGATATTCTTTTTGAAGAGCGTGGGTATGAGTTTATGGATGAAATGCAGCGTTGGTTTGATATTCTGCGTTTCGATAAAGGAACAGAGATTTTAGGTAACAAAGGTTGGACGGAGAAGTTCAGATACTTTCCAATTGACCAGTCGGAAATGGATAGAGCTAAAGGTGGCTTGACACAGAACCCTGGCTGGTTATAAGTTTTGATTGTTTTTTTCTGAAGAGTCCCCGGTATTTCCTTGTGAATAATACCGGGGATTTTTTGTTCCTTCACAAAGTTTGTTTTGGCAAAACATCTGTCATGCTATCACGCAAATGGGTGTATTGTTTTGATTATAAATCAATTAAAGCGTGATAGATACCCGTGACAGATAAAAAACGTTACAACCATCTATCACGCTTTCCAATCTTTCTAAAAGATGATGCCTCCTATTTATTGGGTGAATCGTAAAAGTGGCTATTGTCTTAGTTCTCAACATGAAACTTTTAGTTTTGAGACTAAATACGAGAAGTTTTGATTGGGAAAATAATTGGTTTCATTAAGGGAAACCTTTAGTTTCCTTTCGTAAAACTAAAAGTTTCAGCAAGTGAAACTTTTGGTTTCAACGATATGAAACTGTCATTCCGACCCGTTGGGAACCGGCAAGGGTATCTATATAAAACGACCGAAACAGATACTTTTCGAAGGAAAAGTATCTGTTTCGGCATAAAAACGTAGTGTTAACATAGGAAATAGGGGAATTATCCCCTATTTATTCTCTTGATTGCTGTTATGGAAACCGTTTTATTTGAGGAACGGGTTGCCGCTTTTGTCTTTGCTCACTACCCAGCGGAAAGCATTAACCAATAGCAGGTTCTGTGTACCGTCGATAAACTCTTCGTCACCATGCCCCATATTCAGGTAAATCATTCTGTAATTCTTGTTGGACCATACGATGGGGAAGTCGCCAAAATTCACTACATCCTTGATACCCAGTGGATAGTTCTTGGGAGATAGGGACAAGAGTACCTCTACGTCCTTGTTCTGGCGGGGGCTGGGAGTCCATTGGTACCATTCGCTGGCGGGAGCCACGAATGATGCAGGCAGATTCTTGGTAACGGGATGTTCTTCGTTGTCGACTTCGACCAATACCGGCTGGGGAGGCCAGTTGTTGCAATAGAACACCCCACCACCAAGAAACTTAACGAACCAGGGCCAATGCGTGTTTTTGTCGTTGTAGGCAGCTGCGTGGAAACCTACCCAACCGCCTCCGTTTTCCATGTATTGCTCAAAAGCATCGCGTTCGGCCTTGGTGTTGGGGGATGTGTTAAGCATGATAATGACATTGTATTCTTTCAGTTTCTCGTATGGGTATTTTGAAAAATCGGTAGTAATATCCAGAACAAAGCCGTCACCGTAATTGAGCTTCTTGAAGAAAGTGGTTGCTTGTTCTGCAAATTGTACGTGTGCTTCTTCCGCATGTTGCGTGTAATAAATCAAGGCCTTGAAGCGAGGAGCTTTGGCATAGTTTGCCGGATAACCTTCGGGGACTTGTGCGTACGTCAGCAGGGTGCAAGCCGTAAACAATAAAATAAACAGATGTTTCATAATTTGTAATTTATAATTTATAAGTATTAATTCTTCATTATCTAATATTCCGCAATCAGAGACAGCCATTTGCCTGCCGAGGTAACCCATACCTCTTTATAACAGGCATTGTTGGTTTGCGGCCAATAGGGGACATCGTCGTTGCCCAGGGTACGGATACCGACGGGCATCTCTCCTGTCATTTCTCCCGAAGAGAAGGTGTTCAGTTGCGGATAGTTGTGTCCTTCTCCATAAATCAAGGATTGTCCGAAAGGATTCTTGCCTACGGTCCAGTACAACTGTTCCAGACCGATGTTGAGCAGTTCCTTGTCCTTCAGGAAGTTTCCGCAGATGGCGGCGGACTTTCCGTTGGAAAGATGGATGGCGGTATTGCCGTTGAAAATGTTGAACCACACGGGGAAACGTTTCATGTAGTGCTCTTTGTCCAGTTGTACTCCTCGTTTAATCTGTTCCGTGTACAGTTCCTTGGCATTGGCAGGGGGAAACAGATGGAGGGCGTAGAAGTTGGTGGTATCCTTATATTCCTCTGCATGGTAAACACCGCTTGGAATCATACCGTAGGGATGGGTATACTTCATCATTCCTTTCAGATAGTCTCCATATAGTTGTATGGAATTCACCCATTTAGGGTAATCGGGGTGCTCCTTCTGGGTTTCGCAAAGCATCACCATAGCCTGCATATAGACCTGCTCGCGCGACTGGTGTATGTAATGTACGATGGATTTGCGGGATTTGTCCCGGTAGAAGAATCCGCGTGTCCCGTCTTTGTCTTTCAGCGGTTCCGTGCGCTGGCAGTCGAGGGTGTAGCGGATGTATTCGGCGGCGATGTCCGCATAAGAAGGTTTTCCGGTCAGCTTGTATAATTGGCTTGCCGACCAGGAGATGGTAGCCATATACTGACTTTTCGAAGTGTTGTAACTGTGTTCGTAAGGCTGGACGAACTGGTCGAAACCGTCTTTCTTGAATTTCTCCATGGCGAAAGCGAAATCTTCTTCGGCCACGCGCAGAAGATATTCCTGCTGCATCGGGTCGTTGTCCAGCGTCATGGAGGCATACGCCTCATATCCGGCATAGAGGAAATTGTCGAATGCCATGTTCTGCACGCGTACAGAAGATATGTCGTCCAGTGTGTTGAATACACCATCCTGCCAGATTAGCAATCCCATGCTGCTGGCGCGGTAGCCGTCTCCATAGCGGTTCTTTAGTATAAACTCCACTCCCCATTCCGCTTCTTCGCGCAGGCGGGCGGCGAGGGTGGGGTTGGTGTTTCTTTGTTTATTATAGGCTTCGAGCAGGGCAAAAGCCACATCTCCCGTCTGCAGGGTCTGCTGGGACAAGTCGCCCGCATCGTGCCATCCACCAGAGTAGGAGATACTGCGTCCGTCATGCCGGGACATCAGGTCTGCGTGGCAGGAGGCATGCTTGCCGGGAACCGGATGTCCACAGCGCTGGCAAAAGATGAAATTCAGAACTTTCCATTGTGAATCTTCCCAAAGTCTTTCTCCAATCCGGAAGGTGGGAGTTAGCGATGTTCCGACCTTCAGCTGATACTCTCCGGGATTATTGAAGGAGGTGAAATCAATAAGGCCAAATTCTCCGAGAGTGGTTTTCTCTTTTCGGATGTCTCCTTCGTAAGCTATTTCTCCGGTTGGGGTAAGCAGTTGGAAGCGCTTTCCGGCGTCTATGGTGAGGTTTGTGTTGATGAGGGCGGTTTTGGGGTGGTTGACGGCATAGCCGGTTGTCGAGTAGGAGATTTTTCCATCGGCAGGTATCCATCCGCTGACTTTCTCAGGGGCTTTCACCGTTTGCAGTTGTAGATTGTCCAGGTAGTAGATAGCTGAATCTCCTGTAGTCCGGTCTTTGCCTTTGAGGGCTGTGCTGAAGGTGATGGATATCACCTTGTCGCGCTGATACTCGTCTATTTCGAGGAAGCATTGGTTCCACTTCTTATTAATAAGGTTAATGAGGTGTGAACCCGAAGGCTGATTATATCCTTTCTTGGCAGGAGTATCTGCATTGCGAAACGTGAGGTTCATGTTGACGATGCGCGCGCCGTCGCAATCGGGATAGATGGAGAATACGATGCGGTTGTACTTCTCCAGATTGGCGCCGTCTAGATGATAGGTAACACTGCTGTTTCCGTAGGTGGCATAGTCTGGGTCGGAAGGAGAGCCGGTCGCCCTTTTCCCGGTGAATGTGGGGAATTGCAGTTTGATGCTGCCTTTGCCGGAAACGGTCTTTTCCGTACTGAAGGACATGCTTCCTGCGCCGGAATGACTCCATCCCTCTGTACCTGCCGAGCGGGTGAGAGGAGCGCTTTGCAAGACCTCCTTTTTCCATCCGTTGGTTTCGAAAGAGTTTTCAATATCCAGGGGGAGGGGTTGATGTATCAGTCCGCTTTCGTGGAGTTGTCGTTCCAGTTTGGGGTCTTGGGTCAGACGTGTCTGACCGTATGCGGCAATACTGCCGAGAGATAAAAGGTATAAAAATAATAATGTCTTTCTCATGTTGATGTCAACCTTTGGTTTCGGTTGCAATGTTAGCCATTATTAGGCAGAAGGAGGTTTGAAAACTGCCATAAAAGCTTTAAAAGCTATCCGAAGTAGAGGAAATATGAATTTCGGTAGATGTATAATCCCTATGATGTACGACTTATAATGCCAAAGAAAATACTAAAATCGTATTTTCATAACAGAAGAAAATTGTAACTTTGCGAAGTTATGTCACAATGTTAACCTATGATGCGTATCTTGATTTTAATAATAATGCTGTTGCCATGTTCGCTTGGTATGTATGCATCTGCAATAGATAGCCTTTTGTCTGTTCTGGATAAGACTATCGTAATGCGTAGACAATACGAGGAAGAAAAAGAACGGTATATTTCTTTGATAAAGGATGAGTTGAAGCAAGGGAGGCTTACTGACATGGAGCGTTATCTGATACAAAATCGTCTTTTTGCCGAATATAATTCTTATATTAGTGATTCTGCATTACATTATATAAATGAAAATATTCTTATTGCCACACGGCTAAATAATAGGCAATGGATAAATAGTTCTATATTAAATAAAGTACATATTCTAAATACTTCGGGCCTTTTTGTTGAAGCAATGGAATTGCTGAAATCGCTTCCTCGTAACACGTTGGAGGGTGAAAATATAGTGGACTATTATGTATGTTTTGAAAACCTATATCTCTATCAGGCAGAGTACGCCACTGATCGGAACTACGTGAACAATTATCTTCGGATAGCAAATTTGTATAGGGATTCTATAATCAGCCTAGTACCGGAAGATACTTATAGATATGTAGTCGTGCATGCACCTCAGCTCATTGACCAGGGAAAAAGTCAGGAGGCTATATGTTTATTGAAGAATTTTTTACCTCGGTTGAAATCCAATACGCGTGAGTATGCAGTAGCTACTTCAATTCTGGCTTTTGCTTATCATGTCGTGGGGAACAAGCAGAAAGAAATGGAAGCACGTATTAGCAGTGCCATTGCTGACATTAGGGCAGTGGTGAAAGAAAATTATTCTTTGTGCGCATTAGCGGAATTACTTTATGGAATGGGCGATTTGGAACGTGCTAATCACTATATCAAGATTAGTATGGAAGATGCTAATTATTATACTACTCGGTTGCGTAGTTCGCAGAATTCCAAGATGCTTCCGCTCATAGATCGTGCTTATCAGCAAGAAAAGGAAATACAGCAACAGCGGCAGAGAATGTTTATTACAGGCATATGTATCCTTTCTGTTTTCCTTCTATTGACAGTACTGTGTGTGCTATGGCAAATGAAAAAATTGTCTTATGCCCGTAAAAAAGTTGTTGCTGCCAATTCCCAATTGAGTATATTGAATAGTGAATTGAAGAAGCTGAACAAGTCTCAACATGAGGCTAATGAACGATTATTGCATACTAATCAGACTCTTACGGAAGCCAATCATATTAAGGAAGAGTATTTGGGACGTTTCCTCAGTTTAAGTTCCTCTTATATAAGTAAGATGGAAGAATATCGCCGCATATTGAACAAGCAGGCTGCTGCCGGTAAACTTGAGGAGTTATATCGTACATTGAAGTCCGACCGTTTCATAAATCAAGAGTTGAAAGAGTTCTATCACAATTTCGATGTATCTTTTCTTAAGATATTCCCTAACTTTGTAGAAGAATTTAATCGTTTGTTGCCAGTTGAAGAACAATTGCATCCTAAAAATGAAGAATTGCTTGTTACCGAACTGCGCATATTTGCACTGATTCGTTTAGGTATTACAGACAGTGCGCGTATTGCAGAATTTTTGCGTTATTCCATAACTACCATCTATACTTATCGTTCCAAGCTAAAAAACAAGTCTCTTTGTAAAGAGGACTTTGAAGAACGAGTGATGAAAATAACTTCTTTTTGATTTTATCCTCCTTTTGAGGCTTTCTTCTGCCTTAAAAAGTTTAGAAATGATTTAGAAATTAGTAGCAATAGCATTTTTGTAATGCGTTGTATTATAGTTGATTGCCTGTTGCAGGACTTTAGATTTTTATCTCAGCCCAAATCGTGCGTTTGTTTTGATAATACATTTGCATCAATCTATTTATTGTTTAACTAATTTCTAATAAGATGAAAAAGAAAAGTCTAAAGAGATGCCTTAAAAAGCGCATGATCCTTTTACTGGGTTTTCTTATGATGACTGGTGTTGCTGTTGCGCAACAACTTCAGGTACAAGGAAAGGTGACCGATGCAACGGGTGAAGGTCTTATCGGTGCAAGTGTATTGGTAAAGGGTACAACTTCGGGGGTGATAACTGACATTGACGGTAACTATGTGTTATTGAATGTCAATCCTGATGCAATACTTATTTTTTCTTATGTAGGTTACCAAACGCAGGAACTGAACGTATCCGGTAGAAACAAGATTGATGTTGTCTTGCATGATGACCAGCAGGTGTTGGAAGAAGTTGTAGTAGTGGGTTACGGTTCATTGAGTAAAAAAGAAGTTTCCAGTTCCATTGTACAAGTGGATAAGAAAAATTTTAATTTGGGGGCTATGAATAACCCGATGGAAATGGTATCGGGAAAAGTCGCGGGCTTGAATGTCAATACGCAGGCAGCTGCCAATCCTAACTCCAGTTCTTCATTACAAGTACGTGGTGCAACATCTGTTTCTGCAAGTAATAGTCCTTTGATTGTCATAGATGGTGTGGCAGGTGGCGATATCCGTAACATCGCTGCACAGGATATTGAATCTATTACGGTATTGAAAGATGCGGGTTCAGCTGCTATTTACGGAACGCGAGGTGCTAATGGTGTGATTTTAGTTACAACGAAACGTGGCTCGGGTGAAGCTGGAAAAACGGTAGTCACATATGACAGTTACATCGCTTTTAATGTAGCCAAGCCCTCTCCGGATATTCTGTCGGCTGATGAATTCCGTCGTTCGAGACGAGGTACAGACTATGGAGCCGACACTGACTGGTATGGACTGATTACTCGTGATGTAGCATACGACACAAACCAATATATATCTATTGATGGTAGCACAAAGAATGGTTTCTATGGTGCTTCCTTCAATTACAAAAGTGCCAATGGACTTGACATCGTGAGTGGTCGTGAAGAATTTGGAGGTCGTTTTTCTATGGAACAGCGTGTACTGGAGAATCGCTTACAATTCAACGGTTCGTTGAGTGCACGTCGTGTAAATGAAACCTGGGGAAATGATGGTTTCTTCGATAGGGCACTCACAATGAATCCTACAATGCCGGTATATAATGCAGACGGTTCGTATTATCAGCCTACTTCTCCTACGGGTGCAACCAATCCGGTTGCGGAGCTTGCTTTGAGAGATAACAACGGCCAGCGTATGTATTTGTTGGGTACGGCTGAGGCTAAACTGAATATTTTGCAGACAGAAAAGCATTTGTTGAATACAACATTAAGTTACTCATTGCATTACAATGACATGAAGCAACAATATTATGCTTCGTCTGCCGGTTCGGAGTCCTATTGGAATGGTTATAAAGGACGTGCGGAAATGAAGTATCAGAAATGGTACACCAATCGATTGGAGTGGTTGGGAAATTATGCACTGAACTTGGGCGACCACAATATTAAGGCTGTAGTGGGCTATACTTATGAGAAGTCTATCTGGGAACAGATTGGTGGTAGTAACAACGACTTCTCTTTTGATAATACGAAATATTGGGATTTGGGCAGTGGCTCTTATCTGAAGGATGGTTTGGCAAGTTTATATAGCGGTCGCTCTGAATCGACACTTATTGGCTTCTTTGGTCGGTTGAACTATAATTGGAAGGATATGCTTTTTGCATCGGCTTCGTTGCGCTATGAAGGCTCTTCCAAATTTGGTGCTAACCAAAAGTGGGGGTACTTCCCAGCAGCTTCTTTGGCTTGGGAAATGATGGAGATGGGCTTTATGAAGAATACCCGGAAAGTGTTGACCAGTTTGAAACCGCGTGTTTCTTTCGGAATTACCGGTCGTTCGGATTTTGATGCTTATAAATCACTTTCTACTTACAATACCAATGGTAGTTATCTCTTTGACGGGCGTTGGGTAACGGGCTATGCTCCCTCTAGTAATGCTAATCCGGATTTGGCTTGGGAAAAGAGCGTTGCGATTAATCTGGGTGTTGATTTTGTTCTATGGAATCGTTTACGTGGTTCAGTGGAGTATTTTGACCGTAGTTCTAAAGACTTGCTTTATACGTACACGGCACCTCAACCGCCTTTTGTCTATTCCACTATTTTGGTTAACGTTGGAACAACGAAAAATACCGGTATAGAAGTATCTTTGGATGGTGACATCCTTACTAAAACAGCAGTGAAGTGGACGAGCGGAATCAATTATTCTTATGGGAAGACTAAGTTGACCAAACTTTCTAACGATATTTACAAGGCATCTTATCTCGACCTTTACTTAAAACCGGGTACTGGCTCCAGCGAATATTTCTTCCGTGTGCAGGAAGGGGGAGAGATAGGGCAGTTCTACGGTTATGAATATGCAGGTGTTGACGAAAATGGCAATATGCTTATTTTGAATGATAAAGATGAGCAAATACCGATTTCTCAGGCTGATGCCAAGTATAAACGTTATATTGGCAATGGTGCTCCCAAGCACTTCTTGTCTTGGAGTAACAACCTGACTTGGAGAAATTTTGATTTGAGTGTATTCTTCCGCGGTACATTCGGTTTTGATGTATTCAATATGCGTAAATATGGTATGGGGCTTCAGGGATGTGGTACAGATAATGTTCTTCGCTCTGCGTATCTGGAAGATAAGAATATCCGTACCGGTGGTGGAGTAATATCTTCCTATTTCCTGGAGGATGGTAGCTTCATAAAACTGGAAAATGTAACCTTGGGATATAATTTTACTCCTAAGAACCGTAAGTTACTGGATAATATGCGCATATATCTGTCTGCCAAGAATCTGTTTACCTTGACCGGATATTCTGGTAATGACCCTTCAATTATAGACGTGAATGGTATCCAGCCGGGAGTAGATAGTAATAGTGCTTATCCTACAGCAACTCAATTGAGTTTAGGTGTGACTCTTCGCTTCAAATAAATGAGAAACAAATTATTAAAAATATGAAAGATATGAAATATATAAAATGTCGTTGGTTATTGGCGATGATTATGTCATGTTCACTTTTCTCTTGTACTAATTTGGACGAGGAAGTGTTCGATCGTGTGGATGCCGGAATTTATTATCAAGATGAGACGAGTGTTCAGGGGGCAGTGGCAGCCATCTATTCGAAAGCTGCATATAGTTATTTGGAATACTTCTGGTATTTGCAGGAGTTTTCTGCCGACCAGGTGGCATGGCGCAGTTGGAACGGTGGACTTTGGGGATGGGATGAGGCATTGAAGTTTGCTTTGTCTTCACATACCTGGACGTCAGAATCAACCATTATTCGCCAAACTTGGGAGAATGCGTGGACCACTATTGGGCTTTGCAATACGCTTATTACAGATTTGCAGGCAATCAGCCCCGCATCTATACGCATGACTGAGGATGCTTTGAATAGTTATATTGCCGAAGTACGTACCCTGCGTGCTTGGGCATACTACAATATCTTTGAGATTTGGGGTGGAGCACTTCCCTTGAACATTTCTTCGGGTGCGGAAATCCCTGGTTCTGCAGATACTGATTTTGATAAGGGGTGCAAGATTATCTACGATTTTATCAGTCAGGAATTAGATGAGTCAGTTACAGATCTTATGAAAGAAGATGGTTCTGGAAAGACTCGCAACCGCATGAACCAAGCTGCCAATCGTATGATTAAGATGCGCTTGTTGCTGAATTCTGAGGTGTTTATCAAACAAAACAGTTATAATGAGTGTGCCACTCTTTGCCAAAAAATTCTGAATGGCGATTATGGTACTTACAGCATTACCGATGACTATCGCGATATTTATTCGATAAACAATGTAGAATGTCCGGAAGTTGTAATGGCATTGGCGATGGAAGTCGGTCAGGTCAATACCGGTTGGATGCGTAACATGCCTTTCATGCCTTACAATTGTTGGGATTACTTTGGAGGTACATACAGCCAGAGCGGATGGAATTGTGTATGCTTGGCACCTTCATGGGATAATTCTGGAAATGTACAGCCGTATGGTGGTACTGACAATCCTAAGAGCTTTCTTACCGACTACGGTGATAAGTTAGGAGCAGTTTATGAACGTTTCCACGATAAAGATATCCGTAAGCAGAACTATGTGTATAATGAAACAACAGGAAACTATCAAGGCATTTTTTTGAAAGGGGCTATTAAAGCCAACTATGGTAAGGGTGCGGCTTTGAAAGCAGATGCCGACCGTGACGGTCAGGATTTGGTTTATGTGGATCAGGTGGGTACATTCCTTAATTTAGGACGTAATCTGGAGACTGTCATGTCACCTCGCTGGGGTGAAACGAATTCAGGTGTCCGTTTGGTAAGATATCCGGTTTATCCGGAGAGTGCAGGCATTGATTTCCAAAACATCGATGAGGTGGAATTCCGTTTGAGTGAAGTGGTCTATACTCTTGCTGAATGTAAAATGCGTGCAGGTGATACGGAAGGTGCTAAAGAACTGGTATATAGAGTTAAAACACGCTATTTTACAGATAAATCGGCTCTCGAACAGCCCGGTCCTGGTTTTACATCCTTTGATATGGATTGGATGTTGAGTGAATGGGGACTTGAATTCTTGGGAGAGGGGCGTCGTCGTCGTACAGACTTGCGTCGTTTCGATAAGTTTACGCAAGGGCAATGGTGGTTCTTTGGCCGTGCCACGGACGACGGTTTAAGCTATCCGGCTAAACGTGACCGCAAATACGAGTGGTATCCCTTGCCCCAGTCTGCCCTTATGGTAAATCCGGGACTGGTACAGAATCCTAATTATTAATCATCCTATAATAATAGTAACAATGAAAAAATATATATGTAATCCGCTATGGCTTTTGTTGCTTTTTGTAGCTTTCATCAGTAGTTGTGACAAGGAGGAAATTGTGTTTGACCATGAGTTGCCGCAATTTGAACTTCGTAGCGATGCTATCTTGCTGGAGGTGATTATGCCCCAAGGAACTGGTGCCGATGAAATAATTTATATTGCAGGCGATTTCAATGGAGGTCAGGATGCTGCTTCCGGAGACCTTAAGTGGCAGATGGAGAAAGCTGCAAACAATGATGTTAAATGGGGCATATACCTCTATCCGGAAGATTTTGTTAATGGAAAGACACTTGCCGATGGCTTTTATTTCGTTTCTAAGACACAAGGTATAGAGCGTACTTTGCAGAATGGGGATGCTTTACATCAAATTTCGGCTAAGGTAGGTACTCGCACTGATATAACGGTAACCCGCTGGAATGCTTATTTTGAGGAGCCGGAAGACCCAAGTGAAGTGACCCATGACGGTTATGCTGTGTTCGTGATGGACAATACAGGTTGGGATGCACTGACACTTTATGCGTGGGGAAATGATTTGCCGGAACTTTTTGGAGGTTGGCCCGGTATTTCACCTACTGGTAGCGTTGAGATAAAAGGAATTACCTATAAATACTTTGATACAGGTGAAGCAAATAAGGGATTGGTTTACAATTTGATATTTAACGATAATGGAGTAGGTTCACAATTTGATGGACCACAGAACTTTACTCTTGACCGTGACATATATTTGGAAATCACAGAAAGCGGTTGGACGGAAATAGATCCGGATGCAGTGGTCATCCATGATGGTTATACCATTTTTATTGAAGACCAGTCCGGATGGGCAGAAACAACCATATATGCGTGGGGAAATGATATACCGGAACTCTTTGGCAGTTGGCCAGGAATATTACCAACCGGTAGTGTTGAGATAAAAGGTGTCACGTATAATTATTACGATACAGGTGAAGCAAATAAGGGATTGACTTACAATCTGATAATGAATAATAACAATGGAGGCTCACAATTTGACCTCGCAGCAGTGACGCTTGATCGAGATTATTATTTCCGTATTACGGACATAGCTGGTGAGGAGATTGACCCTAACAATCCGGACGGAGACTCTGAACCGGAATCTGAAGCGGCTTTTGTTTCTAATCAGAATAATTTCTTGAAATGAGTTTTGTATAGTAATGAAGATGTTAAATGACCTATTGGTGGAATGAGATTGGGGATAGGATATCTCTTTTCAATCTTGCGGATATATGTCCCAAGGCTTGGTTTTTCTATCCCAAGTCTTGGGATAGAAAAACCAAGCCTTGGGAAAAAGTTATCTCTTAGCTCTTTTGTTTTTTAGTATTGGCTTCCGGGATTTTTAGTATTAAGGCTTAGTATCTTTTCTGCCAATGCCCATTACTGGAGAGTTTGGATGCTCCTTTTGCAGATATCAGTTCCGCCAATGAGTATAAGTATAGATAAAAAGTAGAAATATGAAAAAAGTAATAATTGCGACACTGCTCTTTACGATGCTACATTCTTGTATGGGGTGTAGTGATAGTCAGAGTGACATGGAACCGATTCCCGTCCCACAGGAAGAATACATGGCTTCGGATATGGTGATTTATGAGGCAAATCCCCGCATTTTTGCCGAAGAAAATGCGTTCTCTGCCATCAAAGCAGAGCTTGACCGTATTCAAAGCCTGGGAACTACCGTGCTTTGGCTGATGCCTGTAAATGAGCCGGGAGTACTGAAAAGTGTGAATTCACCTTATTGTATAAAGGATTATAAAAAGCTGAATACACGTTACGGAACAAAAAAAGACTTGAAAGAACTGGTAGATGCTGCCCATGCCAAAGGAATGAAAGTGATTCTTGACTGGGTTGCCAACCATACTTCGTGGGACAATGCTTGGGTGACTGAGCATCCGGATTGGTATACACAGGATGCAAATGGCAATGTGGTACAACCTCAAGAACAGCCTTGGGCGGATGTTGCTGACTTGAATTTTGACAACGAAACCATGCAGCAAGCCATGATTGATGCCATGAAGTATTGGGTAACAGAAATTGGTATTGATGGATACCGTTGTGATTATGCCGAGGGGGTACCAGATGCTTTCTGGAAGAAAGCAATCGCCGAGCTCCGTACACTTGACAATAATTTGCTGATGCTTGCCGAAGGCGGAAAAACGTCTTTAATGAACAATGGTTTCAATCTGCTCTACGGCTGGAACTTCCATAGTAAACTGAAAGACTATTATGCCGGTAAATGCTCACTTACTGACCTTTATGCTATGAATACTTCCGAATTGGAGGGAATGCCGAAGGGTACGTTACGGTTACGCTATTCTACTAATCATGACCAGGCAAGTGAGGCTTCACCGATAGAATGTTATGGCGGTGAGCGTGGTGCCATGTCTGCTTTTGTATTGACGACTATGCTCGAGGGGATACCTCTTATTTATAGTTCGCAGGAAGTAGCCTATCCGCGGTCACTTAACTTTTTCAATTACGGAGTTATAGACTTGAAGTCCAATGAAGTCTTTGCGCAAGAGATGGCAGAAATCATCAGAGCCTATAAAGCTACGAGCAGTGTACGTGGTGGTGAACTGGAAGTTTATACTACCGGAGATGTCGCTTCATTTTATCGGGCAGCAGGCAGTCATGGCATGTTGGTCATGGTGAATACTGCCAATGAGTCTGTACAAGTGAAAGTACCTATGGAGCATGCTGGCAAGACCATGACCGATGTGATTGCCGGTGTGGATGTGGAGTTGCCTACAGTAATGACGATGGAACCTTATCAATATTTTATATATCAACAATAACGGATGTATATGAAACATGTATTATTAACAGTTGTATTTCTGGGAATTGCTTGTGTGGCGATGGCACACGAATTGTCATCTCCCAATGGGAATCTGAAACTCAATGTTGTGCTTGATTCCGAGGGGGGGCCGGTCTATAGCTTATATTACAAAGGAGAGCCGGTTGTAGAACCTTCTGCCTTGGGAATACTTATGGAAGAAGCGGATTTGTCAAATGGCTTCCGGATTCTTGATGCAACAAATTCTACTTTTGATGAAACTTGGATGCCTGTATGGGGAGAGTATGAAAAAGTCCGTAACCATTACAATGAACTTACTGTCACTCTCTCACAACCGGCAAAGCACGACCGTATGATGATTGTACGTTTTCGATTGTTTGACGATGGACTCGGATTCCGTTATGAGTTGCCGGAGCAGAAAACCATGAATTATCTGACGGTAAAAGACGAACTGACGGAATTCAATCTGACCGGTAATCATACACTCTATTGCATTCCCGGTGATTATGATACGAATGAGTTTGCCTATACTACTGCGGCCATTTCCGAAGTGCGCGAAGCTATGGAACGTAATCTACGTAAAAAAGGATATGAAGCTAAAGCGACTTCATTCACAGTACAAACACCCCTTATGATAAAGACTACCGAAGGACTTTATATCAATATTCATGAAGCTGCCTTGGTAGATTATTCTGCCATGTTGCTGAATGTGGATGATAAAGAGTTTAACTTTTCTGCTCATCTTACTCCCGATAAATTAGGAAAGAAAGGATATCTGCAATTACCGTTGCATACCCCGTGGCGTACAATTATGGTTAGTGACGATGCACGTAGCATCCTTGCTTCTCAGTTGATTCTTAATCTGAATGAACCTTGTAAGCTGGAAGATACTTCTTGGATTAAGCCACAGAAATTTATCGGTGTCTGGTGGGAGATGTTTACTGGTGGAGGAGGTACATGGGCATATAGCGACTATTATAAGGCTAAACCCGGCATAACCGACTATTCAAAGTTAACTCCTAATGGACATCATCCGGCCAATACTGAACATGTGAAAGAGTACATAGACTTTGCGGCGGAGAATGGTATTGATGCGGTATTGGTTGAGGGCTGGAATGAAGGTTGGGAAGATTGGGCATCCTATCGTAAGGATCGTCAGTTCCTTTTTGACAAACCTTATCCGGACTTTGATGTTGCGGTACTACATGCCTATGCCAAATCAAAGGGAGTAAAGATTATCATGCATCATGAGACGGCTGCTAATGCTGCCGACTATGAGCGGCAGCTGGATGTAGCCTTTCAATTTATGGTAGATAATGGCTATAATTCTGTAAAGACCGGATATGTGGGCTCAATCATTCCCCGTAGTGAATATCATTCCTCACAATGGATGAACAATCATTATATACATGTGGTGAAGCGTGCTGCTGATTATAAGATTATGGTAGATAGTCACGAGGCTGTTCGTCCCACCGGCTTGTGCCGTACCTGGCCCAACTGGGTAGCGCAAGAATCTGCCCGTGGTGGTGAGTTTGAATCTATGGGGGGCAATGATCCGGATCATACTTGTATCTTGCCGTTTACTCGGTTGAAGGGTGGTCCGATGGATTACACTCCTGGTATTTTCCAGACAAAACTTTCGTATTATAATGGTTCGAAACCTAAAGGTCAGGCGGGTACTACATTGGTAAAACAATTGGCTCTATATGTAACGATGCCCTCTCCGTTACAGATGGCAGCAGACCTGCCGGATAATTATCGCCGTTTTCCCGATGCGTTTCAATTTATTAAGGATGTAGCGGTGGATTGGAGCAATTCTTGGTATCTGGAAGCCGAACCGGGTGATTATATCACAGTGGCTCGTCAAGCCAAAGGAAAACAAGAGTGGTATGTAGGTGCTATTACCGACGAACATCCTCGTACGGCAACTATTCCTTTCTCTTTCTTACCCGAAGGAAGGAAATATATTGTTACCGTTTATGCAGATGGTCGGGATGCAGACTGGAAAGATAATCCGCAGAGCTATGACATCCGTCGTGGCATAGTAACGTCAAAGAGTGTGCTGCGTCAACCTCTGGCAAGTAGTGGAGGGGTGGCTATCAGTGTTCGAGAAGCAACAAAAGAAGAGGTAAAAGGATTGAAGAAATTATGAAGCTTGTCCGTACATAGTAATTATTATGTTGCGGATTTAATACAAGCATTTAAGAATTAAAGTTAGCAATTGGAAAGGCATAGTCCGTGAGGATTGTGTCTTTTTTCGTAAATTATTCGTCATTTCTTATTTTCTTTATTATAATTTTTTCTATATTTATGCCGTTATGGCGAATTGTTGACAGAATAGGAAAAGAATAGACCATTTAGGTATGAATAGAGAATGCCGGGGATTTGACATTTTATCATTCTTTAATCAAAATATAACCGTAAAATTTAGCTGTTTTGAAAAGTTTTCTTATATTTGCGGTGTTATTCATTGACATTTTGTTTGAATAGCGTGAAGTCAACAAGGTAATAACCTTTAAAACGTAATATTATGAATATCGAACGTATCATGGCCTCTTTAGAGGCAAAGCACCCCGGCGAGTCTGAGTATCTTCAAGCCGTAAAGGAAGTTCTTCTTTCCATCGAAGATATCTATAACCAACATCCTGAGTTCGAGAAAGCGAAAATTATAGAACGTCTGGTTGAACCTGACCGTATCTTTACTTTCCGCGTAACGTGGGTGGATGATAAGGGTGAAGTTCAGACGAACCTTGGTTATCGTGTGCAGTTCAACAATGCCATTGGCCCGTACAAAGGCGGTATTCGTTTCCATGCTTCCGTAAATCTTTCTATCCTCAAATTCCTGGGATTTGAGCAGACTTTCAAGAATGCTTTGACTACATTGCCTATGGGCGGTGGTAAGGGTGGTTCCGACTTCTCTCCGCGCGGAAAGAGCGATGCTGAAATCATGCGTTTCTGTCAGGCCTTCATGCTGGAATTGTGGCGTCACCTCGGTCCGGATATGGATGTTCCTGCCGGTGATATCGGTGTAGGCGGTCGCGAAGTGGGCTATATGTTCGGTATGTATAAGAAGTTGACTCGCGAATTTACGGGCACATTTACCGGTAAAGGATTGGAATTTGGCGGTTCGCTGATTCGTCCTGAAGCAACAGGATTTGGTGGCTTGTATTTCGTAAACCAAATGTTACAGACAAAAGGCATTGACATCAAGGGCAAGACCGTGGCTATCTCCGGTTTTGGAAATGTGGCTTGGGGTGCTGCTACCAAGGCTACCGAATTGGGTGCCAAGGTGGTTACCATCTCCGGTCCCGACGGTTACATTTACGACCCGAACGGTATCAGTGGCGAAAAGATAGATTATATGCTGGAACTCCGGTCATCGGGCAACGATATCGTAGCACCGTATGCCGACGAATTCCCCGGCTCTACTTTCGTGGCAGGCAAACGCCCGTGGGAAGTGAAAGCGGACATCGCTCTGCCTTGCGCTACCCAGAACGAGCTGAACGGCGAAGATGCACAACACCTCATTGACAACAAGGTGACATGTGTAGGCGAAATCTCCAATATGGGATGTACGCCCGAAGCTATCGACCTTTTCATTGACAACAAGATTATGTATGCACCGGGTAAGGCTGTCAATGCAGGTGGTGTGGCTACCAGCGGACTGGAAATGTCGCAGAACGCCATGCACCTCAGCTGGAGTGCAGCCGAAGTGGATGAAAAACTCCACGCCATCATGCACGGAATTCATGCTCAATGCGTAAAATATGGGACAGAACCTGATGGCTACATCAACTACGTGAAGGGAGCGAATATCGCCGGCTTCATGAAGGTGGCTCATGCCATGATGGGTCAGGGAATTATCTAAGAGAGAAACTTTGTTTAGTTGTATTTGTATTTGTGGTTTGTGCTGCCCTACGCCTGTGAAGGTATGGGGCAGTACTTTTTTTATTCTCAATTAAAAAAGTTGTATCTTTGTATCCGAGAAACCATAAATGACAAAGAGATGTTACTACCTGAATTGAAACTGAGACGTGATAAAATACGCTCTCTCATGGCTCAACAAGAGATTGATGCCGCTCTTATCGCTTGCAATGTAAACTTAATCTATACGTACGGACGTGTCGTCAGCGGTTACTTGTATCTGCCGTTGAATGCTCCCGCCCGTTTATTCATCAAACGTCCTAACAATATTGAAGGGGAACATATTCATCCTATCCGTAAACCGGAACAACTGCCTGACTTACTAAAGGAATGTGGTTTGCCCATACCTGCGAGGTTGATGCTGGAGGGAGATGAGTTGTCTTTTACGGAATATAACCGTTTGGCTGCGTGTTTCCCTGAAACGGAGGTGCTTCCTTGTGGTACGGCACTTATCCGGAAGGCCCGAAGTGTCAAGACTGAAATAGAGATTGAGATGTTCCGTCGTTCCAGCATTGCACATGCTAAAGCTTACGAACAAATACCCTCGGTTTATAGACCGGGAATGACAGACCGCCAGTTATCCATCGAAATAGAGCGCCTGATGCGTCTGGAAGGTTGTCTGGGTATTTTTCGTACCTTCGGACAAAGTATGGAGATTTTTATGGGAAGTCTGCTGGCAGGAGACAATGCCACTGCGCCTGCCCCCTATGATTTTGCTCTGGGAGGCGAAGGACTTGACCCGTCACTGCCTATCAGTGTGAACGGTGCACTGTTGCAACCCGGCCAGAGCTTTATGGTTGATATGGGGGGTAACTTCTATGGCTATATGGGAGACATGAGCCGTGTATTCTCTATCGGAAAGTTGCCGGAAAAGGCATATGTTGCCCATCAGGTTTGCCTGGACATACAAGAGGCTGTTGTAGAAAAAGCGAAACCGGGTGCTGTTTGTGAGGACCTTTACAATCTCGCTATCGATATTGTCACCAAAGCGGGCTTTGCCGACAACTTTATGGGAGCCACTCAAAAAGCCAAGTTTATCGGTCATGGCATCGGACTGGAAATCAATGAAATGCCGGTGCTGGCTCCACGCATGAAGCAGGAGCTGGAACCGGGCATGGTCTTTGCTTTGGAACCGAAGATTGTTTTGCCAGGCATTGGTCCCGTCGGTATCGAAAACTCTTGGGTTGTAACAGCGGAAGGAGTGGAGAAACTGACGTTGTGTAAGGAAGAGATTGTGGAACTTTGAAAATTGATAATGGATAATGGATAATGGAAAATTGCCATGCGGTTTCAATAAATACGCTGCACTGTTTGTTTTTCCATTATCCATTTTCCATTATTTCACCCTTCTGTTAAGCTGATTATTCGCTTTCGAAGGTTTGGATTTACCAATCCGTTTTCCGGTTGGCTTGGCCTTGTTGCTCCGTTTGGGCTTTATGCCGGAATGGTTACTCGCCTTCATAATATTCACATAAGTAGTAGCGGGCTATAAAGTCCCAATATTGATGCAGTGTTTCTTTTCCTTTCAGGAAGGGAAGTTCCACATCGGGTAGAATTCCTTTGGCCATTCCGTATTTCAGCAGGTCGAACGGACACTCTCCAGGTTGGCAGAACATCTTGTAACCCTCTGCAGCAGCGCGTTTGGCATCGTACATCGGGTTATGTTCTTCACAGAAATAGGCGGCCACGTTGTGGGCTACGAGCATACCTTTGGCGTTGGCATAAATCACGAACTCTTTTTTGTATTCCAGGTCGGGCAATAATGCGGACCGTTTGTTTTCCCATCCCAAGACATCGACAAAGAAAGTGCAAAGCTCCTTGTAATCGGTGAAGTATAGCAGCGGTTTCCCCTGGCTGTATTCCAGACAGCGGGCGGCATCTTTGCTCAGTTTGGTTTCCGGAGTGACTTCCGGCAGCGGAGTAATGGGCATATCCAGTAAATCAAGTCCCATTACCCAAAGGAAGGAAGATTCTTCCTCGCTGATGGGAGCTTCTTCGAAACGTGCATCCATCAGTTCATAGGCGCTTTGGCTTAATGCAAGCAGGTCTTTGTCATAAGGACTGAACAAGGTGTATTCCTTGTCAAAAATACTGAATTGTGATTTCAATGTCCACAGTACGAATGCAATGTCTTCCTGATTTATTTCATCGGGCGTATAATCGTCACCCAGTGGATAGAACGGTAGGTAAGTTCCGTATACTCCCTGAAAGGCTTCGGAGAAAAGTTTCCAGCCTCCGCTTTGGGCAATGGCGTCTTGAAAGTACATGCCGAGGGAGATGGCTGCGTCAATTTGGGTACGCAGGTCTTCCTTGTTGAACAAGGGAGAGGTCTTGACGAGGGGCAGGATGCTTGTGGCAAAGTCGAGGTACCATTTGTCCGTTGGCAGTACGTGGGTGCGTTCATTGGCCCCCAACCAATATTGCATGTTGATTGTTGTCATGATTTGTTTTAGATAAATATTATAGTCTTTTTAATGCCAATTTGATGACTTGTTCCACCGGTGCGCTTGGTTCTTCCTTCAAAATGGCAAGCACTACTTTTTGTGAGGGGGCTTGTGCAAAGCCCAGCATGGTAAGGGCGGCTACGGCTTCTTCTTGTACTTGTACGTTGGCTGCCGATACCAGTGTACCTATGGTCCCTGCGTTGCCGGTGGCAACGCTGCCGGTCTTGATTTTGTCTTTCAAATCCACAATCACCCGTTGTGCTGTTTTTAGCCCGATACCCTTGACTGTTTTCAGTAGAGTGGCGTTTTCCGTGCTGATGACATTTATCAGTTCGGATGGCGAGAGTGCCGAGAGAATCATGCGGGCTGTATTTCCGCCGATGCCTGACACGGAGATGAGCAGCAGGAATAGTTCGCGTTCCTGCTTGTCGGCGAATCCGTAGAGGACATAGGCGTCTTCACGGATAGCTTCGTATACATATAATTTGCATTCTTTTTTACCCTGGATGGCAGCATACGTGTTCAATGAAATATTGACACCGTATCCCAGTCCGTTACAGTCTATTATTGCAGTTGCCGGACTTAGTTCGGCAATTCCGCCTCTGATGTATTCTATCATAATTCTTTTACTTGTTGGCCCAAAATGCACCTTGCGCACATATCATCTGCGAATGTATGAATTATTATTGGACTTTCACTCACTAAAAAAAGAAAAAACTGTGTAAAACAGCAGTGAGTTCTGCCGGTATAATAAATTAAAATGCTTACTTTTGCGCCGATAAAGTAGAAAACTGATAAATAAACTCATAAAAAGAATGAAAAAAGTAAGAGCAGCCATTGTTGGCTATGGCAATATCGGGCACTATGTGTTCGAAGCCCTGCAAGCAGCTCCCGATTTCGAAATTGCCGGTGTAGTGCGCCGTGCCGGAGCTGAAAACTGTCCTGCGGAACTGGGTGCATATCCCGTTGTGAAGAATATCAAGGAACTGAAAGACGTGGATGTTGCTATCCTTTGTACGCCTACCCGCAAAGTGGAAGAGTATGCAAAGGAGATCCTTGCTTTAGGCATTCATACTGTGGACAGTTTCGATATCCATACGGGTATCACTGCCTTGCGCCGCACACTGGATGCAGAGGCTAAAAAGCATAATACGGTATCCATCATTTCTGCCGGCTGGGACCCGGGTAGTGACTCCATTGTCCGCACCATGCTGGAAGCCATTGCTCCGAAGGGCATTACCTATACTAATTTTGGTCCGGGCATGAGCATGGGACATACGGTGGCTGTAAAGGCCATCGAAGGTGTGAAAGCCGCCCTTTCCATGACTATTCCCACGGGAACCGGTATTCACCGTCGTATGGTGTACATCGAGTTGAAGGATGGCTACGAATTTGACAAGGTGGCTGCAGCCATCAAAGCCGACCCGTACTTCGTGAATGACGAAACACATGTAAAATTGGTTCCGAGTGTGGATGCACTGCTCGATATGGGTCATGGGGTAAACTTGACCCGTAAGGGTGTGTCCGGCAAGACGCAGAACCAGCTATTTGAGTTCAACATGCGTATTAACAATCCTGCCCTCACGGCACAAGTGCTGGTATGTGTGGCGCGTGCCGCTATGCGTCAGCAGCCGGGTTGCTATACAATGGTTGAAGTTCCGGTAATAGACCTGCTTCCGGGCGATAGAGAAGAGTGGATCGGCCATTTGGTATAAGACACAGAAAAAACAGATGATGTGTTTGGCTCAAACGCATCGTCTGCTTGCCCCGAACACATCATCTGTTTGATGTAAATGCATCATCCGTTCTACTGCGAATGGATGATGCGTTTTTTTATGTCTTGTTCTTTAAAAGAAATACCTCAGTATATCGTTGAAGTTTGCCCAAATCAGCAAACCGAACAAGAGGAACATGCCCACCATCTGCGCACGTTCCATAAACTTGTCGCTGGGCTTGCGGCGTGCAATGATTTCGTAAATGAGGAATAACACATGTCCGCCGTCCAGTGCGGGGATGGGCAGAATATTCATAAAGGCAAGGATGATGGAGAGGAATGCCGTCATGTACCAGAACTGGTGCCAGTCCCACGTGGCGGGGAAAATACTGCCGATGGTTCCGAAACCTCCGAGTTGCTTGGCTCCTTCCTTGGAGAAGAGATATTTCATCTGGCCTACGTAGCCTTTCAGAGTCTTTACCCCCAAAGATACGCCGGCAGGGAAAGAGGAAAGGAAACTGTATTCCTTGCGGACAACGGGCAGCAGTTTGTCGGTTGCCGTACGTGCTGCTACGCCTATTTCATAGTCGGCATTGGTCATCATGCTCAAGGTGTCTGTCACACCGTTACGGACGTATGTTAAGGTTACCTCATGGGATGCATTGGCTTTCTTGCGCTTCAGCATCTCTTCTTTGAAGTCGTAGTAGCTTATTGACTTTCCATCCAAGTGGGTGATGCTGTCGCCCACTTGCAGACCGGCGGAAGCGGCAGGGTATCCTACAATCAGGCTGTCGACTACATAAGGGAAACGGAAACTGGCGAAACGCACGCTGTCTGCCAGCAAGCGGTTCATCATGTCTTCGGGGATGTAGACTGAAGCAGCTTCCCCATCACGCAATACGCTTACCTGGCGAGCATCGACAATACTGGTCAGCAGGTCGCCATCATAGCGTTCGAACGGTACCCCGTCGGCAGATATTAGGATATCGCCGTCGCGGAAGCCTATGGCTTTGGCTGTTTCGTTAAAATCCATACCCAATGGGGCTTTTTGTACTGGTATATATTCGTCGCCCCAAGTAAAAAGTATCATGGAATAGATGAACAATGCGAGCAGGAAGTTGAACAATACACCGCCTACCATAATCAGCAGGCGTTGCCATGCCGGTTTGGCACGGAACTCCCATGGCTGCATGGGTTGCTTCATCTGTTCGGTATCCATAGATTCGTCTATCATACCTGCTATTTTTACATAACCACCTAAGGGTAGCCACCCGATACCATATTCCGTGTCACTGTGTTTGGGCTTGAACTTGAATAATGTGAACCAAGGGTCAAAGAATAAGCAGAACTTTTCTACCCGCGTCTTGAACAGACGCGCAAAAAGGAAGTGCCCCCCCTCATGAACAATAACGAGCAACGAGAGGCTCATAATGAGTTGCAGGGCACGAATCAAGAATGTTTCCATCTAATTATTTGCTGTTTTACGATTTTTATAATTTTCGCAAAGGTACGTTTTCTTATTTAACGTATCAAATGAGTAGATGTTTTTTATAATTCTTTTCATTCCGGTGTATCTATCAAATCAGCTCTTCTGCTATCCGTCGGGCTTCGGCATCCGTAGCCACATAGTCTTCATAGGTGGGCTTCTGTAAGTAGGATACGCGCGACATGGTCTTTTCTATTACTTCACTCATGCCAAGGAACGAAATTTTGTCCTGCAGGAAGGCAGCTACCACCACTTCATTGGCGGCATTGACAATGCAAGGCATATTGCCTGCACGATGTAGCGCTTCGTAGGCCAGGGCGAGGTTACGGAAACGGGTGGTATCCGGTTGCTCGAACGTCAGTTCCGTGCACAGCTTGAAGTCCAGGCGCGGGAAAGAGGCTTTCAACCGGTCGGGATAGGAGAAGGCATATTGGATGGGCAGGCGCATGTCCGGCATTCCCAGTTGTGCTTTCACGGCACCGTCCTCAAACTGTACCATGGAGTGGATGACGGATTGCGGGTGTACCACGACTTCTATCTGGTCGGGACGTACACCGAACAGCCATTTGGCTTCGATTACCTCGAACCCTTTGTTCATCATGGAAGCAGAGTCTATCGTGATTTTGGCGCCCATGTCCCAGTTGGGGTGTTTCAGTGCTTGCGCTTTGGTGACGGTTGTTAGTTGCTCCATAGTGCAGGTGCGGAACGGACCTCCGGAGGCAGTCAGTATCACTTTTTCTATTTGGTTGCCTATCTCACCGGCCAGGCACTGGAAAACGGCGGAGTGCTCGGAGTCGACGGGTAGGATGGGGACACCGCTGAAGCGTGCCAGGTCATTGATGAGCTCTCCCGCCACCACCAGCGTCTCTTTGTTGGCAAGGGCTATCGGCTTACGGGCTCGGATGGCATTCATGGTGGGCTTCAGCCCTGCATATCCCACCATGGCGGTCAATACCATATCAATGGGATTTTCGGTCACAATCTGGCAGAGGGCATCTGCGCCGGCATATACCTTGATAGGTAGGTCGGCAAGCGCTTCTTTCAGTTGCGTGTATTTCGATTCGTTGGCTATTACCACTGCCTCAGGCTTGAATCTGCGTGCCTGGGCTATGAGTTCCTCTACGCGGTTATTGGCGGTCAATACGTATGCTTCGTACTGGTCGGGATGTTCTTCGATGACCTGCAACGCTTGTGTACCGATGGAACCGGTAGAACCGAGTATGGCAATCTGTTTCATTTACTATTATGCTATTTACAATTTACTATTTGGAGACTAAAATACGATGTAAAGCTCGGGATTTACGGCCCTGCCCTTATGCCACAGCTCGAAGTGAAGGTGGGGACCGGTGGACAGCTCGCCGGTGTTTCCTACCAGTGCGATGGCTTCACCCCCTTTCACCGCATCGCCTTCCCGTTTCAGCAGAGAGCCGCAATGCTTGTAGACTGACACGAAGTCCTGGTTGTGCTGTATTTCTATCAGATAACCCGTCTCGGCAGTGTAGGTACTCAGTATGACGGTACCGTCTAAGGTGGCCAATACGCTTTCGCCCGGATTGGCGGCAATGTCCGTGCCGAAGTGTTTTGTTTCGGCATTGAAGGGAGATGAAATCATGCCGCGTGTGGGGCGGTAGAAAATCAGTCCGTCTATTTCGGGGCGGGCGGTGATGCTCGTCAGGTTGTACTTTTCTGTCTCCTCGTACTGCTTGCGGAATTCGGCTTCCCGTTGTGTACGTTCCATGAGCGAATCTTCGCGCAGGTGGGTCAACGAGTCGATGGAATGTATGGTATCTGCCTTTATCTTGCCCCGGAAGATGTCCTGGATATTCATGATATAGAGGTTCTGTCTGTTCACCAGTTGCTGGAGGGAATCTACGCGCAAGGCATTCTCCACTACCTGGGCACGGATTTCACTGTTCATATATCCCGGCAGGTAGTTGCGCAGTGGGGTAAAGGCTACGATCAGGGAGGCGATGAGAAACAATACGAACAGCACGGAGAGCAATACGGACAGCCCGTTCAGCTTGGATACGCGCAACGTGATGATATCCTCAAGGGTATTCTCGTTCGTAATCGTCAGTCTGTACTTGAACTTGATGTTACTCCAAAATGCTTTTCTTCGTTTCTTTTTCATACCTCTTCTGTTTCGTCCAAAGCTATCAAACCTTCCGGCAGGTCTACGGTGATGACCTTGTGCTTCTGGTCAATGTCTATGATAAACTCTTCTTGTGCCGGCACCAGCAGTTCTTCTCCCTGATAATCTACCACAAACAGTGTGTTGATGGTCGATGTGTCCACGTCCGTCACTTCTCCCAGCGTGCCGTGATGTACTTCCTCCATACGAAAACCGACGAAGAAGTCCCAACTCAGTTCACCTGGTCCTGCCTCTTCTGCATGTTTTACGGGGAAGTAGACCTCAATATTAGTGAACATGCGGGCGCGTTCTGCTGTGTCCACGCCTTCCAGTTTGACAAGGGCGGTGGTGTCGGAGCGGAAACGGTATTCTTCCAAGAAGAAAGGCACAAGTATACCATCCAGCAGGCAGATTAGGTATTCGGCTTCCACCCGGTCGAAGATGTCATCCGTAAAAGTGAACGATAGTTCTCCGTGAATGCCGTGGGGCTTGTTGAATATACCTATCTTATATACTTCTTCTCTCTTTATCATCTTATTCTATTCTTGTTATTCTTGCTCCGAGCGCATTCAGTCGCCCTTCGATGTTCTGATACCCACGGTCTATCTGCTCTATGTTGTGGATGCGGCTGATGCCGTCCGCACTCATGGCAGCTATCAGCAGGGCGATGCCCGCACGGATATCGGGCGAGGTCATGTTGCCGCCACGTAGTTTAAAGCCGTGGTCATGACCGATGACAACGGCGCGGTGCGGGTCGCAGAGGATAATTTGCGCTCCCATATCTATCAGCTTGTCCACAAAGAACAAACGGCTTTCGAACATTTTCTGATGAATGAGTACACTGCCTTTTGCCTGGGTGGCAACCACCAGCAGCACACTGAGCAAGTCTGGTGTCAGTCCGGGCCAGGGTGCGTCGGCAATGGTCATGATGGAGCCGTCGATAAAGGACTCTATCTGGTACGTCTCTTGTGCGGGCACGTAAATGTCGTCTTCCCACTGCTCCATCTTGATGCCGAGTCGACGGAAACTGTCGGGGATAATTCCCAAGTTCTCGTAGGAGACATTCTTGATGGTCAGTTCGCTACGGGTCATGGCTGCCATGCCAATGAAACTGCCCACTTCAATCATGTCGGGGAGGATGGTATGCTCGGTTCCGTGCAGCTCGTCTACTCCTTCGATAGTCAGGAGGTTGGAGGCGATGCCTTCTATCTTAGCTCCCATCCGGTTCAGCATTCTGCAAAGTTGCTGCACGTAGGGTTCGCAGGCGGCGTTGTAGATGGTGGTCTTGCCTTTGGCAAGGACGGCTGCCATTACGATATTGGCAGTTCCCGTAACAGATGCCTCGTCGAGTAGCATATAACTGCCATGCAGTTGTTTGGCTGAGATTTCGTAGATGCCACGCTCCTCATTATAGACAAAGTCGGCTCCTAAATTCTGGATACCGATAAAGTGTGTATCCAGACGGCGGCGTCCTATCTTGTCTCCGCCCGGCTTGGAAATCATGGCCTTGCCGAAACGTGCCACCATCGGCCCCACCAGCATGACGGAACCGCGCAGGCTGGAACATTTTTTCAGGAACGCGTCACTTTCCAGATAGGCGAAATCAATGTTGGCAGCTTGAAAGCTGTAAGTGTCAATGCCTTTTTTAGATACGCTGACTCCCATATCCCGCATCAATTGGATAAGGTTGTTGACGTCCAGTATGTCCGGGATATTGTGCACAGTCACCTCTTCGGCAGTGAGCAATGTGGCGCAGATAATTTGCAACACCTCGTTTTTTGCTCCTTGGGGGTAAATGTCACCGGAAAGTCTGTGTCCTCCTTCGATTACAAATGATGCCATGAAATTAGTGATTAGGGGTTGGTGATTAGTGATTAGTGGTCTGCATGGTGATGCCGCATGGCATTAATCACTAACCACTAATCATTCAATTTTAGTATTTCCGTTTATTGTTCCGGTTGTTGTTCCGGTTATTCTGGTTGTTCACTTTCGGACGGTAGTTCTGGTCAATACGTTCGGCCATGAGACGGACGATACTGTCTGTCATTTGCAGTTTTCCGTCAGAGAGTTCGGTGAGATCATCTGAAATCTTACGGTCATCGACGGTATCTTTGTTCCATGCCATGTAGTCTTTCTTCATGTGGTTACAAATGAGCGCTATCAAGTTCTGCTTCTCTTCTCCTTCCGGAAATTCGATGGCTTTCTTTATCAGTACTTCCAGTGTACGGCCATAGTGGCGGTAGCGGATTTTGGTACTGGGGTAGGGGATGCTCTCCGGCTTGGTATTCAGATTGTCCTTGCGGATAATTTCGTACGGATAATCTATATCCAATTGGAAGTTGGCCATGATGGCAAGGTGGTCCCATAGCTTATGTTTGAAGTCGGGCACATCGCGCAGATGGGGAAACATGTTTCCCATGATGTTGATGATTGTGTTTGCGCAACGCTGGCGTTCTGCACGGTCTTCGATTGTCAGCGCGTGGTCTACCATATTCTGGATGCTGCGACCATATTCGGGCAGGGGCATCCGTTTTTGTTGAGTGTTATATTGCATCTTTAATTAGTGATTAATGTTCAACGATTAGTGGTTAGTGATTAATGGGCTACGTAGTGATACCGCATGGTATTCATCCCTAATCGCTAAACCCTAAATAAGTTTCTTTGGCGTGCCGGCTACGAATTCCTTCAAATAGAAGGGTTCGAAATAGGCCACATCCTTGAAATCTTGTTCGGCTATTGCCTTTTCTGCCAACGGGAACATCATGCCGGCAAGCGGGCGGATGCCGTCGATGAAGTGTGCATTGGGATGCGTGATTTTCTCTTTGCATTTGGCTGCACCGTCACCGAAGAAATAGACGGGATGTTGCTCTAAAAATTCCAGGTAGGAGTTTTCGTCCACAATATCGGCTGCAATGTCGCGCACCGATTTCAAGGCACGGTCGTAGATGGCAGCATAGACTTCCATACGGCGGGCGTCAATCATCGGGCAGAGTAATGCGTCGTTGGGCAACTCATCGTGGTAGAGCAATACCGGTACACACTGAACTTTCAGGGTTTCCAGCCCGATAAGTGGTAGGTTACGTCCATAGCAGACACCTTTTGCCATCGACACGCCGATACGCAACCCGGTATACGAACCAGGGCCGCAGCTCACGGCGACTGCATCCAACGGCATGGCATGGCTATCGGCAAAGGATAGCGCCTCGTCCACAAAGACTCCCAATGAAACGGCGTGTGAAGGGCCATTCAGGTCCTCTTTCTTGAAAACGTTCTGTCCGTCCTCGCTCACGGCTACGGAGCAGGCAGAAGTGGACGTTTCAATATGCAAGATACATGACATAACTTTTATTCTTGATTTTATTGTGGCAAATTTACGTGATTATTTTCACTAATTAAAATAATCGTGTAATTTTGCGCAAAACTATAACATTATGATACAATCCATGACAGGCTACGGCAAAGCAACCGTCGAACTGCCTGATAAGAAAATCAACGTTGAAATAAAGTCGCTCAATAGTAAGGCAATGGACCTATCTGCCCGCATTGCTCCGCTTTATCGTGAGAAGGAGATGGAAATCCGTAATGAAATATCACGGAAACTGGAGCGCGGAAAGGTGGATTTCAGCCTTTGGATAGAAAAGAAAGAGAGTGCGGAAAGCGTCACTCCCATCAACCAGACATTGGTGGAGGGATATTACAAGCAGATTTGTGCTATATCAGAAAATCTAGGAATACCTGTGCCGGATGCGACGGACTGGTTTGCCACGTTACTCCGTATGCCGGATGTGATGACTAAGAATGATACGCAGGAACTGAGTGAGGAGGAATGGGCTGTGGTTTATTCGGCTGTGGAAAAGGCTGTCGGTGCGCTGGTGGACTTCCGTAAGCAGGAAGGAGCTGCCCTTGAAAAGAAGTTCCGTGAGAAGATCGCCAATATCTCCCATTTGTTGGAGACTATCGCTCC
Source organism: Bacteroides sp. D20 (assembly GCF_003436255.1). NCBI lineage: Bacteria > Pseudomonadati > Bacteroidota > Bacteroidia > Bacteroidales > Bacteroidaceae > Bacteroides > Bacteroides sp. D20. The sequence continues at coordinate 177,145 of NZ_QSOO01000008.1, read as the reverse complement.
CTACGAGAAAGAGCGTGTGACCAAAGTGAAGGAGCGTATTACCGATGCACTGGAAAAGACCTTGAGCGTGGATTATGACAAGAACCGTCTGGAGCAGGAACTCATCTACTACATCGAAAAGCTGGATGTGAACGAAGAGAAACAGCGTCTTGGCAATCATCTGAAATATTTTATCAATACGCTGGAAACCGGAACCGGACAAGGCAAGAAGTTAGGGTTCATCGCCCAGGAGATGGGACGCGAAATCAATACCTTGGGCAGTAAGTCCAATCATGCGGAGATGCAGAAGATTGTCGTTCAGATGAAAGATGAATTGGAGCAAATCAAGGAACAAGTATTGAACGTCATGTAGTATCAAATAGTAAATCGTCAAATCGTAAATAATTCGATGGCAAAACTTATCATATTTTCAGCCCCTTCGGGCTCTGGCAAGTCAACGATTATCAACTATCTGCTGACTCAAAATCTGAACTTGGCATTTTCCATCTCAGCGACCAGCCGTCCGCCCCGCGGAACGGAGAAAGATGGAGTGGAGTACTTCTTTCTGACTCCTGACGAGTTCCGTCGTCGCATAGCCAATGATGAATTCCTGGAGTATGAAGAGGTATATCAGGACCGTTTTTACGGAACACTGAAGGAGCAGGTGGAAAAGCAATTGGCTGCCGGACAGAATGTAGTGTTCGATGTGGATGTAGTGGGTGGTTGCAATATCAAGAAATTCTATGGTGAGCGTGCTTTGTCTGTTTTCATTCAGCCACCTTCAGTGGAGGAATTGCGCAAACGCTTGGTGGGGCGCGGAACAGATGCTCCCGAAGTGATAGAGAACCGCGTGGCGAAAGCCGAATACGAACTGGGCTTTGCACCGAAGTTCGATACCGTGATTGTGAACGATGACCTGGAGACAGCCAAAGCGGAAGCATTGAAAGTAATCTCTCAATTCTTGAACGAATGAAACAACGTGGAGGAGTGTACAACCAGTTGGCACCGAGGAGGAAGAATAGCCCGAAGCTGAACAAGGCATTGCTAATTATTAATAGCGTTCTGTTCGTCTGCTCCCTTGTTGTGGGTGTATTGTATATACATCATGGCGAGCCTCGTTCCAGTATTTCAATGTTTCTTATCTCTGTAGTGACGATTTTCAATGCTTGGGCTGCCTGGCGTGCGTTGCAAAGACGTCCTTTGTAAGGTTGTATATGAATAAGAATAAATGAATATAGGAATCTTCAGCGGCTCGTTCAACCCGATACACATCGGACATTTGGCCCTCGCCAACTATCTTTGCGAATACGGGGACCTGGACGAAGTGTGGTTTATGGTCACCCCCCACAATCCGCTGAAGGAAGAAAACGAACTGATGGATGACAAGTTACGTTTGAAGCTGGTGCAGCTAGCCACTGAGGGTTATCCCAAGTTTCGCACTTCCGATTTTGAATTCCATCTGCCTCGGCCTTCTTATACTGTTCATACGTTGGACGCACTGAAACGGACTTATCCCCAACACACTTTCCATCTTGTCATTGGTTCGGACAACTGGAGGCTGTTCCACCGTTGGTACGAGTCGGAACGCATTATTGCCGAAAATCATCTTCTGGTTTATCCCCGTCCCGGCTATCCGGTAGAGGCCACCTTTTTACCGCAGAATGTGCGGACAGTTTCTTCTCCGGTATTCGAAATCAGCTCCACTTTTATCCGTCGGGCCATAGAGGAGGGAAAAGACGTACGCTACTTCCTGCATCCGGCTGTGTGCGATGAACTCAAACGGATGCAGAATGAATCTTTAAACTGAAATAAATGTCTGTATTTGTACGTGTTTTCATATTTATTTCTTATTTTTGAACGTATCAACCTTGAATGCATGGAAGAGTTTTCTTAATACATAGATATTCCTTAATTTAATAATCCGCTTATGAGAAAAGAACTACTGTTACTGGGAGCATTCGGTATGCTGACGACAGCGACGCTTTGTGCGCAAGAGTTTCATTTGCAACCTACTCCCCAAGAATATATTACGCAAAAAGATTCTGTTGATATTCCCCGACAATACCAGATCCTTTCCGGCAATTCCGTGCAGGACGGACCTGCGTTGCCTTTACTCCGTTCATTGATGCCGGAAGAGGTGCTTGGCGCTTCTTTCCGTGTATATATAGGAGTGAAAGGAGATAAGATTATTAAGAAATACCAACATCGGATTCCACGCAAATCCGAAGGTTATTTCCTGAAAATAGAAAAAGACTGCATCGTCATAGCCGGTGCTGACGAACGGGGAGCGTACTATGGTGTACAGACTCTTGCGCAGTTGCTTGCTTTAGACAAGCTGCCTTTGGTTGAAGTGACGGACTATCCTGATGTTCCCTATCGGGGTGTGGTAGAAGGTTTTTACGGTGCTCCCTGGAGTCAGGAGGCGCGTATACGCCAGCTTGATTTTTATGGTCGGAACAAAATGAATGTCTATATCTATGGACCAAAAGACGATCCTTATCACCGGACTCCCAACTGGCGCAAGCCTTATCCTGCTCGAGAAGGAGAAGAGTTGAAAGTATTGGTGAATAGGGCGAAGGAGAACAATGTTATTTTCTATTGGGCCATTCATCCGGGTCAGGATATTCGCTGGAATGAAGAAGACCGCTCGTTATTGTTGCAGAAGTTCGAAAGCATGTACCAGTTGGGTGTGCGTGGTTTTGCCGTTTTCTTTGATGATATTTCGGGTGAAGGGACAAAGGCGGACAAGCAGGCTGAACTGTTGAACTATATTGATGACCATTTTGTAAAAGTCAAGCGGGATGTTGCGCCGTTAATACTGTGTCCCACGGAGTATAACAAGTCATGGACTGATGTGGAGGGGGGCTATCTCACTACGCTTGGTGATAAGTTGAACGAGGGTATCAAGGTGATGTGGACCGGTGATATGGTAGTTGCTACTATAGATAAGTCTACGCTGGACTTCGTCAATCCGCTGCTGAAACGTAAGGCGTACATTTGGTGGAATTTCCCCGTTTCGGATTATGTACAAGACCATTTGCTGCTAGGGCCGGTTTATGGAAACGGGCTTGATATAAAAGATGATATGTCTGCTTTTGTTTCCAATCCGATGGAACATGCCGAGGCTTCCAAAATCTCTCTGTACAGTGTAGCTGATTATACTTGGAATATGGAGAATTATGATAGTGAAACTTCTTGGAAACATGCAGTCAGAGACCTTATGCCACTTCATGCCGAATATTTGGAAATCTTCGCTGCTCATAATTCCGACCCGGGACAGAATGGACATCGCTTCCGTCGTGAAGAGTCCGTTGCCATTCAGCCTGCTCTCTCTGCCTTGTTGAAAGCCTATCAAGAGAAAAACGAGATAGATGAAGATGCCTATCGGCAGGTAGCTGAGGAATGCCGGAAGATAATCGTTGCCGCTGATGGATTGCTTGCGTCGGGAAATGAGAATCGTCCATTGATAACTGAAATAAGGCCTTGGCTCATTCAGTTCAAACAAGTGGGAGAGTATGGTGCGGAGGTGCTGAACATGATACGCCTGCGCCAGCAGAAGGATGCATTTATAGGTAGCTACGAACACGCCCGCGCCCTGCTGGTGCTGATGGGTGAGACGGATGCCCAATATAAAGCGGGCATAAAGAGCGGCAGCCTGCATCTGATGCCTACTTTCAATGCTTTGTTCGAAGCGGCGACAACGGGCTATAATGCAGCGTTCCATGCCGGGCTTGATACAAAGGCTGTTTATTCTCCCTACACGTTGAAGAGCGACGTGAATCAGTTGGCTTCGCTTCCTATTCAGCAGAAGGGAAAGGTGAATACAATTATTCCGTCCAATGAAGTCATCAACTGGCAGGCAGGCGGTGTGCTGACCATTTCGATGGATTATGCCCGCCAGTTGAGTTCGGTGCTTATCGATTTGGGAGATGCGGAGGTTGCTGATTCGAAGTTTAAACTGGAAGTAACTTCGGATGGCACAAACTGGCAGGCGGTGGATTTGAAGCCGGGATACAGAACGCAGGTGAAGGCATCTCTCAAAGATTTGAGCGTTGCGAAGATGAGGCTGGTGAATGTATCCGACACAGAGCAGAAGGTGTATTTCAAAATGTTCCGTTTTACGGAGAATTGATATGGTTCTTGATTCTTAAAATAGAGTTACGCGTCTGGGACGATGCTCCCCGTTGTTCTTAAGATCGGAATGACGGGGAGCACTTTTTTAGGAAGTTATTCAAGGCATTTGTCCAAGTCGCGGATGATTTGCTCTTTATCCATATTTTGTCCGATGAATACTATCTTCAGCATGCGGTCGCCGTATTGTTCGTCCCAGTCTCTTAGCAATCCCGGTTCTTGGCGCATCAGTTCTATCATGTCTTCTTCGGGAGCGGTGGCATACCATTGTCCGGCTTCAGTTATTTTCTTCTGTATACCTGCTTGTTCAAAGAGGAAGGACATGTCGCGGTTGTGGCTGAAGTAGCAGACACCCTTGGCGCGGATAACGCTGCGGGGCCATTTGGTAGCGACATAGTGGTCGAACTTATGAATGTCGAATGCAGGACGGCGGTAGTAGACAAATGTGCCAATACCGTATTCTTCTACTTCACCTCCTTCGTGATGGTGGTGATGACATTTCTCGTGATGATGTTCGCTTTCATGATGATGTTCATCTTCGTGATGGTAATGCGCCCCTTTTTCCTCCTCTTCGCTTACTTGTTGCTCTATGCCACGAATCCATCCGGCGGAAGTTGCGGCACGTTCAAAGTTAAAGAGGTGGGTATGGATAATCTTATCCAGGTCTACATCTGCATAGTTGCACTCTATAATTTGGGCACCGGGTTGCAAGGTGTGGATAATCTGCCTGATACGTTTTAATTCCTCGGGCTGTACTTCTGCTGCTTTGTTCAGCAGGATAATATTGCAGAACTCAATCTGCTGAATGATGAGGTTTTCTATATCTTCCTCATCAATGCCTTTGCGTGTCAAATCATCTCCGCAAGAAAATTCACTTTGCAGACGTAAGGCGTCCACCACGGTGGTAATGCAGTCTAAGCGGCAAATACCGTATTTAGTATACGCTCCTCCCATATGAGGAATGGAGCAGAGTGTTTGGGCAATAGGCTCCGGTTCACAGATGCCACTCGCTTCAATCACGATGTAGTCGAAGCGTTGCATCTTCATGATTTCGAACATCTGCTCTATCAAGTCTGTCTTCAGCGTACAGCAGATACAGCCATTCTGCAGAGCTACCAGGCTGTCGTCTTTCTTTCCCACCACGCCACCTTTCTGTATAAGGTCTGCATCAATGTTCACTTCGCCTATGTCATTGACGATAACGGCAAACTTAATGCCACGTTTATTAGAAAGGATGTGATTTACCAACGTCGTTTTGCCACTACCCAGATAACCGGTCAACAGCAGTACGGGGATTTCTGTTGTATTCATAGTCATTTCTGTTATAGATTAAACTTTCTTGTATATTTATCTTTCTGCCTCTATGGTGTAGGTAAAGCTGTCTGCACGATAGTATCCTATATTGTATTCAATGGGAGTTCCATTGATATCATAAACAAATCTTTTCCTTATTAATATAGGGTCGCTGGATTTGATATCCAGTTTTTCTGCGATATATTCTCCGGCCAACCGTGCGGATACTTCCTCTTTACTGGTTTTTACGATGATGTCATATTTATTTTCAAGTATTCCATAAAGAGGTTGGGTGAAGTCCTCATCACCGGTCAGTGGTATACTCGGATTGAAATAAGAGATGAAGGAGACAAAAGGATATTCTTTATTACCGCGTACTCTTTCCAATACCATACATTTTGTTCCCTTTTCAGGGTCTATATTGAAAAAGGTACATATTTCTTCGGATGCTTTCTTAAAACTGACATGCAATTCGAAGTTTTTAATTTCGATACCTAGCATTTTCATTTCTTGTGAGAAGCTCAACCAGTTCTTTACTCCTCCTATAATACCTTTTTTTACAACCTTTGTACCATGCCCTTTTTTTCTGACCAATAATCCCTCGAATACCAGTTTGTTGATTGCTTGGCGAAGTGTATTTCTCGATATGTTTAATTGTTCAGACAATAAAACTTCATTGGGAAGAAGTTTCCCATTTTTGTATTCCTCTGATTCTATAAGTTTTCTCAGCACTTCTTCTGCTTGAATGTGAAGAGGTTTTTCTGAGTTTGGGTCTAATTTCATGGTTATACTTTTTCTGTTATTTTTTTTAATATTGCAAAGATAATTCTTTTTTTATCAAAAAAATATGAGAAGATTCTTTTATTTTATTTTTAAAGAGTATATATTTGCACAAAATACTAATATGTTCATACATATAATAAAATCAAGTATATATAATTATGAGAAAAGTAAATTACGACAAGTTCCCTTCTACAAAGATTTCGGGAACGATTCTTCGGGGATGGAATGATATTCATACCTTACTGATGGAGTGTTTTAAGAGTAGAAAGGTACTAGCTGTTGAACTCTATGCAGGAGTGCGTGAAGATGAAGTTATAAATGAATTGAAATCGCTGTCACCTACCTTACTTATTAATACACGTGACTTGATGAAGCCGGAGAATGAGATTAAGGAAATGACAGAGCGTTTTATGACAAAGGATGTTCTTTTTGGTTATGTGACGAACCTATCTCTGAAAGACTACTTTGATGCAGGTAAGCTGGAGGTAGCCCGGAAGCAGGTAGCGGCAAATGATAGAGTGATTGTGGTCGGTTCGGGTGCTGCTATGATAGCTCAGGCAGAAGCAACGCTGGTGTATGTTGATATGGCCCGTTGGGAGATACAACAGCGTTTTCGTGCTCACGAAGTAAAGGCTTTGGGAGTGGATAATCGTGAAGATGCTGTGTCTTTACAATATAAGAGAGGGTATTTTAATGATTGGAGAGTTCTTGATAAGTATAAGGAAGGCTTGTTTGATAAAGCCGATTTCTGGTTGGATACGCACATTGCAAACGATCCGAGAATGATTGATAGGGAGACTTTCTTTAAAGGAATAGAAGAAACAATTAAGACTCCTTTTCGCGTAGTGCCTTTCTTTGACCCGGCACCATGGGGCGGACAATGGATGAAAGAAGTGTGTGGATTAAATCCTGAAAAAGAAAATTATGGTTGGTGTTTCGATTGTGTGCCCGAAGAGAATAGTCTTTATTTTGAGGTGAACGGTGTACGTTTTGAATTGCCGTCGGTAGATTTGGTTTTGTTGAAATCTAGAGAGCTTTTAGGTGAACCGGTAGAAGCGCGTTTTGGTAAGGATTTCCCGATTCGTTTCGATTTCCTAGATACAGTAGGTGGTGGAAATTTGAGTGTACAAGTGCATCCTACCACACAGTTTATCCGTGAAAACTTTGGTATGTATTATACTCAGGACGAAAGCTATTATCTGCTGGATGCTAAAGAAGGAGCTTCGGTCTATCTTGGTTTGAAGAATGGTATTAATAAAGATGACATGATTCGTGATTTGCGTGAGGCTCAGAAAGGTGAAATCGTTTTCGATACAGAAAAGTATGTAAATAAACTGCCTGCTAAAAAACATGATCATTATTTGATTCCGGGAGGTACGGTGCATTGCTCAGGTTCGGAGGCACTTGTATTGGAAATCAGCTCAACACCCAATTTGTTTACATTCAAACTCTGGGATTGGCAACGTTTGGGGTTGGATGGCAAACCGCGCCCCATTAATGTGGAAAGAGGTAAAGAAGTAATAGACTGGAAACGTAATACGGAATATGTAAAAGAATATCTGGCAAATCATTTCACTCAGATTGCCGAAGGAGAAGGATGGAGCGAGGAGCGTACTGGATTACACCCGAATGAATTCATTGAAACACGCCGTCACTGGTTTTCCAAATCTGTTACACATCATACGAATAATAGTGTGAATGTACTGAATTTGGTGGAAGGTGAAGAAGTGGTTGTTGAAAGTCCGACAAGCGCTTTTAAACCATTTGTGGTACATTATGCTGAAACCTTCATAGTTCCGGCAAGTGTGGGTGAATATACAATAACTCCTTGTGGCAAGTCTGTGGGAAAAGAGTGTGGAACCATCAAGGCTTATGTGAGGTTTTAACCGGAAAATGGTATTAATTAAATCTGATATAATATGTATAGACATGACCAACGTACAGTAATGACCTTGGATGCAGGAGGCACGAATTTCGTTTTTTCAGCTATCCGGGGAAATCAGGATATTGTGGAAACTATTTGTTTGCCAGCGGTTTCGGACAATTTGAATGGATGTCTGACTGTTTTGAAAAAAGGCTTTTCTGCAGTGAAAAGACAATTGGAAAATGAGCCGGTAGCTATCAGTTTTGCATTTCCTGGTCCAGCAGACTATAAGAATGGTGTGATAGGCGATTTACCGAACTTTCCGGTTTTTCGTGGAGGTGTGGCTTTGGGAGCTTTTCTGGAAGAAGAATTTGGTATTCCGGTATATATAAATAACGATGGTAACTTGTTTGCTTACGGTGAAGCGTTGGCCGGAATATTACCTTCCATTAATGAGGAACTTAAGGCTGTCGGTAATCCTAAACGTTATAAAAACTTGTTAGGCATTACGTTGGGAACCGGTTTTGGAGCAGGAGTGGTGATTGATAATTGCTTGCTGACCGGTGATAACGGCTGTGGTGGTGATGTCTGGATTATGAGAAATAAAAAATATACCGACTTGATAGCCGAAGAAAGTGTCAGTATCCGTGCAGTACGCCGTGTGTACGGAGAACTGAGCGGTGAGGCGGTTGATAATCTGACTCCAAAGGATATATATGACATTGCCGAGGGCATACTCACGGGGAATCGTGAAGCGGCTGTGCGGAGTTTTGATGAATTAGGTGAAATGGCGGGTGCTGCCATTGTCAGTGCACTTCATATTGTAGATGGTATGGTGGTTATAGGAGGAGGAGTTGCTGGTGCAGCTAAATATATTCTGCCAGGTATGATGCGTGAAATGCGTCGTTCCATATCGACTTTCTCCGGACGGGATTTCGATTGTCTGCAGATGGAAGTTTGTAATTTGATGGAGCCGGACGAATATAAGAAGTTTTTAGAAGATACAAGTTCTTGGGTTGAGGTACCTTTTACTGACAAGAAAGTATCCTATGATTGTACTAAACGTATAGGGGTGGCGATTTCAACTTTAGGAGCAAACAAGGCTATTGCACTGGGAGCATATGCTTTTGCTTTACAACAGATAGACAAGAAGATATAAGGGTTAGTTTGCTTTTTAAGTAGATAAGATTGTTTTCACGGATAACAAAAAATAATAAGACTCATTATGAATATGAAAAAAATAATATCTTTTTTTATCGTTGCTTGTTGCGCTATGTGTGCAACTGCTGCAAAAGTGGTATGGCAAATTGGCGTTGCGGATAATTCCGGAACAGAACTGGCTTTGGGCCCTTCTGAGTATAAAAAGTTCCTGGCTCATGATTTTGGTTATGAAGATCGTTACTTTTTAGTGGGGACTTCTGTTGACAAAAATGATTTCCCTTATGTGTTGCCAGGGCCTGATGATACTTGGGGAGGTACATGGAGTACTTCCGGTTGGAGAACTCATGATGCAAATATATTGTTTGGCATTAAAAAATTGCCGAAACATGGCAAATGGAAATTGGTGGTAGACTTGGTGGATGCCAATCCGAGCCGTTCGGTGGTTAAAGTTATGGTGAATTCTGCCGAAAAGAAGTTTGAAATTAAAGGGCATTCGAAAGGAGTACTGGAGGGTAATCTTCAAGATGCCAAGGAACAAATTCTTGAATTTCCAATTTCAGCCAATGATTTGAAAAAAGGTGGAAATATGGTCACTGTTTCTGTTCTTGAAGGGGGCTGGATTGTTTTCGATCAGATACGTTTGGAAGGTGCTGACGAACTTGTTCTGGAAAAGAATAATGAATATGCTTTCTTGCGCAATGTGGCTCCGGCAGAATATGAAATGGAAATGGATGGAGCAAAAATACAGCCTTTATTGGTTGATGTAGAGCATCTATCCGGTAACCCGAAATTGAGTGTAAAATTAGACGGTATAGATGTTTTTTCTGCGCAGTTGGACACGGCACGTTATGTATTTGAAGTACCTATGCCTGCTGTGAAAAAAAGTAGAAAGAGTGAATATCAAGTGTTTGTAGATGGACAATTGCTGGAAAAGGGTATTATTATACGTTCTCCGCAAAAGATACAGACATTTGCTGACTATGTAGATACCAAAATAGGTACGGCACATTCTCGATGGATGATTGCACCGGGACCTTGGATGCCTTTCAGTATGGTGAAGCTGAGTCCGGACAATCAAAATATGGGCTGGCAGGCCGGTTATCAACCAACTTTTGAAACTTTGGGTTGTTTCAGTCATATCCATGAGTGGACAATGGGCGGATTAGGGTTAATGCCTACTAACGGCAAGTTGTTTACTCAGGTTGGCGATCAGTTCCGTCCAGATGAAGGTTACCGTTCGCGTATTGACAAGAGGACAGAAGAAGCTCCGTTAGGATATTATAAGGTCTTCTTGACCGATACAGAAATCTGGGCGGAGGTGACAGCTACAGAAAGAGCAAGTTTCCAGAAATATACCTTCCCGAAAGATAAAGATGGACGTGTAATGATTGACCTTCATGTGCAAGCTGAATATGATTATAATCTGCTGGATGTAGATATTAAGAAGGTAAGTGATTATAGAATTGAGGGACGCTCTCATCAGATTTCTCCTCGTCCTTATGTGTGGAGTAATGACGCTGATCAGGAATATGTAGTGAACTTCGTAATAGAGTTTGATGCACCGATTAAGAAAGTAGGTGGCTGGAAGAATAAGCAAATATTGGATGGAGGCCATATATTTGGTAAGAACTTGAAAGATGCAGGACTTTATGTCGAATTTGATACGAAAAAGCATCCGGTGGTGCAGGCTCGTGCCGGTATTTCGTTGGTGAGTATTTCAAATGCTTCTGAAAATCTGCAAAAGGAAATCTCTGATAGATTTGGTTGGGATTTTGATGCGGTAGTGCAAAATCAGAAAGATGTATGGAATGGTATTTTCAACCGTCTGGATATAACTACCAATGACCGTCTGGAGAAGGTGCGCTTTTACACTAATATGTATCGTGCACTTTGCCGAAATTTGTGGAGTGATGTGAATGGCGAATGGGTGTCTCCGGACGAAAAGGTACGTAAATTTACAAATCCTGAACATGTAGCTTTAGGATGTGATGCTTTTTGGAACACTTTCTGGAATTTGAATCAGTTCTGGAATTTAGTGACACCCGAATGGAGCTCCAAATGGGTGAACTCTCAGTTGGCATTGTACGATGCAAACGGGTGGTTGGCAAAAGGTCCTGCCGGAATGGAATATATTCCGGTAATGGTGGCCGAACACGAAATTCCACAGATGGTATCTACCTATCAGATGGGTATTCGTGATTATGATGTGGAAAAGGCATTTGAAGCCATGAAAAAAATGCAGACTACTCCAGCTACACATGTTGCAGGTGGTTTTGCCGGTAATCGCGATTTGGTGTCTTATATGAAATATAAATACGTACCTATTGAATTGGGACGTTTTTCTAATACATTGGAGTATTCTTACGATGATTGGACTGTGGGACAGATGGCGAAAGCATTAGGTAAATTCTCGGAATATGCTACATTCAATGATCGCGGATATTGGTGGAAAAATGCTATTAATCCGGAAAATGGATATGCTCACATGCGTGATTCGGTCGGTAACTTTATCCCTGATTTTGATGCATTTCAAACCGGACGTAATCACCACTATGTAGAAGGTAATTCTTGGCAGCTTAGCTACTTTGTGCCTCAGGATGTACCGGCCTTGATTGACATAATGGGAGAAAAATCATTTGTGGATCGTCTGAACTGGGGTTTTGAAGTAAGTGAACCTTGGAGATACAATGCTCCCAATGACCAATATTGGGATTATCCGGTGGTTCAGGGCAACCAGCAGTCCATGCATTTTGCTTTCTTGTTCAATTGGGCCAATAAACCTTGGCTGACACAAAAATGGTCCCGTTCCATTATTGATAGATATTATGGTTGTGGCGTTGCCAATGCCTATTTGGGTGACGAAGATCAGGGCCAGATGAGTGCTTGGTTTGTGATGGCGGCTTTGGGACTGTTTCAGACTGATGGCGGTTGCAGTGTCGAACCTATTTATGAAATTGCCAGTCCATTGTATGAGAAAGTGGTTATTGATTTGGGCAAACGCTATAATCGTGGTGAAACATTTACAATTGAGGCTAAAAATGTATCCAGAAAAAATAAGTACGTTCAGAGTGCCACTCTGAATGGTGAGAAGTTGGAACGTTTCTATTTCCCCGCTGCAGAATTGCTAAAAGGTGGAGAATTGATACTGGAAATGGGTGATAAACCGAATAAGTCATGGGGGATTGCTCCATGCTCGGAAAATAAATAATGTTAGTGTCTACCGTCTTAATAAATTAATATCATGAAACGACTTTGTTTTTTGGTGATATGTATGAGTATCATTATGGGGTGTTCAACAAGTACTTCAAGCACTAAAGCTTTGGTGGACTATGTAGACCCAAACATTGGAACTGCGCATTGTCGTTGGTTCTTTTATACACCGGCTGCTATTCCGTTTGGCATGGCAAAACTGGCTCCTTCTACCGATGCGCATTTGGGAAATCCCGGTGGTTGGCAAGCAGTGGGGTATGATTTTCGTCATACTTCCATCGAAGGCTTTGCCAATTTTCACGAGTTCCAGGTAGGCGGTGTCGTATTTGCACCGACTGTCGGAGAATTGCAGACAGTACCGGGTGAGTTGGAAAATCCGGATGGCGGTTATCGTTCACGTTTCGATAAGAAAGATGAAGTGGCAGCTCCCGGGTACTATTCTGTTTTGTTGAAGGACTATGGAGTAAAGGCTGAATTGACTGCTATGAAACGAGTGGGATTTCATCGTTATACCTATCCCAAAACAGAACTGGCAAACCTTATCTTCGATATAGGTAACAAGCAAGGAGAAAGTGGTGAGGTGAAAGATGCCGAAGTACAATATTTTGAAGATGGCCGGGTGGAAGGTTATGTAATCACTTCCCCCGTATATGTTAATATTTATCAGAAAGGGGCAGATGTACGTATGTATTTCTCGGCTGTTCTTAATAAGAAGCCGGTTCAGGTAGGTACTTTTGTAAAAGATGTGGTTAATCCGGGTAAACATCAGGAAAAAGGACCAGGCGCGGGTCTTTACATGACATTCTCTACAGAAGAACAAGAGGCTGTGGAAGTCAAAGTGGGCCTATCCTATACTTCCATAGAGAATGCTCGTTTCAACCGGGAAACCGAGGCTGCGGATGTTACCTTTGACCAAGCCAAGAAGAATGCAACAGATGTGTGGAATGAATCTCTGAGCAGGATTTATGTGGAAGGAGGGAAGGAAACTGATAAAGTGAAGTTTTACACCGGATTGTTCCATGCGCTTTTGGGGCGTGGATTGGCTAGTGATGCAAATGGATATTATCCTAAAAATAATGGAACGGTCGGTCGTATTGCTCTTGATGAAGAAGGTAATCCGGTACATCAGCATTATAATACGGATGCCATTTGGGGTGGTTTCTGGAATCTGACGCAATTATGGTCATTGGCTTATCCCGAATATTATTCTGATTGGATAAAAAGTCAGTTGTTGGTTTATCAGGATGCCGGTTGGTTGGGTGATGGCATCGCATGCAGTAAATATGTGTCTGGAGTAGGGACGAATTTTACTAGCTTGGCTATTGCTGCTGCATATAATTGCGGTATTCGTGATTTTGACGTACAGCAGGGATATGAAGCTGCTTTGAAGAATGAAGTGGAATGGCGTGGAAGACTTGAAGGTGCAGGTAAGATGGATGTACGTCAGTTTGTGGAACGTGGATATTCTCCTTATGAAAAACGGTTTGATATGGTGACTCGTGAGGAAGGATCTGGGTTTGGTGCTTCACATACAATGGAATACAGTTTCAGTAGTTTTGCTGTGTCCCAATTTGCCAAACATTTGGGTAAAGAGGATGACTATAAGTTACTCTCTGATTTGTCGAATGGCTGGAAGAATCTTTATGATCCGGAGACCCGTTTGATTCGTCCCAAGGATACTAAAGGAAATTTTCTGGAAGATTTTAATCCATTGGCTCCTTGGAAGGGATTTCAAGAAGGAAATGCCGTGCAATATACATTTTATGTTCCTCACCAGATAGACGAATTGGTAGATTTGGTAGGGCAAGAAACGTTTAATAATCGTCTGGATAGTATCTTTTTGCTTTCACAGAAAAATATTTTTGGAGGTGGGAAAGAAGTGGATGCGTTCGCCGGATTGAAGACGGTGTATAATCATGGTAATCAGCCTAATTTGCATATTTCTTGGTTGTTTAACTTTTCGGGTAAACCATATCTGTCTCAAAAGTGGGTACGTGCTATTTTGGATGAGTTCTATGGCCTCGAAGGTATACATGGCTATGGTTATGGACAGGATGAGGATCAAGGACAATTGGGGGCTTGGTACGTAATGTCTGCATTGGGCTTATTTGATGTAAAGGGATTGACGGAGATTGATCCGAAATTCCAGATAGGTGCCCCTTTGTTTGACAAAGTCACTGTCCGTTTGAATAAAGATTATTATCCGGGAGAGAAATTTGTAATCGAAGCTAAGAAGCAGGCGGTAGGTGATTGTTATTTGCAGGATATATCTTTGAACAACCGTCCGCAAGATACTGTACAATTGCCCTTTAGTGAGGTCGTAAAAGGAGGAAAATTGGTTTTAGGTTTGGGAGCTTCACCTAATGAGGAATTGACTCACTGAGAAATATGTTATGAAAAATAATCTGTTTTCCACTTCTATGGTTGTACTGCCGATAATATCGGCAGTACAACCTATTTGGGCCCAGAAAGTGTCCAATAAACCGTTGAATATTGTTTGTATTTTTACGGATGACCATGCTTTCCAGACCATAAGTGCTTACGGACATCCTATTTCAAAGTTGGCTCCGACACCTAACATTGATCGTTTGGCTGGGAATGGCATGCTTTTTACGCAATCTTTTGTAGAGAATTCCATTTCAGCTCCAAGCCGGGCGACCCTTTTAACGGGCTTGTATAGTCATCAGCACGGACAGACGAGGTTGGGGTGCTGTTTGAATCCACAGAAACAATGGTTTACCGAGCTGCTACAAAAAAAAGGATATGTAACTTCAGTCTTTGGAAAGTGGCATTTGAATGTTGAGCCGAAGGGGTTTGACCATTATGACATTCTTTTTGATCAGGGTGAATACTATAATCCCAAGTTCCGTCGTCCTGATACAAACGGAGAATATATAAAAGAAAAAGGATATGCTACCACGTTGATAACCGATCATGCCATAGAGTGGTTGGAGAAAAACATCTCCGATGAGAAGCCTTTCTGTGTCCTTGTAAATCACAAGGCACCTCATCGTAATTGGATGCCTGACTTTCCCAATATGCATTTATTTGAGGATGTGGATTTTCCAGAACCTGAAACGCTATTTGATGACTATACGACACGTGGTCCGCAGATGAAAACTCAGGAGCTGACAATTGATCGGCACATGGGGTATGCGTTCGATTTTAAGGTGAGAGAATTGAAGAACGAACCTACATTGCAATATATTAGAGACAGTTGGCTGATGGCAATGGCTGAGATGGATAGCAAACAGCGTGCCACATGGGAAGCTATTTATGACAAGAAAAATGAAGAATTCCTGAAAAATCCTCCGGTTGGAAAGGATTTGCTTCGGTGGAAATATCAACGGTATGTAAAAGAGTATTGTCGGACTATCCGTTCGGTAGATGAACAAGTGGGCCGTTTGCTTGATTATTTGGAAGAAAAAGGAGTTCTGGATAATACAGTGATAGTTTATACCTCTGATCAAGGTTTTCTGTTGGGAGAGCATGGACTGTATGACAAGCGCTTTATGTATGAGGAGTCTTTCCGTACACCTCTGATTATTTCGTGCCCTTCTTTAGTCAAGAAACATTCGGTATGCAAAGAGCTGGTGCAGAATATTGATTTGGCACCGACTTTCCTGAGCCTTGCAGGAGTGGAGGTGCCGAAAGAGATGTCTGGGCGCTCTTTATTACCGTTGTTTAAAAATGGAAAGGCGGAAAATTGGCGAAATGAGTTATACTATCATTTTTACGATTATCCGGCAGTGGGTAGTGTACGCAAACATGATGGCATTCGCACTAAACGCTACAAATTGATTCATTGGTATGGAGAGGGTAGTGGGAATGATGAAGCTATTGACTTTTGGGAATTGTATGATTTGAAAAAAGATGTGATGGAGGTCAATAATGTATATGATAACCCGAAGTATGTAAAAGTACGGGAAGCACTGACTGTTCAATTGGAAAAACTGCGTAAAGACGTGGGAGTGACAGAATAGATATTTTATATAAAAATCCATGAAAATGAAAAAACAAAACTCTATAATGACAGCCTTTCCGGTACTTTTCGGTTTCTTTGTGATGGGCTTCTGTGATATTGTCGGTATTTCATCAGACTATGTTCAGCGTAGTTTTAACTGGTCACCTATGATGACCGGGTTTGTACCTTCAATGGTGTTTGTTTGGTTCTTGTTTTTAGGAATTCCGATAGGTAATCGGATGAATAAATGGGGACGTAAGAATACCGTACTTGTTAGTATGGTGATTACAATTGTAGGTATGATTCTGCCATTATTGGCGTATGATGGTGTAACTTGCATGGTGGCTTATGCCTTGTTGGGTATAGGAAATGCTATTTTACAAGTTTCTTTAAATCCGTTGCTTAATAATGTTATAACTAACAAAGCTTTCCTGACAAGTAGTTTGACAGTTGGGCAGGTAATAAAAGCGGCTTCTTCTTTAGTCGGTCCGGAGATTGTATTGCTGGCTGTCCATTATTGGGGGATGGATAAATGGTATTATTGCTTCCCCATTCTTGGCTTCATCACTTTATTGTCGACAGTTTGGCTGATTGCAACCCCTATTGAACGGGAAAGAAATGTTGTGTCGAACAGTGATCTTTCCATGAGGAATACGTTTGCTTTGTTGAAAGACCGGACTATTCTATTACTGTTTTTAGGAATTTTCTTTATTGTAGGCGTGGATGTGGCGACAAACTTTATTAGTTCGAAACTTATGTCTATCCGTTTTGGATGGTCTGATGAGCAAGTAAAATTTGCTCCTCAAGTCTATTTCCTTAGTCGTACGATTGGTGCTTTGTTAGGGGCGTTCTTGTTGACCCGTATTGCAGAAATGAAATATTTCCGTATAAATATTGTAGCTTGTGTCGTTTCGCTGTTAGTTTTAATGGGAGTGGAAAAGGATGTGGTGAATATAGTTTGTATTGGTGCAGTAGGCTTTTTTGCTTCATCTGTTTTCTCTATTATTTATTCAATGGCTTTGCAGGCGCGTCCGGAGAAGGCAAATCAGATTTCCGGTCTGATGATTACAGCGGTTGCCGGAGGTGGAGTGGTAACTCCAGTTATCGGTTTTGCCATCGGTACTGTAGGTATTATCGGTGGTGTTGTGGTGACGTTGGCCTGCGTATTATATCTAACGTATTGCGCTTTTGGTATAAAAGTAACTTCTTGTGTAAAGTGATTCGTTTTTTGATACTATTAATACATCATCATTTTTATTTTTTAAGCGTCTTCGAAAACGAAGACGCTTTTTTGTGTTGTATGGTTTCTTTGGTATGATGATTTAATGAAAATATAATTTTATACCTTATAATTAATGTGTGAACATTGAAGTGTGTTGTGTAATCATTTTGATAAATACGGGCTTTGCTGGGATGTTATTCTTTGAAATGTTTGTTTTTTAATATTGTAGTTAAAGATGTTTTTAAACATAATTAGTTAATTATTAGTAGTTTAAGTTTTAATATGTATTCTTTTATAAATAATTTAGTGATAAATTAATTTAAGTTTAGTTTGACTTTTAATTTATTACATCTCATTTTTTTATAAAAAAAACTTTGTTTTACTTTTGCTTTTTGAATTTATTATATATATTTGCTGCATCTATATGTTCATACATATAATGAGGTTTGTTTTTGTTGAGACTACTTTATATGTTTAGCAGTTTTATTAAAAACTAATATTTTGTGGAATGAAAAAAATCATTACCGTTATTTTGTTATTAATGATGTTCATTACCGGATATGCACAACGTATTGTTGTGTATAAACAGTTGGATGAGAGCTTAATTAAAGTATCTGCCAGTAGCGAATTGAATAAAGGAACTATTTGTTCCGTAGTTAATGGAGATGGAATGCAGGGGTGCTATCATGTGGCTAATAACCTGGGACATGGCATGTGGTTGTCTGAAGTTTCTAAAAAGCCAGTTCGTTACAATAAGTCTACTCATGAAGGAGTTGTCTGGTTTTTGTGTGATTTTGGTAAAAGTAGAAAATGTCCTGAAGTAGATTTGATTCAGATATGGAACTATAATCAGAATGAGCATACTCGGCGTGGACTCAATAAGGTATATATAGAGTACTCAGAGGATGGGAATAAATGGCAATTACTAAAGAATGGTGATTTGGAATATTATTTAATTCCTGAATCGGTAGGACGTAATCCTGGATCCGTGGATTTTTCTTTGGATACTAAAGGTATAAAAGCACGTTATATATGCTTTACGGCTGCGTTGGATGGAGAAGGTAATCATTATGATCGTAAGAATCCGGTTGTGATACAGGAAGCTGCTGATATGCATCAGAATGTGGATTACTATGGTTTGAGCGAAATTCGTTTTTATAAAAAAACAGTGGTTTCAGTACAATCATTGGGAAAGCTTGATGATATTTCTTTTGTGGCTGGGCAAGGCTATCTAAAGAGTGCTGAAGGTCCTAAACGAGAATTCTTATTACGTTTTAATACTCCATTGTATGCTGGGGCTACCTTAACGTGTCAATTAGGTGATAAAATATGGAATGCTGAAATAGAGGCTTCAAAGACTGGGGTGGATGAGTACAAAGGATATTTCCCTGCTGGATATATGGAAGAGACCTCTTCTTTGGAGATAAAGGTGAATAGCCGTCAAGGTTGTGTGAAACGTAAATATGAAGTGCCAGGAGCAAGAAAGTGGACTGTTTGCTTTTTTCCGCATTCTCATTTGGATATCGGATATACACATCGCCAGGATGATGTGATGAAACTTCAATGGCGTAATTTGGAACGCGCACTCGATTTAGCTGAGCGTACTAAAGAATATCCGGAAGGTTCACGTTACTGTTGGAATACGGAGGCTACATGGGCAGTTGCTGCATATTTGAAAAAATATGCAGCAACTGAAAAGGCTGAACGTTTGAAGCAGGCCATTCGCGATGGTATTATTAATGTTGATATGTCTTTGGGAAGTATTTTGACTGGGATTAGCCGACAAGAAGAATTGATGCATATTTTTGATGATGCACATTGGATTAGTGATGAAGTGGGAGTAGAGCTGAATACTGCAATGATGAGTGATGTGCCTGGGCAAGCTTGGGGATTGGTCACTGCAATGGCTAAGAATGGAGTGAAATATTATTCACCCGGACCAAATTATGTACCTTTTTATGGGAGGATAGGAAATGACCGTGCTGCTGCTTTACATGTCAGATGGGGTGATAGACCTTTTTATTGGCAATCTCAATCAGGTACTGATAAAGTACTTGTATGGCAGGCAGGGCGCGGTTACTCATGGTTTCATGGCTGGTTGGCTAACCGTATCGGAGTTTGTGGACTTGAGCCAATCTGGGACTATTTAACAGAATTAGAAACTGAGGAGTTTCCATATCAAACTTGTTATTTACGTTATACAGTTCATGGTGATAACGGCCCTCCCGATCAATCAATGTCTGATGTAATCCGTGAGTGGAATGAACGTTATGAGTCTCCTCAATTCCGTATATCAACTGCCCGTGAGTTCTTTATGAAATTCGAAGAACAATATGGCGCTGAATTACCCGTCTTTGCTGGTGACATGACTCCCACTTGGGAAGACGGAGCGGCTTCTACTGCTTGTGAGACAGCAATGAATCGTACTACTGCTGCACGCTTGGCACAGACTGAAACTATTTGGAGTATGCTTCATAAAACAGACGCTTTCCCAGATAAAGCTTTTAAAGAAGCATGGAAAAATGTGATACTGTTTTCTGAGCACACTTGGGGGGCTTCTGCTAGTGGAACTGACCCGCATTCTAAATTTACAAAAGATTTGTGGGAAGGGAAAAAAGCTTATGCTGATAATGCAAGTAATCAGTCTCAAATATTATATAAACAGGCTTTAAGCCCATTGCATGTCGACAAAGGTGGGGATTTTGTACATGTGCTGAATACAAATCTTTGGAATCGTACGGATGTAGTGTTTTTGGATTCAATGGTCAATTTGAATGAAAAAGAATTGATAACCAGGACTGGTGAAAAAGTAGAGACACAGCGTCTGTATGATGGCCGTTGGGCTTTTGTTGCTGAAAATATACCAGCACTTTCTTCTGAGGTATATCAAATCGTCTCGAAGAAAAAGAGTTCAAGACGTTTCGTTTCCATGATTGCAGAGAATAAAATATTAAATAATGGAATTGTACGCGTTGAAATTGATGAGGTGAAAGGTACAATTAGTTCTTTCAAAAGAGTTGGTGACTCTTATGAATATGCTTCGAATAGCGGTTTGAATGATTATTTATATACTGGAAGATATGCTTCTGACCCACAGGGAATCGAACAGATATTAAATATAAGAGTGTTGGATGATGGAGCGGTTGCTGCTACACTGCGTATAGAGTCTAAAGCTCCAGGATGTAATACTTTATGGCGTGATGTGACAGTTTACAAAGGGATAGATAGGGTAGATATTTGTAATACGTTGGATAAGCAGGATATTTTAGATTTTGAAAATGTGCGTTTTGTTTTTCCATTCAATATTCAGCAACCTGAAATTACAATGGATCTTGCCATGAGTGAAATTCATCCTGAGCGTGAGCAACTGGAGGGAGTAAACAAACATTATTATTCATTGCAAAACGGATTGGCTGTGGGAGATTTGGAGCATGCAGTCTGCCTGACCACCGTTGATGCGCCTTTTGTTGAACTGGGTTCGCCCTCAGGGCTTGATTATCGCCTGAATCCCCGTCATGGATATGGCTGGTGGCAGTCTGCCAAGATATCGCCGATTGTCTATTCATGGGTAATGACGAATACATGGAGGACTAATTATAAAGCATCACAAGGAGGCACAGCGAAGTTTCGCTATTCTTTGCAGCCTTGTAATCCGCTTGACCTGAAATTGAAACAGCGAGGAGCTGAACGTGAGATGGAATTGGTGGCTGTAGCCAGTCGTTCTTCTCAGAATATAGAGCAGTTGTTTCGGTTGAAAGGACGCCATCGTATTGCATTATCCAGTATCAAACCTGCTGACGATGGAAAGGGGTATATTGTCTGCCTGCACAATATGGGTAAGCAGAGTGTTTGTTCATCATTTGTTTGGGGTAGTATAAGGCCGCGTGAAGTAAGTGTATGTGATTATCGTCAGAAGGCCTTAAGACCTTTTAATGACGAGATGTTTTGGATGAAGCCTTATGAATATATCATGTTGAAAGTAATAATAGAATAATCATCAAATTGCAATTTTAAATTTAATAAGTATGAAAAAGTTAGTGGTACAGAATCTTTTAAAGGTTTGGTTGTGTGCAATGGTGTCGTTCATGACAGTGACGTTGTATGCACAAGGGAACTCTTTTAAGGTATCGGGTACAGTAAAGGACAACACCGGTGAGCTGGTGATTGGCGCGACTGTCATTGATACCAAGACAAAAAATGGATGTGTGACGGACGTTGATGGAAACTTTTCTTTAGAGGTGACGTCAAATTCGTCGATTAAAGTAAGTTTTATCGGATATAAGTCACAGACGATTGCCATCAAGGCAGAACAGAAGGTTTATAATGTCATCCTTCAAAGTGACAATGTTTTGATTGATGAACTGGTAGTGGTAGGCTATGGAGTGAAAAAGAAACAGACATTGACCGGTGCTGTGTCTGCCGTAAACACGAAGGACATTGTTTCTACAAAAAATGAAAGTTTACAGAATATGCTGACTGGTAAGATTGCCGGTTTACGTGTGGTTCAAAATTCAAGTGAGCCGGGAGCTTTCAATACATCGATGGATATCCGTGGACTGGGGAATCCACTGGTGATAATTGATGGTATTCCTCGCGATAATATGGCACGCGTTGATCCGGAAGATGTTGAGAGTATTTCTGTTTTGAAGGATGCCTCTGCTTCTATCTATGGTGTGCGTGCTGCCAATGGCGTGATTCTTATTACCACCAAAAAAGGTGCGCAAGGGAAACCGGAAATTAATTATTCGGGTAGCTTTACTTGGCAAATGCCTTCCAATTTCCCAGATTTGGTTACTTCACAAGAATGGATGACATTGGCTAATGAAAAGGGACGTCATAATGTAGATGGTGGGGGAGCTTCTTATTCTGATGAAGAAATAGCCGCTGCACAGACTACAGATTGGAAATCAGCAGTATTACGTGGTTCTGCGCCTCAGACACAACATTCCATCAATATTTCAGGTGGGACGGAACGTGTAAATTATTATGCGAGTGTTGGCTATCAAGCGCAACAAAGTTTCTTGCAGACAGATGATATGAATTACGATAAATGGACAATGCGTAGTAATCTTTCTGCCAATATTACTAAGAATCTGAAATTGGATGTTAATCTTTCAGGTTTGATGGATGAGCGTAATACACCGCATTATGGTGCTTATGATATTATTCGTGGTCTTTGGTTGATGCAGCCGATGGATCCCATTTATCAGGAGAATGGCGGTTTTACCCAGCCTTCAAACTCTACTTTGATGAATCCGGTGGCGATGATGGATAAGGATGTTGTAGGATATAAAACTTATAAGAGCAAATGGTTTCAGTCAAGTTTTTCATTGAGTTATGATGTACCTTGGGTAGAAGGATTGAAACTAAAGGGGTTATATAGTTACGATTATATAATGAATGATAATAAGGAGTTTGAAAATACTTGGAAATCATATCGAGATAATCAGGTATGGACGCGTAATGATCCTCCTAAAGTAGGTCGTACATTCTATTCAAAAGATAATACTTTATGGCAAGTACAAGCTAATTACTCTCGTGAGTTTAATGGGCATAATATTGATGCGATGCTGCTGTTTGAGGAATCGACTTATAAGGGGGATAACTTTAATGGTAAAAAGGAACTTTCTATTCCTATAGATCAAGTTTTTGCCGGAAATGCTGATAACCAGCAATTTGGACAGAGTACTGCTGCTTCTGCCTTGTTTGATAATGCCAATCAAGCATTGGTAGGGCGTGTAGCTTACGATTATAAGTCCAAATATCTTATTGAATTTGCTTTCCGTTATGAAGGTTCTTCAAAATTCCCTGCAAATTCACGTTGGGCTATGTTTCCTTCAGTGTCAGGGGGATGGCGTGTCTCTGAAGAAAAGTTTTGGAAAGAATCTTCTTTGAATTTCATTAATAACCTTAAAATACGTGCTTCTTGGGGTAAGATGGGTGACGATGGTGCTTTAGCGTATCAGTTCCTTAATGGTTATACGTATCCGGTAGGTGGGGCAGCATATGCGATGCCGGGTGGTGCCATTTTTGATGGCTCATTTGTCAATGCTTCTGCAACAAAGGGATTGGCTAATCAAAGCATCTCATGGATTGAAGCTAAAACTTTTGATATAGGTTTTGATTTGGAAGCATGGGATGGTCTATTGGGATTGACTGTTGATTATTTCCGACGTGATCGTGATGGATTACTGACCACTCGGGCAGCGAGTCTTCCGGGAGTAGTGGGAGCCGCATTGCCACAAGAGAATCTGAATGGAGATATGACCCGTGGATATGAAATAGAAATAAGCCACCGTAATACCATCAATGAGTTCAGTTATGAGATAAAAGGAAATTTTGCGTATGCCCGTTCAGAAAATAAACATGTGGAAGGTGCGCGGAAAGGTAATTCTTATTTGAATTGGAAACAAAATTCAAACGATCGTTTTACAGATCTTTGGTGGGGATATGGGGCCGGCGAACGTTTTACTTCATGGGATCAAATTTATTACAATTCTATTTATATAGGACGTGGTTCTGTACTCGGTGATTATAACTATGAGGATTGGAACGGTGATGGTTGGATTAATGAATTGGACGAACATCCTTTGACGAACACGGGAGACCGTCCTTTGATAAATTTCGGTTTGACGTTTAATGCAAGTTGGAAAGGTTTTGATGTAAGTCTGTTGTTGCAAGGAGCTGCCAAACGTCATATCTCTTATGATGAGTTGCTTTACAATCCATTGTGGGCTAATACAAATGCTTTGGATCAATTTATGGATCGTTGGCGTCCTGCTGATAGTCATGCAGATCCTTACGATCCGGCAACTAAATGGATTAGCGGTCATTATGCTTACACTGGTTCACTGCCGAACCGGAATTCAGAATTCAATATGCAAAATGCTGCTTATCTGCGTTTGAAAACAATTGAAGTGGGATATAGTCTTCCTAAATCATGGTTGACTAAAATTGGTGTACAAGGGCTGCGTGTTTATTTAAGCGGTTATAACTTGTTTACCATTACCGGATTGAAATATTGTGATCCTGAATTCCCGTCAGGAAATTATGGATATAACTATCCTTTAAATAAAACAGTTACTATTGGAGCAAATCTTAAATTTTAAATGAATATCAACATGAAAATTAAAAAATATATCTTCGCATTTGCATTATGCATGGGGTCATTGACTTCTTGTGTAGATCTGGACATCCCACCAATGAATATTGTTGGTGATAATGATATTTTTGGAAGTACGGCGGGGGTTACAAGCTATATGGCCCGTTTGTATAGTACGTTGCCTGTAGAAGACTTCCGCTATTCGCATGTAAACATGTTCTTTTCGGGAGGTTCTAATTTTGCGCAACCTTCTTGTTTGACTGGTGAAGCTATTAGCCGTGACACGAAGGGGGCAGAGGTTGAAACAGCAAACTATTGGGATGCTGCGTATGCCTTAATACGTGAAACGAACTATTTTATAGAAACACTTCCCAAATATGCTGATTCACATTCTGCTGCTGAAATTGAAAGTTTGTTGGGCGAAGCGTATTTCATTCGTGCTTATACTTATTTTGCATTAGTAAAGCGTTATGGTGGTGTACCTATTGTTAACACAGTAATTGATTATCCGGCTACAGTAAGCATTCCTGAAACACAATTGTTCCGTGATTCGGAAGAGGCTGTCTGGGATTTTATTTCCAGTGATTTGGACTACGCTATTGCGCATTTGTCTGCAAAGAACCAAAAAGGACGTGCCAATAAATATGCAGCTGCAGCTTTTAAATCGCGTACTATGCTTTATGCCGGAAGTATTGCCAAATATAATGATGTGAATGAAGTTTATAATGATGCGCGTATTTGCGGAATTCCAGCAAATCGTGCTGCCGATTATTTTAAACAGGCTTATGAAGCATCGAAGATTGTTGATGAAGGAGGTTATGCTCTTTACAAAGGGGACTGGGCAACTAATAATAAAGATGCACAATATACTAATTTCGTGAATATTTTCTTGAAAGATACGGAAGAGAATATTTTCGTGAAATATTTTGATTACCCGGACTGTGTACATTCATATGATTGTTTTGCACAGCCTACGCAAACCTCTACCGGTGGTAGCAACACAGAAATTTGTCCTACATTGGATTTTGTAGAAATGTTTGAAGGTTTTGAGAAAGATGCCGATGGGCATTTTGCCAACATGAACACGGAAGGTTATTATAAATTGTATGAAACAACAATGGAACCTTTCAAGAATGCCGAACCTCGTTTGCGTGCTACTGTATTGCTGCCGGGTGACGAGTTCAAGGGTGAATCCATTGAAATCCGTCGTGGTATTTGGGTTGGAGAAGGTGATAAAATTTCTCCTCTTCTTCCTTCAGAAGATACCTATGGCTTTTATGATGATTATAGTGCTTATGCTAACGATGCGACGAGTTTGCTGAAATTGGCCAGTCGCGAATCGCAAAATACGGATGCTAATGCAATTCAGTTAAAGGATGGTACAATGATGAAGCGTGCAGGGAAAAGTGGTACAGTGAAGAATCAGGAGATAGGCTGTACGGTTTCCGGTTTCCTTATTCGTAAGTATCTGAATCCTGAACAGAAGAATACAACTTGGAATCAGTCTGTTACAGATTGGATTGATATCCGTTATGCAGAAGTATTGCTCAATCGTGCCGAGGCGGCTATGGAACTTGCAGCTGCGGGTAGTGTTACCGATGATGCCGGTAAGAATTATGTAGAGGAGGCTTTCCGCTGTGTGAATCTTATTCGTGAACGTGCAGGTGCTACGTTGCTTGCTTCTTCTGCAGAAACTTCAATTGATGTAGTGCGTATAGAGCGTCGTAAAGAGCTTGCTTTCGAAAATAAAACTTATTGGGATTTGAAGCGTTGGCGTATTATTGATGATGAGCAGTCTACACGCAGATATCGCACTCTGCAGCCATTCTTTGCAGCAGATGCCATGAAGTATTTCATGGATATCAAGGAGCAGGAATATGGATATACTTATACTTATGATACACGTAATTATTATCAGCAGATTCCGACTGGTGAAATCACCAAGAATCCGAACTGTAAACAAAATCCAGGTTATTAATTATAAGAAACGAAACATTCAATTATGAAAAAGTTAACATATATTTTGTTGTCCTTATGCTTATTGGTAAATTTTACCTCTTGCGATGTGGATAATTATGGAGAACCTGAAGAAACTTTCCGTGGTGCTTTTATTGATAAGGAAACCAAAGAACCTTTCCAAACAGCTATTGGTAATACCGGCATTCGTATCCGTATGATGGAGTATAGCTGGAGTGATACTCCGGAACCTTATGATTTTAATTGTATGCAGGATGGTACTTTCCAGAATACCAAAATATTTGCAGGCAATTATGGTATTATTCCTGAAGGTGCTTTTGTACCATTGGATGAAGAGATTATTGATATAAAAGGTACTGTAGAGAAAACTTATGAGATTGAGCCGCTGTTGCGCGTGAAATGGGTAGGCGAACCTCAGGTCAATGCAGATGGTACTGTGGAGGTGAAGGTTATAATTACTCGTGGTACAAATAATCCGGATTACCAACAACCGCTTACCGAAGCTTGGCTATTTGTGAGCGAAACGAGTTATGTCGGAGATTTCAGCTTCAGTCCGCGTTTTTCTACTCAGTTGTTAGGGGCAGCTTTAACCGATGTTTTAGGTAAAGAAATTACTATTAAGACAAAAGGACAATTCCCTGATTATTCGCGTAAATTCTTTTTGCGTGTAGGTGCTCGTACTACAAAAAGCTTTAGCGGTACCAATCGTTATAACTATACAACAATTAAAGAAATCACAACTATAGCACGTAATTAGTAATAATCTGGATGAGAGTGTATTGGAACCTTGATAAGCACATTGTTTGGTCTGGTTTTTTACACTCTCATCTCTTTTATAGATATTAATATGAAACAGTCCTTTTTTATTTTTATGGTAATTACCCTTATGTTACCTCAGTTCGTTTCTGCAAAAAGGGGGAAAAATAGTTCACAACTTACTGTTATTTCTTATAATATGCGGTATGGTACGGCAGAGGACGGTGTTAATGCATGGGAATTCAGAAAGCCAGCTACTATAAAAATGATTAAAAAGCATAAACCCGATATTTTGGGAGTTCAGGAAGCTTTGGATTTTCAGCTGGCGTTTATTCTTGAGAATTGCACGAACTATGAGGCTGTAGGTGTTGGACGCATTGATGGTAAGCACGACGGAGAGCATGCTTCAATAATGTATAATAAGAAAAAAATAGAATTGTTGGAGTGGGGTAATTTTTGGCTTTCTTCAACTCCTGAAATTCCTTCTATAGGATGGGATGCTGCATGTACCCGTACTGCTACATGGGCACTTTTGAAGGATAAAAAGACAATGGAGAAATTTTATTACGTTAATACTCATTTGGACCATGTCGGAAGAGTGGCACGGAAGGAAGGTCTGAATCTCATCTTAGAAAAGATACAGAAGATTAATCCTGATAATTTTCCATTAATTTTGACCGGAGATTTTAATATGGAGCATACAGATTCTTCCATACAAAAACTGAATGAAAAAATGATAGATGCTAGAACTTCTGCTAAAAAAACGGATTCTTTTGGTACTTTCAATGGATGGGGGACCCGTAGCTCCATTATAGATTATATTTATTATAAAGGGTTTAAAATGTGTACGGAATACGTTACAATTCGAGAAAAATATGCAGGAAAAACTTTTATTTCTGATCACTATCCGATTAAGGGGGTACTGAAGTTTTAATTATGTGAAAAATCATGATGTATTCTGGTTTTCTCACGATGTGTTTGCTAATGGAGGGTTGTTAGAATTATGGATGAGTCCGAAACCGAATAAAAAATGAGGGAAAGACAAGGAAATTCTTAATATGTCCCTACTGAATAGGTTGCTATTATGAAGAAAGGCGAAGAGGTGCAACTCCCTTCGCCTTTCTTCATAACAACTATGGCTTTTATTCTTACAGAATCCCTTGTGCCATCATAGCCTTCGCCACCTTCATAAATCCGGCCACATTGGCACCCTTCACGTAATTTACATAACCGTCGGCTTCTGTACCATATTGCACGCAAGCTTCGTGAATGTTCTTCATAATGCTCTTCAGTTTCTCGTCCACTTCCTCTGCACTCCAGCTCAACTTGATGGAGTTCTGAGTCATTTCGAGACCAGATACTGATACACCGCCAGCATTGGCTGCCTTACCCGGAGCATACAGAATCTTTGCATCCTGAAATACTTTGATGGCTTCCGGTGTAGAGGGCATGTTGGCGCCTTCGGATACTGCCATTACCCCATTAGCTATCAACTGACGGGCATGGTCGCCATTCAATTCATTCTGAGTGGCAGAAGGCAAAGCGATATCAGCCTTTTCGCCCCAAGGCTTGGCTCCTTCCACATATTTCACACCCGGATATTGTTCAGCATATTCGCGGATACGTCCACGATAGAGGTTTTTCAGTTCCATGATGTAATCCAACTTTTCGCGGTCAATGCCGTCCGGATCGTATACATAACCGTCAGAATCAGACATGGTCAATACCTTACCACCCAATTCCAATACTTTCTCGGCCGTATATTGAGCTACGTTACCGGAACCGGAAATCAGACAAGTTTTGCCTTTCAGGTCAGTACCCTTAGTCTTCAACATTTCCATCAAGAAGTAGATGTTACCGTAGCCGGTAGCTTCCGGACGAATCAGCGAACCGCCGAACTCACGGCCCTTACCGGTGAAAGTACCCGTAAATTCATGAGCCAGCTTCTTATACATACCGAACATGAAACCTACTTCGCGACCACCTACACCGATATCACCGGCAGGTACGTCTGTTTCAGGGCCGATATGACGCCACAACTCCAGCATGAAAGCCTGAACGAAACGCATAACCTCAGCATTCGACTTGCCGCGCGGAGAGAAGTCCGAACCGCCTTTACCGCCACCCATGGGCAGAGTTGTCAATGAGTTTTTAAATGTCTGCTCGAAAGCAAGGAATTTCAGGATGCTCAGGTTTACAGAAGCGTGGAAACGAACACCGCCTTTATAAGGGCCGATAGCGTTGTTGTGCTGCACACGATAGCCCATGTTGGTTTGTACGTTACCTTTATCGTCTACCCAAGTAACACGGAATTGGTAAACGCGATCGGGGATGCAAAGACGTTCAATCAGATTGGCTTTGTCAAACTCCGGATGCTTGTTATACTCTTCTTCAATCGTAGAAAGAACTTCTTCTACTGCTTGATGATACTCCGGTTCGTTGGGGAACCGTCTTTTCAGGTCTTCTAATACCTTAGCTGCATTCATAATCTATTTCTTTTATTGGTTGCTACTATATGTTACCTAAAACAATTCGATTTTCGGTTTGTTTCCTTTTCCTCTCATTGCGGTTGCAAAAGTACACATAAAAATGAAACGAGCAAACATTTTATAAAGAAAATGCGGTATAAGACAACATTTTTATTGTTTTATACCGCAAAATGGAATAAAAAGATATTATTTATCCTCTTTTTAGAGACTTTATGACGGGAATAAATACTAAAGCCGCCGAAATGGCAAGCGTTAGAATGATTGGACCGTCAATTCGTTCGATAGATATCAAAACAATGTAGCAAAGTGCTGCCCAAAGCAGCACAATGCAAACTATTTGGAATTTTGATAACGGTCGTCTCATTTGACTGCCTTCTTTTTGTCTACGATAGCATCGATAACTGCTACTGCAGTGATGTTAACGATATCGCGCACAGAGCTCTCAAAATCGGTAAAGTGGATAGGCTTGTTCAATCCCATTTGGATAGGACCAATCAGTTCGGCATCTGTATCCATGGCCTGCAACAGTTTGTAAGCAGAGTTTGCAGAACTCAAGTTCGGGAAAATCAGTGTGTTTACGTCTTTTCCTTTCAGGCGTGTAAACGGGTACTTGGCATCACGCATTTCGCGGTTCATGGCGAAATTCACCTGCATTTCTCCGTCAATGGCAAGGTCAGGATAGTTTTGTTGCATATAATCCACTGCTTCGTGTACACTTACCGGACTTCCTTCCTTATCCGCACCGAAGTTGGAGTAACTCAACATGCCCATTACCGGTGTATGATTGAAGAAGCGGACGGTATATTCCGACAGCTTGGCAATGTCAATCAGCGTTTCGGCATTGGGATGACGGTTAATCAGCGTATCTGCCAGGAAGTATGTGCCTTTCTTGGAGTTCAGAATATGCATGGTGCCGAAATGTTTGTATTCTGGACGGATGCCGATGACTTCCTTGGCGACCTTGATGGTATTGCTGTATTTGGTGTAAAGGCCTGTGATGAAAGCGTCTGCTTCACCCGTCTCCACCATCATCATACCAAAGTAGTTACGTTCGAACATTTTGTCGTTGGCTTCTTCGTAAGTGACGCCTTCGCGGGCACGTTTTTCAGATAGAATGCGGGCATAGCGTTCACGGCGCGGCGCTTCATCCGGATGGCGCAGATTTACTATCTCAATACCTTCAAGGCTAAGGTCTAGTTCTTTTGCCAGCTTCTCGATGGCTTCGTCGTTGCCCAATATTATAGGATGGCAGATACCTTCAGCCTTGGCTTCCACAGCAGCTTTCAGCATATTGGGGTGGATGCCTTCGGCAAATACCACACGTTGCGGGTTGCGGCGGGCGGTGTCGTAGAGCTGGCGGGTCAGTTTGCTCTCGTAACCCATCAGCTCACGCAGTTGCAGGCGGTAGGCATCCCAATCTTCGATGTCTTTGCGGGCTACACCGCTTTCCATGGCAGCTTTGGCCACAGCGCAGGACACTTCGGTGATGAGGCGCGGGTCAACCGGTTTCGGGATGAAGTATTCGGGACCAAAAGTGAAGTTGTTTACGTGGTATGCCTCGTTCACCACATCAGGCACGGGCTGCTTGGCAAGGTTGGCAATGGCGTGTACGGCAGCAATTTTCATTGTTTCGTTGATGGCTTTTGCCTGCGTGTCGAGGGCACCGCGGAAGATGTAGGGGAAACCGATTACATTATTAATCTGGTTAGGATAGTCGGAACGACCGGTGGACATCAGTACGTCCGGACGTGCTGCCATGGCGTCTTCGTAAGAGATTTCCGGAGTAGGGTTGGCAAGGGCAAACACGATGGGATGGTCTGCCATGCTGCGAACCATGTCCTGGGTCAACACATTACCTTTTGACAGTCCAAGGAATACATCGGCGCCTTTGATGGCTTCTGCCAGAGTATGTACATCGCGACGGTCGGTGGCAAAGTAACGTTTCTGCTCGGTCAGATTCTCGCGGTCGCTGGTGATGACTCCCTTACTGTCCAGCATCAGGATATTCTCACGGCGTGCACCGAGCGCTTCATACAGTTTGGTACATGAGGTGGCGGAAGCCCCGGCACCGTTTACGACGATTTTCACTTCCTCTATCTTCTTGCCTGCCACTTCCAGGGCGTTCAGCAATCCTGCGCTGGAGATGATGGCGGTGCCGTGCTGGTCGTCGTGCATCACGGGGATGTCCAATTCCTCTTTCAGGCGGCGTTCTATTTCGAAACATTCGGGTGCTTTGATGTCTTCCAAGTTGATACCTCCGAATGTTGGGGCAATAGCCTTGACAGCTTCGATGAACTTGTCGGGGTCTTTTTCATTTACTTCGATGTCGAATACGTCGATACCTGCATAAATTTTGAACAACAGACCTTTACCCTCCATGACGGGTTTGCCGCTGAGGGCGCCAATATCGCCCAGGCCGAGCACGGCGGTTCCGTTGGAGATGACAGCTACCAGATTGCCTTTTGCTGTATATTTATATGCATCTTGCGGGTTTTTCTCAATTTCGAGGCACGGTTCTGCAACGCCCGGAGAGTAGGCGAGAGAAAGATCGGTTTGTGTACTGTAAGGCTTGGTGGGTACTACTTCAATCTTACCCGGTTTGCCTTGCGAATGGTAGAGCAAGGCTGCTTCTTTGGTTATTTTAGCCATGGTAGAATAGTTAAATTGGTTATAATTTGGCTGCAAATGTAGGTATAAAAGTTCTAAATTGTAGCTCGCTGTCAATAAAATCTATTACTTTTATCAGTTAATTAGCTTAAAATGCTTATTTTTGGCATCAGATTTTAGAAATTACCCCCATTTATTAACTTAACACATGAGTTGCATGAGAATTTTGAAACTTCCTCTGGCAGGATTATTATTTTGTGTAATGGCACTATTTGCTGGATGTAAAACGAGTAATGAACCTAAGGCACCGGTTGCTCTGACCTGGGAAATGGGTGCAAGTGACATCGAACCCGGATATTATGAGAATACCTTTATTCTCAAGAATATCTCTCAAAAACCTCTAAAAAAGAACTGGACGATTTACTATTCACAGCTTCCCCGAGGGGTGAAGCAGGAAGGAGCCTCTGAAGTGAAGGTAGAGGTAGTGAACGGTAATTTTTTCAAAATGTATCCGACAGACGAATTTGCTTCGCTGGCTCCCGGTGATTCCATGCGGATTACTTTCCTTTGCACTTACAAGCTGGACCGGAACTCCCATGTACCGGAAGGAACTTATTGGGTGGAGACTGTGGATGGTAAAGAGGGCAGTCCGTTGCCCGTGGCTTTGAAGGCGCTGCCGCTTCCTTCTCCCGAGTCAATGAGCGGCTATCCGGATGCGACTAAGATTTATGAATCCAATCTTCGCTTGGCTGGTGCTCCTGCTTTGGTGCAGTCAGACATTCTTCCGTCTGTAAAGAAAGTGGTAGCCATTGAAGGCGATAATGTCGTATTGGAAGGTAAGGTAGCTTTGGCATTTCCGGAGAACTTTGCCGGTGAAGCCAAGTTGCTGAAAGAGAAACTGACTGGTTTGTATGGTTTGGAAGTTGTCGGAAATGCTTCCGTGAAGATTGTGCTGGAAGAACTGCTTGATAGGAAGGAGGCCGTAAATGATGAATATTATACTATCAATATAGGTGACAACCTGATAAAAATCAGTGCTGCCACTCCTCATGGCATTTTTAATGGTACACAGACACTTTTGTCAATGTTGAAGGGCAAGCAGACACCTTATTTGCTGGAGGCAGTCTCCATTCGGGATTATCCGGACTTGGCATATCGTGGACAAATGATAGATATTGCCCGTAATTTCACCGCTCCGGAGAACTTGAAGAAACTGGTGGATATTTTTGCATCTTATAAATTGAATGTCCTGCATTTCCATTTTTGTGATGATGAAGCCTGGCGTTTGGAGATTCCCGGTTTGGAGGAACTGACTGCTGTGGGTAGCCGTCGCGGGCATACCACTGACGAAAGCCAGTGCCTCTACCCATGTTATGACGGTGGCTATGACCCTGATGCAAAGACTGTAGGCAATGGATATTATAGCCGCGAGGAATTTATTGATTTGCTGAAGTATGCTGCCGAAAGACATGTCCGCATTGTTCCGGAAATAGAATCTCCGGGGCATGCCCGCGCTGCCATTGTCTCCATGAAGGCACGCTATAACAAATATTTTGAAACTGATCCGGGAAAAGCTACAGAATATATATTGAGTGAACCGGAAGATACTTCACGTTATGTTTCTGTACAATATTATACGGACAATGTGATGAATGTCGCCTTGCCTTCTACCTACCGTTTTATGGAGAAGGTGATTCAGGAACTTAATGCGATGTATCAGGAAGCCGGTCTTTCATTGTCCACAGTGCATTTGGGTGGTGACGAAGTGCCTCGCGGCGTGTGGATGGGCTCTCCGAAATGCCAAGAGCTGATGAAGGAAAAAGGCATGACGAAAGCTCATGATTTGTCGGAGTATTTCATTACGCAAATGGCGGATGTGATGCAGAAGAACGGACTGAAATTCAGTGGTTGGCAGGAAGTTGCTTTGGGGCATACCGAAGAGGCTCATCAACAGTTGAGGGGCCAGGCTGCCGGTGTGTATTGCTGGAATACTGTACCGGGCTCTGATGAAGTGGTTTATCAGACAGCCAATAACGGTTACCCGGTCATCCTTTGCAACGTGGGCAATTTCTATATGGATATGGCTTACAATGGTCATCCGGACGAGCGTGGACTCGATTGGGGAGGTTATGTGGATGAGTCTGTCTCTTTCTCTATGCTTCCTTTCAGCATTTATCGTTCGCTGCGTGTGGATATGGCAGGCAATCCCATTGATTTGGATAATGCGGAAAAGGGGAAGACTGCTTTGACAGAGATAGGCAAGAAGCATATTATGGGTGTACAAGGGCAATTGTTTGCCGAAACTATCCGTAGTTTTGATGGCGTGGAATATCTTCTTTTCCCCAAAATCTTAGGGCTGGCAGAACGTGGCTGGAATGCTCATCCGGTATGGGAAAACCTGTCCGGCGTGCGGGAGCAGCAGGCTTTCAATCAGGCTTTGGCACTTTATTATGAGAAAATCAGCAAGAGTGAAATGCCTTATTGGGCAAAGAATGGGATTAACTTCCGCTTGCCTCAGCCGGGATTATTGGTAAAAGATGGAAATCTGTATGCTAATGTGGCCATTGATGGTGCTGAAGTACGTTACACAACTGATGGTTCGGAACCTACTGCCCAGTCAACCTTATGGAAAGAACCGGTGAAGTGTGGTTCCCTGGTAGTGAAAGCAAAGACCTTCTACCAAGGCAAGGAAAGTTTGACGATTATATTGAATGTTGAGTAATAGAGAATATTGAAATGAAAAGGGAGTGCATTTTCGGACAATGCACTCCCTTTTGTTTATTCCTTTAGGCGTTCAGCGCTTGTTCGATGTCGGCAATAATATCCTCTGCATTCTCTATACCTACCGAGAAGCGAATCAGGTCGGGGCGTACACCTGCCTCCATCAGCTGCTCGTCTGTCAACTGGCGGTGTGTATGGCTGGCTGGGTGCAGCACGCAAGTACGTGCATCGGCCACATGAGTCACGATGGCCGCCAGTTTCAGTGAATCCATAAACTTGATAGACTCTTCCCGTCCGCCCTTCAAGCCGAAGGTGACAACGCCGCAAGAGCCGTTCGGCATGTACTTCTGTGCCTGCTCGTAGTATTTGTCGCCCGGCAGACCACAATAATTCACCCAAGCCACTTTATCGTTCTGGGCAAGATACTCGGCTACCGCTTGTGCATTCTTGCAATGTTGGGGCATACGCAGGTGTAGTGTTTCCAGACCCAGGTTCAGCAGGAATGCGTTTTGTGGAGACTGGATGCTGCCCAGGTCGCGCATCAGTTGGGCTGTAGCCTTGGTGATGTAAGCCATTTTGCCGAAGGCTTTCGTATAAGTCAGTCCGTGGTAAGACTCGTCCGGTGTGCACAGTCCGGGGAATTTGTCGGCGTGTGCATCCCAATCGAAGTTACCGCTGTCTACAATGGCTCCACCTACACTGGTGGCATGTCCGTCCATGTATTTGGTAGTAGAGTGTACTACGATGTCGGCACCCCACTCAAACGGGCGGCAGTTGATAGGGGTAGGGAAGGTGTTGTCCACAATCAAGGGCACGCCGTGGCTGTGGGCAATGCGTGCAAACTTCTCTATATCGAGCACTTCGAGCGTAGGGTTGGAGATGGTTTCGCCGAATAGGGCCTTGGTATTGGGGCGGAAAGCAGCGGAAATTTCTTTCTCGCTGGCATCTGGGTTGACGAAAGTGACGTCGATGCCCAATTTCTTCAAAGTTACTCCGAAGAGGTTGAATGTTCCGCCATAGATGGTAGAGGAGCAAACAAAATGGTCTCCTGCCTGGCAGATATTGAAAATGGCATAGAAGTTGGCTGCTTGTCCGCTGGATGTCAGCATAGCGGCCACACCACCTTCGAGGGCGGCAATCTTGGCGGCTACTGCATCGTTCGTAGGGTTCTGCAGGCGGGTATAGAAATAGCCGCTGTCTTCAAGGTCGAACAAGCGTGCCATCTGTTCGCTGGTATCATATTTGAAAGTTGTACTTTGATAGATGGGGAGTACACGGGGCTCGCCCTTTTTAGGAGTCCATCCGGCTTGTACGCACAGCGTCTCCGGCTTGAATTGCTTTGCCATAATGTTATCTGTTTTAAAAGTTTCTTATCTATTATCGCGTAAGTTGTCGCAAAAGTAGGGAAAAAATTATAATTTTGTGCTTAAGTATGGTAAAATGCTATAAATTAGCGGCTGGAAATTTGTAGCGAACCGAATAAATGATGAATAATTGGAATATGAAACGCATATTTTGTTTACTGACCATCTTCTTTTGTACTTTGTTTGCTTTTAATGCTTCGGCTCAGGAAGAGCGGGATAGTCCGAGACGTGGAGAAGGAATCTCTGTTTTCCTGGAACGTAACAAGCGCCCGGGGAGAGCCTATTATAAGGAGTTTTTGGAGCTGAACAAGAAACTTCTTAAAGGGAAGGAGGAATTGCGGCTGGGAGTGAAGTATGTACTGCCCCCATTATCAAAGCCGGTTGGCAATGGGAAGAAGACAATCAATGAACCTTTGTTCGGGAAAGCGCTTGCCAGTGTAAAAGTGACATCCAACCGTTTGCAGGGCGCTTGTTTTTATGTAGTGAGCGGGCATGGAGGCCCCGACCCCGGAGCTATCGGCAGAATCGGCAAAATAGAACTGCATGAAGATGAGTATGCGTATGATGTGGCTTTGCGCCTTGCCCGTAACTTGATGCAAGAGGGGGCGGAAGTCCGTATCATTATCCAGGATGCTAAAGACGGAATCCGTGATGACAAGTACCTTTCCAACAGCAAACGTGAGACGTGCATGGGAGCTCCCATACCCTTGAACCAAGTGGCACGTCTCCGGCAACGTTGCGCCAAAATCAATGAGTTTTACAAGAAGGACCGCAAGAACTATAAATATTGCCGTGCCATTTTTCTTCATGTGGACAGTCGCAGTAAGAGCCATCAGACCGATGTGTTCTTTTACCACTCTAAAAGCAAGCCCGACAGCAAGCGTCTGGCTAAGACCATGAAGAAAACTTTCGAATCGAAATATGACAAGCACCAGCCCAACCGTGGGTTTACCGGAACTGTCAGCGCACGCAATCTTTATGTGTTAGCCAATACTTCTCCCGCTTCCGTATTCGTGGAATTGGGAAATATCCAGAACACTTTTGACCAGCGCCGTTTTGTAATCAGTTCGAACCGCCAGGCCTTGGCCAAGTGGATGATGGAGGGTTTCATCACGGATTATAAAAAGGCGAAATAAGGACAATCAACTCTCACTCTCCTTTTTCTTTTCGTGTACCACCACGACTGTAACGGCCGTTATTATCAGCGCCATGCCGATGGCGCTGGCCGGTGTGAAGCTTTCATTGAATATCAGGCAACCGATAACTACGGCTGTCAGAGGTTCCAAGGCCCCGAAAATGGAAGTCAGTGTAGGCCCTATGTATTTAATGGCTTTTACCAGGGTGATGTTGGATATAGCTGTTGCCGGCAGCGCCAGTCCGAGAATATTCAGCCATGTGTAGGTATCATTGGCCAGCCGGATGCCTCCGGTCAGATATCCTCCTATAATAAAGAACAAGGCTCCCAGCCCCATTACGTAGCATGTCAATGCAGTGGAGGGAATCTGCACGGCACGGCTCTTCCTTACTCCTACGATATATCCTCCATAAAAGAATACGGACAGACCGGCAGCAATCAGCCCGATGGTCGTGTTTCCTCCTTCAAAGTCTATTTTGCCGGATGACAAAAGTCCAGCTCCGCTTAGTGACACCAACACGGCAAACAGAATGGCGAATGACCTCTTTTCTCCGAAAAAGCCCATCATGGCCAGTGCCACGGCCAGCGGATACATGAAATGAATGGTGGATGCCACTCCGCTGGATATGTTCTGATAGGCGATGACCAGACTGAAGGAGGTAGCTGCTCGGAGCAGGCTGAGGATGAACACCGTTCCCCAGTCTTTCCTGCTGATGCGGAATGTCTCGCCCAGCATAATGCCGAAAACGACCAAGGTAAGTGAAGCTATTCCCCATCGGTAGGCCAATACTTCGAAAGAGGAGAAGCCCGCAAGGAGTAATGAAATGGTGAAGAAAGGAGCCAGCCCGAAGGTGGCAGAGGAGAGAGCCGCATATATAAACCCTTTTATGGAAACATTTTGCATTTTTTATCTTGATTTTAATGGAGATTTTAAAATTATCTGTTTGCGTCAATTGCTTGATTCGCATTGCGTCGTGCAAAATTAATGAATAAAAACAAGCATACAGACAAGGGAGTGTCCCTTTTTTACAATACAGTATAGATATGGGTATCTAATATAGTATCGACCGGCTTGCCTGATATTTATTCGTTCCATCATGAGGTAAAAATCATTCCACCGCGGAGTAAAAATCGTTCCACCATGGTGGAACGATTTTTACTCCATGGAGGAACGAATACTTGTTCGCTGTCCGGCTCCTAAACTCTTCCGGGGAGAAAGTCTGATAGCTCCGGCAGAACAGTTTGCCTACTCTACCGGAATATAAATCTCTGTCAACAGTTCCTCCGGCGCCGTATCTGCGGGGTTGTTCAGGTAACGTTCCGCACTGGACTCATCCCGTAAGCTACATTCCATTTCGGGGATATACTTCCCGTAGATGGTATCGTATACGGCCTGCAGATGTTCGTATGGACCTTTGTATAGGAATATGGCATAGCGGCCTGCCGCGAGCTGTTTAAATCCGATGTCTCCTTTGGCCGTTGCAAATGAGGGTAGGACCATACATACATCGGTACGCAGCTTTTCAGCGGGTGTCACTTTGGGGTCATCGTGATAGATACAGTAGGGCATCACTTCTCCCATAGGCAGTTTTTCTTCCTGGATGAACTGGCAAAGGCGCATCCATGCGCTGCAATAGTCGTTCAGTTTATAGTCGCCAAAGAGGCGGATGTAAATCACATTTCTGGCAGGAACTTCTTTGATTTCGTGTTTCAGTTCCAGTTCCGGACGAATAATGGCTGGTTTCATAATTACAAAGTTTTTATTGTTACGGTATTCTAATGGTGAAATGCCGTAGAACTGCTTGAATACTTTCGACAGTGACGAAGGCGAAGAGTAGCCTATACGGTAGGCTATGTCCGCTATCGGCATGTCCGAGTAACGAAGCAACCGGGCAGCGGCTTCGGTACGCGTCCGGACAATGAACGTACCGACGGGTTCACCCAGGAAAGCTTTCATGATGCGGTGGAAGTAGAAGGGAGAGAAATGGGAAATCCTGGCCAAAGATTTCAGGTCAATTTCTTCTCCGAGGTGCAGATTTATATAATCCACTACTGCGTTCACACACTTTTGGTATTCCTCCTGGGTTGTCTTTTTCTGCTGCATGGCTCTATTGGGCTTTTTCATGTTGCAAAAATAGGAGGAAAAGAAATAGGTTACTTGTCCGATGTTGCTATAAATGCAATATCTTTAAATAAGATAAGCTATATCCCGGCACAACTTTTTCGTGCAAGCATGAAAGTTTTGCATTCGATTTGCAATATCTTTGCATTTCAGATGAAAAAACAAATGCTTGCAGATGACCGAGGAGATTAAAAGACAACTTTGGGAGTGGGCGGCGGCCTATCATTGCGCCGGCTTCATTCAGAACGACCCCGTACAGTTTCCACATCGCTATGAACGGAAGCAGGATATTGAAATCAGTGGGCTGCTGACTGCCATCATGAGTTTCGGCAACCGTAAACAGATATTGAAAAAGGCTGAAGAGTTGCATAGGTTGATGGGGGTATCACCTCATCAATACGTGTTGTCCTGCCGATGGAAGAATGACTTCCCTGCTACGGACAGAAGCAGTTTTTACCGAATGCTTTCTTATGCTGACTTTCATTCCTATTTCAGGCGTTTGCATGCTGCCTATTCTGCTTTTGACAGTCTGGAGGATGCCTTATGTACGTATGCAGGTAATCCGATGGAAAGGTTATGCGCATTTTTGGAAGTCTCGGCAAAGAGCCCCCAGAAGAAACTGAACATGTTTCTGCGCTGGATGATAAGGAAAGGTCCGGAAGTGGATTTTGGTATTTGGGAGAGATTTGATTGCAGGGACCTGATTGTGCCTTTGGACACGCATGTCTGCCGTGTGGCCTATGCTTTGGGACTCACCGAGACAGAAACATTTTCTTTGAAGAATGCCCGCCGGATTACTGAAGCTCTGGCAGAGGCCTTTCCGGACGACCCGTGCCTGGGGGACTTTGCTTTGTTTGGAAGCGGAGTCAGCGGAGTATTGTAGCGTGTTACCAGTCTATTTCTTGTATCCCTCTGCTCCGTAAGAAATCGTTGGCTTTACTGAAGTGCCTGCAACCGAAGAATCCGTATTCGGCAGAACGTGGGGACGGATGGACGGTAGTCAGAATCAAGTGTCTGCTGCTATTGATTAAAGCGGCTTTTTCTTTGGCGTACGCTCCCCAAAGCATGAATACAAGATTCTCCCGTTCTTCACTCAGTTTCTTGATAACAGCGTCTGTGAAGATTTCCCATCCCATGTTCCGGTGCGAGCCGGTTTCGTGGGCACGTACTGTGAGGACGGAATTCATAGGAAACACGCCTTGCGCTACCCAACGGTCCAGATTTCCGGAAGTCGGAATGGGCTTTCCCAAGTCCTGATGTATTTCCTTGAATATGTTTGCCAGAGAACCGGGAATGGCTATTCCTTTCGGTACGGAAAAGCAGACTCCATAATACTGACCGGGATTAGGATAAGGGTCTTGTCCGAGTATGACGACTTTCACTTTCTCGAACGGGCAAGAGTTGAAGACGTGGAAAATTTGATGGCCGGGAGGTAGCACGTTGGCATGTCCATACTCACTTTTTACAAATGCTACCAGCTTCTCAAAATAAGGTTTGTCAAACTCCTCTTGCAGGCGTTTTCTCCAGCTTTCTTCTATTTTTACGTTCATAAGAGTCTTGCAGTTACATATGAATAGGAAACGATGTTGCAAAAATACAAATAATCCGGATGAGGCAGATGCATTTACGAGTATAAAGAATGTTTTAATTATCGTATGAAACGATAGTTATTTTGAGTAAGTTTATTACTTTTGTGGTGCAATGCCGGACACTAAGCATAAAGCCGTCATTGTTGAGGTTGAACTGATTGGTAAAATAAAGGAATGGAAAATTTTCATCGTATGGATGCTTGTCCGGTACGGGATGTACTGAGCAGGTTGGGAGACAAATGGACAATGCTTGTGCTGGTCACACTGAAAGCGAATGGAACGATGCGCTTTTGCGATATACAGAAAACCATAGGGGATATTTCCCAGCGGATGCTGACGGTTACATTGCGCTCATTGGAGACGGACGGGCTGATTGTCAGGAAAGTCTATGCGGAAGTTCCTCCTCGTGTGGAGTATAACCTTACAGAAACCGGATGTAGCCTGATGCCGCATATCGAATCTTTGGTAGGATGGGCATTGGAGCATATGAATGATATTTTGAATCGGCGCAGTCTGCAGAACTGATGGGTCGATATGCAAAGAGGGTGTGTCGAAACTGGTATTCACCACAGATTACACAGATTTGCACAGATAAGCATCTTTGATTATCAGTAGATTAAGCTCATTCTGTGTTAATCCGTGTAATCTGTGGTGAATTTTGACACACCCCTTCAGAAGTTTCCAAGTGCTTGTTTTATTTCTTAGCATCGGCAAAATTGTGAACCTTGTTTTTCAGATTGTCAGCTTTCTCTGCGGCCTCATGGGCCTCATGGGCCATCTTGTCTGCTACTTTGGTGCCAACGTGCAATGCTTCTTCTTCAGCAGTGTTAATGAACTCCTTGGCTTCGCCATTTGCTTTGTGGATGGCACGGCATATGGCATCTTCCAGCTTTTTAGCTTTCTCCGTACGGGAGAAGTGGTAGGTCAATGCACCGGCAACCGAACCTATTCCCAGTCCGATCCAGAAATTAGAATCTTTACATTTCATAATCAAGTCAGTTTTTAATAGTTAAAGTTAGAATCAATTCTGATGAGACAACATACTTGCCAAAGATTGGTTCATCCGGCGGGAAAGGAATTAATAACAATTTACTTTTGTTGGTGGAGATATTTATTCTGCTTAAATTTGCGATGCACTTAAAATTTATACAAGTATGATTAGATTAAATGTTTTTATTCAGGTAAGTGCGGAGAACCGTGCCGCAGTATTGGAATCTGCCAAAGAACTGGTCGCATATTCCTTGAAGGACAATGGATGCATTGCTTATGATGTGTTTGAGAGCGCCACTCGCAGCGATGTTCTTATGATTTGTGAAACATGGAAAGATGCAGAGTCATTGTCTGCCCATGAAAAAGCAGACCATTTTGTGGCCCTGGTGCCCAAAATCCAGGGGCTGGCTGCCATGAAGTTGGAAAAATTCGAGTTCTGAATCAGTAATTTGAGGTAGTAAGGGGTTGTGTGATCATGCGTAAATAAGTATATTTGTGCATTCTTAATATACATATTTATGCTGATTACCCTTATTATCCTTGTTCTCTCCGCTGCCTTTTTTGTAGCAGGCAAAGTCCGTTCGGACATTGTGGCGCTTTGTGCGCTGATTGGTTTATTGATATTTCAGATTCTTACTCCTGAAGAGGCCCTTTCCGGCTTCTCCAACTCGGTGGTGATTATGATGGTGGGCTTGTTCGTTGTGGGCGGCGCCATTTTTCAGACCGGGCTGGCTAAAATGATAAGTTCGCGCATTTTAAAGCTGGCAGGCAAAAGCGAGCTGAAACTCTTCTTGCTGGTGATGCTGGTTACCTCTGCCATTGGTGCTTTTGTGAGCAATACGGGAACGGTGGCTTTGATGCTGCCTATCGTGGTGAGCTTGGCACTGAGTGCCGGAATGAATCCTAGCCGTCTATTGATGCCTTTGGCTTTTGCCAGCAGCATGGGCGGTATGATGACACTTATCGGTACGCCTCCTAACTTGGTCATTCAGAATACATTGACGGGAGCGGGCTTTGAACCGCTGTCTTTCTTCTCCTTCTTGCCGGTGGGCATTGTGTGCGTGATAGTGGGAACTTTGGTTTTAATGCCTCTGACCAAATGGTTTCTCTCCAAGAAAGGCAAAAAGAATGACGGAACATTGTCGGGTAAATCATTGGACCAACTGGTACAGGAGTACGGACTTTCCAGCAACCTGTTCCGTTTGAGGGCTGTCAATGACTCCCGTCTGATAGGAAAAACCATCATAGACCTGGATGTACGCCGCAAGTATGGTCTGAATATCATTGAAGTACGGCGTGTAGACTCTTCCCAACATAGATTCCTGAAAACTATTACCCAGAAATTGGCATCACCCGATACGACTATTTGGGTGGGCGACGTGCTTTATATTACGGGAGAGGTATCGAACGTAAATCGTTTTGCTGAAGACTTTTTAATGGAAATGCTCGACGGGCATACCACTGAAGAAGCCTCTAAAGCCGACAAGTCCCTTGACTTTTATGACATCGGAATTGCCGAAATCGTGTTGATGCCCTCTTCCAATATTGTGAACCGGACGGTGAAGGAAGCGGGGTTCCGTGATAAATTTAATGTAAATGTATTGGGCATCCG
This sequence comes from Bacteroides sp. D20, assembly GCF_003436255.1. NCBI lineage: Bacteria > Pseudomonadati > Bacteroidota > Bacteroidia > Bacteroidales > Bacteroidaceae > Bacteroides > Bacteroides sp. D20. The sequence continues at coordinate 133,074 of NZ_QSOO01000008.1, read as the reverse complement.
TCGTAAGAAGGAATATATATTACGTGAATTGGGACGTGAGCGTATGCATAGTGGCGATGTTTTGCTGGTGCAGGGTGCGTGGCAGGACATCGCACGGATAAGCAGGGAAGATTCCGATTGGGTGGTATTGGGGCAGCCTTTGGCAGAAGCCGCCAAAGTGACGCTGGATTATAAAGCGCCCATAGCTGCCGCTATCATGGTGCTGATGGTTGCCATGATGGTCTTCGACTTTATTCCCGTGGCCCCGGTGACAGCGGTGATGATTGCCGGCTTGCTGATGGTGCTGACGGGATGTTTCAGGAATGTGGAAGCCGCCTATAAAACGATAAACTGGGAAACAATTGTACTCTTTGCAGCCATGCTCCCCATGTCTCTTGCACTCGAAAAAACCGGTGCCTCGGAATATATATCCAACAGTCTTGTGAGCGGATTGGGCAGTTATGGTCCTATTGTGTTGATGGCAGGTATCTATTTCACCACTTCATTGATGACCATGTTCATCAGCAATACGGTGACGGCAGTGCTGATGGCCCCTATTGCTCTTCAAAGTGCGATTCAGATTGGAGTAAGTCCCGTTCCGTTCTTGTTTGCCGTGACGGTTGCGGCAAGCATGTGTTTCGCTTCTCCGTTCTCTACACCGCCCAATGCACTGGTGATGCCGGCAGGACAATATACATTCATGGATTATATAAAAGTGGGGCTCCCGTTGCAGATTATTATGGGAGTGGTGATGGTATTTGTGTTGCCGTTGCTGTTTCCTTTTTAGATATATTCTTATTAATTGGAAAAAACACACTTATTGGTTGAGTGTAAAGAGGAGATTGTACGTATTAAAAGGAAAAAAGATAGATACTATGAAAAAGATTCTTTTATTAATGGCAATTTTCTTTTCTGTATTATTGCAGGCACAGCTCAACACTCTGTCTATGAATCTTCCCCAAGGGCATCCGCGTTATCTGACTGATGCCGGTGGAAAAGAGACTACTTTGAAGTTGATAAGTAATGAACCGTGGGCGGAAGAAGTGTTCGGAAAGCTGAAAAGCAAGACGGATGTTTATGTCCGGTTGACAGAAGCACAGCCGGAATGGTTGCTTTCGCGACTTGCCATGTATTGGGAATCGCATGCCACGGATGTATATGTAAAAGGTGAAACCTTTGATTATGCCGGTGGAGAAAAAGCTCCAGTTCCAACCGTACGCTATACGGGGACACGAGGGACCTTTGCTACACACAGTCGTCCGAAGTTGGAAGATGTCGTTCCTTACGATGACGTCGGTGGCAATGTTACGTTTTGCAACAACTCTTTGCCGGGACGCCCCATGGAAAGTGTGCACCCTTCCAAAACCGGTCGTAACATAGAAAGCCTGAACCGTGAAATTATGGGCATTGCCCGTGATGCAGCTTTCCTTTACTGGCTGACGGATGATGAGAAATATGCAAAATTGGCAGCCGGAGTTTTTGATACCTACATGCAGGGCATCTATTATCGGAATGTCCCCGTTGACCTGAATCATGGGCACCAGCAAACTTTGGTGGGCATGACTTCTTTCGAGGTAATCCACGAAGATATTCTTAAAGATATAGTTCCTCTTTATGATTTTCTTTACGGCTATTTACATAGCAATTATGCCGATAAACTGGAAATCTATGCCGGAGCTTTCAAGAAATGGGCAGACAATATCATAGCAAACGGAGTGCCTCATAACAACTGGAACCTGATGCAGGCGCGTTATGTCATGGACATTGGCATGATTTTGGAAGATAATAGATGTTATGCCGACGGTAAGGGGCGTGAGTACTACATTGATTATGTGCTCAACCGTTCCAGTATCCGTCAATGGAGCCTGAAGAAACTGGCGGATTATGGCTATGACTCAAATACCGGTATTTGGGCGGAGTGTCCCGGTTACAGTGGTGTTGTACTTAATGACTATGCCAACTTCACCAATCTGTTCGACCGTAATTTGGGATATGATTTGACTCTGGATTTGCCGGTTATTCCGAAAGCAGTAGCCGCTACTCCCCAATATCTGTTCCCCAACCGGATGATGTGCGGATTTGGTGATACCCATCCCGGTTATTTGAATACTTCTCCAATAATCCGCATGATAGGGAATGCCCAGGTCAATGGCAAGAAAGAGCAGGAGGATTATTTCACGGCTTTGTTGAAGTGCTTGAAGCCAGATATGGGTGAGGCGAACGGGAAACGGAATGCCCGTGTCTCCATCAATTCTTTTTTTGACGATAAACCATTGGTGCTGAATCCTGATATTAAGGCTGGCAAGATAGAAGATTATGTATCACCGTTGTTCTATGCTCCGAATGTGTCATGGTTGGTGCAGCGCAACGGGATGCATCCACGCCACAGCCTTATGGTATCGCTGAATGGCAGTGAAGGCAATCACATGCACGCCAACGGAATCTCTATGGAGCTTTATGGCAAAGGCTATGTTTTGGGTCCCGATGCCGGTATCGGCTTGTATCTGTATAGCGGATTGGATTACTTGGAATATTATTCCCAGTTTCCCAGTCATAATACGGTTTGTGTAGACGGTATATCGAGCTATCCGGTAATGAAGAGTAACCATGCTTTCCGTGTGAACTCTTGCTTTCCGGCACCGGTATCAAAGAAAGGAGAATTTTATCCGATTACATATAGTGAAGTTTACTTCCGCGAACCGGAGAGTTGTGCCGACCAGACCCGTCTGACGAGCATCGTCACCACGGGACCGGAAACCGGTTACTATGTTGACATATTCCGTAGCCGTAAAGTGCAGGGTGGAGACAAAATGCATGATTATTTTTATCACAATCTTGGGCAGACGCTTTCACTGACCGGTACAGACGGTACCGATTTGGGGTTACAGCCTACCGAAGAACTCTCTTTTGCCGGCGCACATTTGTATGCCTATTCTTATATCTACAACAAGAAAGCAGTGCAGACGGCTAAGGATGTAAAGGCCTCTTTCACTATCGACATGAAAGACGGAGATGATATTTCCATGAACTTGTGGATGAAAGGGGAAAAAGACCGTAAAGTCTTTACCGCTTTGTCTCCCATGACTGAAGGTTATAGCCGTACTCCGGGGATGCCCTACAATATCAAGGAACAGCCTACCCTGACATTTGTTGCCAGACAGTCAGGAGAGGCATGGAGCCGTCCGTTTGTGGCAATCTATGAGCCGTCTTCGGTAAACGAACCGGGACAGATTGAGTCTGTCACTTTTCCGGAGGTGGAATGTAAGGACAAAGGGAGCCATGTCGCAGTTTGCGTTGAACAGAGGAATGGTCGTAAGGATTGTATTTTATCCTCAGACAACGCGTCGCACCTTTGCGGCATGGGGGATATGAAGGCAAAAGCTGTTTATGCTTTATGCGGAAACAAGGCGGGAAAAGAAACTACATTGTTTTTGGGAAACGGTACTTTGCTGCAAACTCCTCGGGTTACTATAAAATCTGAAAAAACTGCAAATGTTTTGTTGGAACATCAACTGGATGGGTGGTATTATGAAGCCTCTGCCGATTGTACGATTACAATAAAGGGACAGACATACAAAGCTAAGGCTACAAAAGGATTGGAATATTTGGGAAGATAGTTATATCATTCCCTCTATTTTTAAGCTTGAGGTAGCTATACAGTTGATGTTTTTCGTTATATTTGCACCATAGAGTAAAGACTACAGTGTAATGAAAAACATAATAAAATACATTTTTCTTTTTCACTTGTTAATGTTCTGTGCATGGGCCTATCCAAGTACATATACCTTGCGTGGCTTGTCGGTATCCGACGGACTGTCTGATTTGCTGGTCAATGCCATTTATAAAGACTCTTTGGGATTTGTCTGGATAGGTACGGGTAATTCTTTGGAGCGTTTTGACGGAAGCCATATCAAACACTATCCGATAACCGGTTCCAATGAGAAATTGAAACGTGTCAATGTTATTGCCGAAATGGAAGATAACCAATTGTGGATGGGGAATGGCATGGGATTGTGGCGTTTGAACAAAGAATTGGATGCTTTGGAACTTATTGTCCCCGATATGATAAATTGTGCAGTCCACTCTTTGCTTCATGATGGAAAAGGGACACTCTATATCGGTAGTGCGAAAGGGCTCTTTTTATACAAGAAAGGAAACTTGGAGCAAATATTACTGGATAAAAATGCCCTTTCTGCTTCGAATGTTGTAACCGGACTTTCATTGAATGAGCAGGGCATGCTATGGATGGCAACCGAGAAGGGACTGTATTCGTTACGATTGTCCGACAGAAAAGTGAAAGCCTATCATAATGTAAAAGACGGCAAGCATGTGTGTGCTTTTAACAATATCACCCGTATCGGTTCTACCATTTATCTGGGTACTATGGACCAAGGGATTATTTCCTTTGACACCCGTTCCGGAGAATTTGAGCATTTTGTGGAGGTGGGGTGCAACATCATCTCTTCCCTTTCCAGCGACGGCAAAAATATGTTGTATGTAGGAACGGATGGCAATGGAGTGCATTTCATAGCCACAGACCGGCGGAAGGTGGTCCGTACCATGCGGCATGAGACGGGTGACAATGAAAGCTTGCGTTCCAATTCCGTTTATTCGCTTTTGGTAGACCGGAACGGAATGATTTGGATAGGGTTCTACCAGTTGGGACTTGATTATACTTTATATCAGAGTGATTTGTTTACTACTTATGCTTTCCCTCCTTATTTCAATTCCAGAGACATGCCTATCCGTGCCCTTGCCATCAATGGGCATGAAAAGCTGGTAGGTTCGCGTGACGGCTTATTCTATATTGATGAGAAAAGGAATCGTTTCAAAAGTTTCCAGTCGCCCGAAATGCGCTCCGGCATGATATTCTGTATTTTATTTTATGAAGGAGAATATTATGTAGGAACTTACGGCGGAGGAATGTACATCTTCAATCCGGAAAGGTTGACCATACGTGACTTTGCACCTGACGGTGAACAGCAACCTTTTGTAAAAGGACATATCTTCTGTATCAAGCAGGATGCGGAAGGAAATTTATGGATAGGAACTTCTCAAGGCGTTTATTGTTATAAAGACGGCAGGCAGGTGGCTCACTATACCAGTTCCAATTCCAGGCTTCCTGAAGGCAATGTCTACGAAATCTATTTTGACTCTACCCGTAAAGGATGGATTTGTACGGAAAATGGCGTATGTATCTGGGACCCTTCTTCTGAAAAGCTTCGTACGGATATATTTCCTGAGGGATTTATCCATAAGGAGAAAATCAGGGTCGTTTATGAGGACTCCGGGCATAATCTTTATTTTTTTCCGGACAAAGGCTCTCTGTTCATATCCGATTTGTCTATGAACAGCTTCCGGCGTTTGCATCCCGGTACTCCTTTGGAGGGGCGAGACGGGATGTTCATTATAGAAGATCGTAAAAAATGGCTGTGGATGGGGACGAGTGACGGTTTGTTCCATTATGACAAGAATGACAATTTTATCCCTTATAACTTTGTAGACGGTATTCCGAGTTCCATTTTTACCCTATGCCCGCCGGTTTGTGACGCGGAAGGAAATCTCTGGTTTGGAAATTCTAAAGGATTGGTCTCTTTGGATGTTGCTCACATGAATCAGAAGAAGCATGATTTTTATCCGGTCAAGGTAACCGATGTGCATATCAATGGTAAGCCGTCTACTTATCCGATGGTCACCGTTGGAAGTGGTATTTCGAGAATCGGGTTGGAGCCTTCGGAGAAAAATGTCACTTTCTGTTTTTCCGACTTTTCCTATACTTCTCCTGCTTTTATGTCCTATGAATACCAGTTGGAGGGTAGGGATGACGGTTGGATAGCAATTACAGGGCGTTCGGAAGTGACTTATTATGATTTGCCTTCCGGTTCTTATGTGTTTAAGGTGCGCCGTATGGGGGAACCGGATTCGGAAACTCTGCTGAAGGTGGAAATCGCTTCTGTTTTCAGTGGTTGGCTTGCTTGGGGGATTGTTGTAGCAGTACTGTTGGCCGGTGGAGGCTATTATTTCTTCGGGCGTGGAAAAAGACAAGCCCCTGAGCAGGTACAGGTCGTGAAAGAAGAACAATCTGTTGCGGTGGAGACAAAATCGGTATCTGAAGAAAAGTATAAAAGCGTAAAGGTCAGCTCGGAAGAGTGCAGGCGACTGACGGACAAGCTGGAAAAAATCATGCATAAAGACAAGCTTTATAAGCATTCTGATTTGAAGATAGCCGATTTGGCTGCTGCCATTGATACGTCTGCCCATACACTTTCTTATCTTTTCAATCAATACTTGGAACGCAATTATTATGATTATATCAACGATTACCGCATTGCCGAGTTTAAACGTTTAGTCAATACGGAAGAGTATTCCAAATATACGCTGAGTGCTCTTGCCGAACTTTGTGGCTTCAGTTCCCGCGCTTCTTTCTTCCGTTATTTCAAGAAAGCTACGGGAATTACTCCGAATGAATATATCCGAAGCATAGGAGGGAACAACGAATAGTCTCAAATTATTAATTGATACTGTGAGTCTCATATTCTTAAGTCGCTATATATTAGCGACTTTCTTTGTTTTTAGTCTAACCGTATTAGTTGAGATTTGTATGCCCTTCAGAAGTGTTGTTTTTATTGAAATAGAAGTTATTTTTGCATTGTTCAATCGAACGGAAAACATGAATCGTAATCTAATTTATTATGGAAAACTGCATGATGACATCCCCCCAATTGATAGCTGATTCTTATGAGCGTTATCATTTTTCGGTTTACCTGTATATATATAATAAGGTGAATAATAAGGAAGAGGCGGAAGACCTTTCTCAAGATGTATTTGTCCGTCTGATGGACTATAAACAAATGCTCCGTCCCGATACTGTCAAGTTTTTCATTTATACCATTTCGCGTAATTTGGTGAACGACTATTTGCGTCGCTATTATAAGAAACAAGAGATTACCTCTTATATGTATGATAGGACGGAGGTTGGTCATAATGAGGTGGAGTCTTGTGTGGTAGCCGATGATTTATTGGCTTGCGAGAAACGGCGGGTAGAATTTCTTCCGTCGCAGCGTCGTAAGATTTATGTCATGAACCGTTTTGAAGACAAGTCTGTCACAGATATTTCGGAAGAATTGAATCTTTCGCGCCGCACGGTGGAGAACCATCTTTTCATCAGCCGTAAAGAGGTACGCGAATACTTGAAGCAATGTATCTAATTAGGTATTGATAATAATATAGTGTTAATTTTAAATTTATAAATTTATGAAGAATGAATTTCTAAAGTTCTCATCGAGAAGAATTTTATTCTCAGCGGCAATGGTATCAGCTTTGTTGGCGGGGAGTCCGCAGATGGCATTTGCCGAAGCGAACGATGTTCAGGCTGTTATGCAGACGAGTGTAGTTAAAGGTAGGATTCTTGACTCTACTGGTGAACCGATTATTGGTGCAAGTATTATAGAAAAAGGTACTACCAATGGAACAATTACTGATATTGATGGAAACTTTTCATTGAGCGTTTCTTCATCTAAAGCTATTTTAGTTGTTTCTTATTTAGGTTATAAATCTGTGGAATTATCAGCTTCAGATAAAAAATTAAATGAGATAGTGTTGAAAGAAGATACAGAAATGCTTGATGAAGTTGTTGTAGTGGGTTATGGCGCAGTTAAGAAATCTGATTTGACGGGTGCCGTAGCTTCTGTTTCTACAAAAGAATTGACGGCTGCTGGTATCTCCAGTGCAGCTGGTGCTATGCAAGGCGTAGTGCCTGGTGTCAATATTCAACGCTCATCTAATAAGCCTGGTAGTGGGTATAATATCTTGATTCGTGGTTTGAATACAGTTAGTGGTAGTACCAAACCATTGATTGTAATTGATGGTGTTCCTGGTGCTGAATTGGAAAACATCAATCCTGATGACATTGAAAAGATTGATATATTGAAGGATGCCTCTTCTACAGCTATTTATGGTTCCAGAGCTACGAATGGAGTTGTAATCGTGACTACCAAAAGAGGAAAAGCCGGAGCTCCTAAAGTCAGTTATGATGGTTCCGTTGGATTTAAAAATTATATGAATGCTCCCGATATGATGGATGGACAGCAATATGTCCAACTTGCACGGGAATACTCTCGAGCTACTAAAGGTAACGGAGAATATGTTTCGGATGATAAAATATTTTCAGCATCAGAATTGGTTGCTATTGAAAATAATAATTATATGGATTGGTTTGATGCTCTTACTTCTACTGCGTGGATGAACAGTCATACACTTTCAGTTTCTGGAGGAACAGAGAAATCATCCTATGTGGCGTCTGCGGGTTATCATAATGAAGATGGTTGTCTTCAACCTCAGTTTTATAAGCGATATAATCTGCGTGCTGCCGTTGACGTAACGCCTAATGATTACTTTAAGTTCGGGGTAAGCCTTTATGGAACTTTTTCTGACCAAGAAACTGGTAATGAAGATGGTTTGCAGACTATTTATCGTTTACGTCCTACTTATCATCCTACTAATCTTGTGACAGGTGAGCAGGAATTCAAATATGGTAGCGGACAGTTCAATCCTTTTGTAACTCAGAAAAACCAGTCATGGAGATATAAGAAATATGATGTTCTGAGTAATTTATTTGTAGAGTTTAATCCTATTAAGAATTTGGCGTTACGCTCTACATTTTCTCCCGATCTTCAATTTATTGACTATGGTATGTATGCAGGTGCTTATACTAAGCGTAATCAAGGTTCACAAGCTACTGCATGGTATGAGAAAACTACCATTTTGAATTGGGTTTGGGATAATATGGTTACTTATAATTTTGACTTGATGAAGGACCATCATTTTGATTTGACAGGTGTTTATTCAATGACCGAATATCAGAATGAATTTATGCGTGGTGACGGTGCCGGTCTTTCTTATAATTCTTTATGGTATGCTTTGCAAAATGGTGCAAAAACGAATAAGACTCAATCTAAGTACACTAAAACATCATTGATGTCGTATTTGGCACGTTTGAACTACAATTATAAAGGCAAGTATTATGTGACTGCAAGTATGCGTTATGACGGTTCTTCCAAATTGGCTGAAGGACATAAATGGGGAGGTTTCTTCGCTGGTGCATTGGCTTGGAGAATCACTGAAGAAGAATTTATGAAAGATATTGATTGGCTGAATAACTTGAAATTGCGTGTAAGTTTCGGTCAGTCTGGTAATGATAATGTAGGTGCTTATCAGACACAAGGTTCTATCAGTGGCGCTCAGTACTATTCTTTTGGAACGAATGATGTAATTGGCTACGTGCCTAACAATTTGCGTAATATGGAATTAGGTTGGGAGAGAACAACAGAATATAATATCGGTGTTGATTTTGGTTTCTTGAACAACCGTATATCAGGTTCTTTTGAGTACTATAACCGTTTGACAGAAGATTTGATTATGAACAAAACTCTTCCCATTACTCTTGGTTATTCTTCAGTAAAGGCTAATGTTGGTTCTGTTCGTAATAAAGGTTTTGAATTTGTATTGAATACGGAAAATATCCGTACAGAAGACTTTTCATGGAGAACTTCATTCAATATAGCTTATAATAATAATAAGATTGAAAAGCTGCAATATATAGAAGATCTGACTTCAAGAGGTAAGTCATTCGAAGGAATGAAGGGTGATTATAGCAATCTTTGGGTGGTAGGACAACCTATTGACATCAACTATAATTTGATGACTATTGGCGTATGGCAGTTGGACGAAGCAGAAGAGGCTGCTAAATATGGATGTAAACCTGGCCAATATAAAGTACTGGATCTAGATAAAAATGGTAAAATAGATGATGCTGACCGCGTAATTGATGGTAAGCGCACCCCGGATTGGACCGGTGGTATGGTTAATACTTTTAATTATAAGAATTTTGATTTATCGGTAGGTACTTCTTTCCAATTGGGCGGTCGTATGCGTAATCAATTCTATGTGTCTTATGCACTTGAGAACAATAATATGAACTTAAATAATATGGTGAAAGATTATTGGACCCCAGAGAATCCTACTAATGAATCGGCTCAACCCGGTAATATGGGAACTTATCGTAGCAAAGCAGGTTCGTGGGGAAATCAGAAGTCGGACGTTTCACATACAATGTCATCATCAGATTTCTTTAAAATAACTCATGTTAGTTTGGGATATACATTTGATAAGAAATTGATTTCTAAATCATTCTTGACCAATTTGAGATTGTATTGTACGGTTCAAAATCCGATGATTATTTGTGCTGATAATGTTATTGTTCCCGAACAGTTACCTACAAATGTATCTAGCACAGACCTTATGACACGCAATGTGATGTTTGGAGTGAATGTTTCTTTTTAACAAATCGAAATTAAAGAAAGAATAAAATGAAAACTAAGAATATAATTAAAAAGGGCTTATTGCTTATTTCCGTAGCTACTTTCGCAAGTTGTTCGTCTTTTCTTGAAGAAGAAAATTGGACTAGTCAGTCAGCTGAAGACTATTACAAAACAGCCAAAGGTTATGAATCATTAGTTAATGGTGCGTATGCCTCTTTGAAGTCTGTATATAATAATTATAGTTACCATAAACTTACTCAATTGGGTACTGATATTGGCACACAGCCTAACGGTACTGTTACTAGCGACTTGAATCAGTATGTAGTGACTTATGATAAATCAAACGGAACTGTATATGAGCAGTGGTCTAAACTTTATGTAGCATTAAAAGATGTAAATGCTGCTATCGGCCGTGCTACAAATGTGACTCTTAAAACAGAAGACCCTATTGAAGGAATTGATCCGAATCAACGTGACTTGAGGGTGGCAGAAGTCAAATTTCTTCGTGCGCTTTATTTGTTTGAAATTGTGAAGAATTGGGGGCAAGCTCCTTTGGTACTGGAAGAAGCTCAATCAACAGCAACAACTTCTAAACTGAACAGTGGCGCGGAATTTTATACTCAGATTCTGAAAGACTTGCAAGATGTGTTATCTTCTTCATTGCCCGAAAAACAAGGAGCTTCCGATTTTGGACGTGCTTCAAAAGCAGCAGCTCGCCATTTGCGTGCTTTGGTTTATTTGACTCGTGGATATCAGGACTATGCAGATGTGAATGACTTTAAAAATGCATATGATGATGCGATGTATGTAATTGAAAAGACGGGGCATAGTTTACTTGAAGACTATGCTATGGTTCACCGTCAGTCTAATGAGGCTAATGATGAGGTTATTTTTGCTGTAAACTATAACAATAGTACAAATAATAATAATAATCAACAGAGTACTTATTATCTATTCTCTTACCGTGAAGGTTGGGAAGGTTTGGCCAAATCAAATTTCTACGCCAATGACTACGGAGATGTGATGCCCTCAAAGTATCTTTATACCTCTTTCGATTGGAAAAAAGACCGTCGTGCGGAAGTTACTTTTATGAGTCCGCTTAATGGAGATCCTGCTACTTCGGTGGATGGACGTACTTATGGACGTAATGCCTTTATGAATACTACTCAGCTAGGGTCTTCAAGTACAGGTGTTGCCGATACGGTGATTCATTTTCCTGTACCTACAGAAGAAGGCTTTAGAGTGTATTCAAAAGCTGAGCAAGATGCGGCAAATGCTGCTTCTCCGATGAAGTTTATTTATAATTATCCTTCCGGTTCTTACAAAGATTGCTCTGAAGATGATTACTTTATTACCGGTTTGCAAGGCAATAGTTCAACCACTCGTGCTTGGTTGCCGGTATATAAGTTCAAGGATGCAGGTACTCTTTATGGCGAAAGTGGTGGTAGCCAGTATGGAAGTCGTGACATCGTGTTGTTTCGATTGGCTGAAACTTACTTGATTGCAGCCGAAGCAGCTGTAATGAAAAAAGACAATGTGAATGCTTTGCTTTGTATCAATGCGGTTCGTGAGCGTGCAATGCATAATGCGAAGGAACAAGGTTTGGCTAAATATGAAGGTACAGTCACTATTGATGACGTATTGGATGAAAGAGCACTTGAATTATTTGGTGAAGCACCTCGTTGGAATGATTTGACTCGAACTGGTAAGTTGGCCGAAAGAGTTTTAGAGTATAACTGGGACGTAACCCATATTACAGGTGGTTTAATCCAAACTCAATTAAGTGCAGCCACCAATGCCAAATATAGTCTTCGTCCTATTCCGGTGAATTGGCTGAATACCCTATCTAACGGACAAGAATTGGGAAACAACCCTGGATGGGAATAATAGTAAATTGAAACTATAAATTAATAGGGCTTGCCAGTTTGTTATTTGCAATAAATTGTGCAAGCTCTTTGTTCTTTTAATCTTAAAAGAGTATTTGTTATGGATATATATGAAAAACTACTTAAATGTGCAAGCGTTTTAGTGATGCTATGTTCGATATTTTCTGCTGCTGCCCGAAACTTTATTCATCCCGGTTTGCTTCATTCTCAAGACGATTTAAAACGTATTACTCGACTTGTGAAAGAGAATTCCTATCCGGCTATGGGTTCGTATGATTTATTGAGAAAAGTGCCGGGTGCATCCTTTGAGTATGAAATGAAGGGGCCGTTTGAGAATATCAGTCGTGCCGGAAAATATGGATACACCAAAGCTCCTTGTGAAAGCGATTGTAATGCGGCTTATTATAATGCTCTGATGTGGAACATTACCGGTGATGTACGTCATGCCGATAAAGCTATGGAAATTCTTCGAGGATATGCATCCACATTACAGAAAATATATGGACCTGATGATCCTCTTTGTGCAGGTCTTCAGGGATTCATGCTTATAAATGCAGCTGAAATAATGCGTTACACTTATCAAGATAATCAATATGTGAAAGGTTGGAGCGAAGCTGATACAAAGAGTATAGAAGGTATGTTCCGTAATGTATTTCTTCCAGTACTTACCACTTTTGTTCAAGCCAAACCTTATGCAAATGGTAATTGGGGAGGATCGGTTAACAAAATGGTGATGGCAATTGGTATTTTCTGTAATGATGAACCTCTTTACAATCAGGCTGTAGACTTCTTTTATAATAGTCGGGATAATGGAAGTTTGCCTAATTACATTGCAGAAACTGGCCAATTGCAAGAATCGGGACGTGATCAAGCTCACTGTATGCTTGGAGTAGGTGTTTTGGCTGAATTGGCAGAATGCGCTTGGAAACAAGGGGATAATCTTTATGCGGCTTTAGATAATCGTATTATGAAAGGATATGAATATCTTTCTAAAGTTAACTTGGGCTATACGGATGTTCCTTTTGAAGTTTGGAAAGATGCTACAGGTAAATATTGTAACTGGCAAAATATGGGAGAAGCAGAATTGGGCAAATTCAGGGCTGTTTTTGAAATTGCATATAATCATTATGTGGAACGAAGGGGAATTGCAATGCCTTATACGGAAAAGGTGCTAAAGCGTATTCGCCCTGAAGGCATAGGATGGACGTGTGATAATCCGGGTTTTGGAACATTACTCTTTTACTTAGGAAAAAACGAACCGGTTCCTCTTGAAGGGCAAATTTCAGAACAACTTAAATATGGCTGGAAAGGGTGGCAAATTGCAGCACCTGATTTAGAGCCTGTCGGCAATGAATTCTTATTGGTGAACAAAGGTATCTCAATGCAGAAAAACCGGATACACTATAATCCTTCAGAATTCCCTTATATAAAAGTGACATTCAGCCATAAACCCGAAGAGGTTAAAGATGGATGGCTTCGGTTGAGCTATAGCGTACAGAGTGCTCCTGAATTTTGGACTTTTTATGAGAAGGATGCGGTGAAAGTGGATGGTAATACTTATTGGTTTGCTGTGAAAGACGCACGTTCCAATAATGGAACATTATTTGGTACACGTGACAGGCATATTTCGTTGTTGCTCGATTTTGGAGACATAAAGGCTGTCGGTGTTGAAAGTATCGTTTCCGAGAGTCATTTATAAATGTGTGTGACGGATAGGTGTGGAGCTAAACAAAATAACAATATTGTAATTAGAATTGATATGAAGAAGAGATTAACACTGACGTTTTGGGGTATGTTGGTTGCGTTTTCTGTTATGGCAGAAGCGGTGAAGGTTACATCGCCCGACGGCGAATATGAGTTTACGGTGAGCGATGACGGACAATTGAGCTATTCGCTTTTCTATCAACAGAAAGAGGTGATAGAACCTTCTCGGTTAGGAATCGAATGGAACGAAAATTGGTATGATGGAATCCGAATAGTCACTTCGCGTAACAGCCGGATAGATAAGAATTGGAAACCTGTCTACGGTGAACGTGCCGTTGTGAAGGAATTATATAATGCTTGCGAGATAGAGTTGGCTAAAACTGGTTCGCGGAAGAGAATGGTGCTGGATGTGCGAGCTTATAACGAAGGCGTTGCATTCCGTTATCGTTTTGTAGGAGGTGAATATTTGAAGATTGAAAATGAGTTTACCCAATTTACACTTCCTAAAGGCACTCTTGCTTGGCATACCGAACGGGCACAGACCCCTTATAATCTTTTGCCACTCGAAGGGTGGGAAAATGAGTCGGATCGTCCGTTGATGCTTCAATTGCCAGAAGGCCAATATGCTTGTCTTGCCGAGGCTCAGGTCGTGGATTATGTGCGTACCAAATTTAAACTTTCGGATGAGAAACCTTATACTTTGCTTACTTCAATGTATGGAATAGTGGAGGATATAGCTCCATATCATACGCCTTGGAGAATTGTGATGTGCGCTTCCCGGCCAGGAGATATTCTCGCTAACAATGACTTGTTGCTTAATCTGAATCCTGATTGTAAAATCGCTGATACATCCTGGATTAAACCGGGGAAGGTAATGCGGGAGGTTACACTTACCACTGAAGGTGGTAAGGCTTTAGTGGATTTTGCAGTGAAGCGCCGCTTGCAGTATATTCATTTTGATGCAGGTTGGTATGGTTTTGAATATGACAAGTCTTCTGATGCTACTACCGTAACGCTCGACCCACGGCGCAATGAGCAGATTGATGCGCTTAATCTGCAAGAAGTGATTAGTTATGCCAAGTCGAAAGGAATAGGTGTTATCCTTTATGTAAATCAACGTGCTCTTCAACAACAACTGGACGAGATACTTCCTCTTTACAAATCATGGGGTATAGCGGGTATTAAGTTCGGTTTTGTACAGGTCGGCTCTCAAATATGGACAAGGTGGATGCACGAAGCGGTGAAGAAATGTGCGCAATATGGCCTTATGGTGGACATTCATGATGAATATCGTCCAACGGGTTTTAGTCGTACTTATCCCAATCTGATGACCCAAGAAGGTATTCGAGGAAATGAAGAATTCCCTGATGCGACTCATAATACCATTCTTCCCTTTACGCGTTTTGTTGCAGGTGCCGCAGACTATACTATCTGTTATTATCGTCAGGACTTCGGGCGTTTGCATACGGATAAAGATAGTTATGGGGTACCTCGTTCTCGTACTATTCAAACAACTCCTGCTCATCAGTTGGCTCTTTCTGTAATCTATTACAGCCCTCTTCAGTATATGTATTGGTATGATAAACCCTCTGATTCACAAGATGAACCTGAATTGAAATTCTTTGATGATGTTTATACTACTTGGGATGATACGCAGGTGCTTCAAGGTAAGATAGGCGAATTCGTTACCATAGCTCGCCGCAAAGGTGAAGAGTGGTTTGTTGGTGCCATAACCAATAATGATGCTCGCGAACAGGAGATTAGTCTCGATTTTTTGCCGCAAGGAAAGTCTTATATAGCTGAGATTTATACAGATGGAGATAAATCAGTAAAAACCCGTACTCGTGTGCGATGTCAGCGGTATCTTGTGAATGCCCAGTCGGTGCTTCGTTTCTCTCTTCGTGCTTCCGGTGGTGCCGCTATTCGGTTGGTGCTTGATACAGGTGATAACCGAAATGTTCGCAACTATAGGAAGCAGAAATTATAAAGATTTAATTTTTAAAATCCAGTATGATGAAATGTGATAAGAAGAAGTGTTTATTGGCTTTAGTATTTCTGTCATCATTGTTAATGTCGTTAAAGGTTTATTCTAATGAGCCCGAAACAAATTGGAAGTATGTAGAACTGGTAAATCCATTCGTGGACAGCCATCGTTCTCGTTGGTTCTTTTTTAGTTCTGCTTGTCGCCCATTTGGTATGGTCAGTCTGAGTCCTGATACAGATACGGAACATTCATGGGGATCGGGTTATATGTATGGCTCTAAGTATATACGATGTTTTAGCCATATTCATAATTGGCAGATGTCCGGTGTTGCTGTAATGCCTACGGTTGGTCCATTTAAAGGGCATTTGGGCATGGACTCCTATCAGTCTGAATTTACTCATGAGGGTGAGATTGCCAAACCTGGGTTTCATAAGGTGAAACTTACAAATTATGATGTGACTGCTGAATTAACGTCGACAATGCGGGTAGGCTTCCATCGTTATACGTTCCCCCAAAGCGATTCGAGCTATGTCCTTTTTGATACTGGCGCTTTTTTGGCTCACAGTCCTACCGCTTATTCGGAAGTCTGGAAGATTAGTGATACGGAAATAGCTGGTTGGGAAATAATGGAGCGTACAGGGCGTCGTCCTAAGGATACACCTGTCTATTTTTATGCACAGTTGAGCAAGCCGGTGGAGCAGATAGTGACTTGGCGTGAAGGGAAAATAGTGCCTAATACCAAACCTGAGCGAATTTCAGGAAAGAATGTGGGATTGGCTGTGAAGTTTCGTACCAAGGCCAATGAAAAAGTACTACTGAAGGTTGCCATTTCATACGTTAGTGTAGAGCAGGCTCGTAAGAATCTTTATGCGGAACTGGAATCATGGAATTTTGAAGAGGTAAAACATGCTTCGTTTGATGAGTGGAATACTTGGCTTGGTAAGATAGAAGTGGAGGGCGGTAGCCGTGAGCAACAGATAAAGTTCTATACAGATCTTTGGCACGCATTATTGGGACGTAAGGTAGTGAGTGATGTTGATGGGTGTTATCTTGACCAAACGTCTGACTTTCCCCGTATTTGCCGTATTCCTTTGTCTGCAAGTGGTAAACCTCTCTACAATCATCATAATTTTGATGCGTGGTGGGGGAGCCATTGGTCGCTTGATATTCTTTGGTCTATGGCTTATCCGCATCTGATGGATGATTTTTGCAATACAATGTTGGATATGTATCGTAATGGGGGACTTATTCCTCGCGGACCTTCGGGGGGGAATTATACCTATGTAATGATAGGCGATCCTGCTGTGTCTTTCTTTGCAACTGCTTATAACAAAGGTATTCGTAATTATGATGCTGATTTGGCCTATGAAGGGCTACGCAAGAATGCATTTCCTGGAGGTATTCGTGACCATGCCGGTTACGAACATAGTAAGGATGCTCATTCAGGTGGAATGGAATATTATATTAAAATGGGATATGTGCCTGATGGACGTGCGAATGTGGTAGGTATGCATACTACAGGTGCATCTATGACCTTGGAGTACGCATATCAAGACTGGTGTCTTGCCCAAATGGCCAAGGCAATGGGCAAGCAAGCTGATTATGAATTGTTCTTTGAACGCTCAAAAAATTATAAGAACCTTTGGAATAAAGCATCAGGATTCATGCAACCTAAAGGGACGGATGGAGAATGGTTACCTGATTTCGATCCACTTGAGTTGACGGAGAAAGGTGGTTTTTGTGAAAGCAATTCGGCTATATATTCTCATTATGTTCCCCACGATATGCAAGGTTTAATAGCACTTTATGGTGGTCATAAGAAATATGCCGAGCGTTTGAATGAGAACTTTGTCAAGAGTGAGCCTTATGGTTTTTTCCGTTCAAAAGATACCAAATCTGGTAATTGGACTGATTACGGTAACCAACCAGGCACGGGCATGGCTCATCTTTTCAATCATGCTCGGGCACCATGGCTGACACAAAAATGGGTGCGTAAGGTCAAAGCGGCTTATGCTGATGTTACCCCGTATGGTGGGTATCGTGATGATGAAGACCAAGGGCAGATGGGAGCTTTGGGCGTTTTAATGGCGATGGGACTGTTTGAAGTGGACGGAGGCTGCGCTGTAAAGCCTTATTATGAGATAACCTCTCCTATATTTGATAAAGTGACCATACATCTTGACAATAGGTACTATCCGGGAAAGACTTTCCAAATTGTAACTACGGGCAATTCCGACAAAAATATGTATATCCAACGGGCTACGTTTGATGGAAAACCCTGGGATAGGTGTTGGTTCTATCATGAAGATTTTGCTAACGGTGGTGTTCTTGAATTGCATTTGGGTGATAAGCCTAATAAGCAATGGGGAATTGGTAAATTGCCGCAGGATGATTAAAATGCGGAGGTTGCGTCAAAACGTTGACACAACCTCCGTATAGCTTTTCTTATTTGAATAGGTCTTTAATTGGGGATATTCCTAAAATAAGGAAATTTAAGGCAACTAATTCATTGCGAGTTGGTTGCCTTTTTGTCTCTTTAAGCATTCCCCCAAAAAACGGTTTGACGGCCAAAACGGGGGTAATCTAAACTAAAAACACATGGTAAAGATACAAAAAATCTCAGAAATCGAACCTCGTTTGGGTTTTACTGAGTTCGATATGCTAAAAAATATCGTCAAAGTTTTGCAACGAGTGAATTAGGCCGCCTCCATGCTCTGTTTCCTTTCTCGGAATTGGCCCGACAAATGCATTTGAAGTCCTCTGCTTTGGGGCGTAAAAGTTATTTTTCTCCCGAAGGTAAAATAGCCTTGATGGTCTTGAAGTCCTATACCAACTTTTCCCGATGCCACCTGTTATGAAAGCCATCTTGATGTAGGCCGTGCCTACCTTGCTTATAGTAAACTACGTAAACGCAGGAAATCGCAGATTCGTATGATTAAACGCAGGTCACTTACTATCCTCTGATTACCAAAGACGCTTTTCGGTCATACAGACAATCCTTGAGCAAGGGAAGAGTTTATTTGCAGGCAAGAAAGTATCTAACCGTATTGTGAGTATCGACCGGCATCACCTTCGCCCCATCATCAGGGGCAAGGAAACCAAATCCGTTGAATTCGGAGCCAAAGTCAACAATATACAGATAGATGGAATCTCTTTCATAGAACATATCTCTTTTAAGGATTTTAATGAAGGAGTACGTTTGAAAGACTGTATTCGTCTGCAACAACAACTGACCAGGGTTAGGGTCAAGGCGCTTGTGGCAGATTCAATCTATGCCAATAATGCCAACCGGAAATTTTGTACTAAATATCATATAAGTACTTCCTTTAAGCGTAAGGGCAGAGCTGCCAAGGATGAGCCGCTTCGTAAGATTTTACGGTCGGAACTCAGCCGTGAAAGAGCTACCCGCTTGGAAGGAAGTTTTGGAACGCAGAAGCAACATTACTCACTGGCCAGGATAAAAGCCAGAACCAGGAAAACGGAAGTACTTTGGATTTTCTTTGGGATACATACAGCCAATGCGGTATGTATGATAGAAAAAGTAGAGAGGAAAAAAAGGATGGCTGCATAATCAGACTAAAATAAGAAGAAAAGAGGGGAGGTTTTTAACTTCACCTAAAAAAGGCATGTACATAACGCATGGGTGGGAAGAAAAGAATAAGTATATGTAAATAATATTCTATGAAAAAGATAGAAGACCGGGAGAGTTGAACGGAAAAATCAAGAGAAAAGCTCACGTAAAGTAAAACTTTTCTCTTGATTTATTAGAAACGGGAACATTTACTGAATATCCCCAATTTATTCAATGTGTTTGCCTACGAACTGTACGTGTTTCACAAAGTCATTCATTTGTACTTTTTCGCTTAGGGCGTTTATCGGTTCACCGTAATAACTTACATTCTCAAAAGTAACGCCCGATATATTGTATTTGTCATCAATCCCTTGTAACAAAACAGTTCCTCCAGCTTTAGGGCTATTCTTTGTACCGTATGTATATATGTTGCGGAAAGTTACATTGTGTATATATGGACCACTAGATGGAACTACTACGAATTCTCCATATCCACAACTACCTGGACCACGCCGTCCTGGGCCAGTTTTGATATTGTTGGGGCGCGGCTTCTCTATTGGACGAGTACCAACCAACTGAAGGGCAGGAGTCATTTTAATTAAATTATAAGGTTTGTGCCCATTGATTCTGATATTTTCGAAGCAGAGGTTCTCCATACTCATTTCACCTGTGGGGTGTAACCAAAATATTTGTACCCGGTCACGGTCAGGGAAGTGGATGACATCAATATTTCGTGCCGTGAAGTTGCGGAATGCCGGACAACTACTTTCAGTAGCCATACGAAATACATTGGCAAAATCTACCCAAAATACACAATTCTCTACCGTGATATTCTCTACTGACTTAGAATGACTTTCACCTCCTGCACGAGTGATGCCTTTGGGGGAAACGGAATCATCGTCCGTACGAAAGAAGCAGTTGCGTATCGTTACATTGCTGGAATTGCAAGGATCTACCCCGTCATCATTTCCCACTCGCGAACCGGCCAAACGGATATGGTCAATCAATACACGGTCGCAATCTTGCGGAACAATAGTCCAATAATAAGAGCCTTTCAAAATAATATCTTTCATCACCAAGTTATTGCAATGTTTGGCATTAATCATATAATCTGTTGGACCGGCATTGTGTTCCCAATCGGAACCGTCTAAAATGCCACGACCGCAAATCGTAATATTGTCACCAGTTGCTTCTATTCCTGCATTGACTACGGCACCTCCTGCTATATATAGTGTCTGATTGTCGGTAAGTTTTATTAATCCATTTTTCGGATTATGTTCACCCGGACCATAGTAAATTACATTCGGGTCATCTTTGGAGGGAATACTTTTTTCCAATTCATTACTGAAGAGAATCAAAGGGCTGTTACAACCGTCTGGTTCAAAAGAAATGTCACAAGGAGTATCTAGCTTAAAAGTAGCTATGTTTTTATTTACCGATGGACGGATGCCGTATTTGTCAGGCAAAATATTCAGTTTGCTCAGTTGGAAATTACTTTTTACAGTAATCGTTACCGTACCCGAAAAATCGAAGTAAGCAATTGAATATTTCTTGTCGTGGTGTTGTGTACTGGCTGTATATACCGGTATAGTTATGCCGTTGACTTCAACTGTATAATCAGAGGACAGAGGTTCGGTTTGTGGTACCGGATAACTAACTACTTTGGCTCCGATGTTCATGCTTGTAGCAAAGATTAGCACAAAGCTCAAAATCAATTTTTTTAATAATGTTTTCATAATGTATATTTTGTTTATATATGTTTTGTTATAATATATAGAATGGAATTGACTCTTCTTTCTTGTCTATCGCTATTTATCTCAGTCCGGATGTTCCTATTGTGCAATCTCAAATTCTCCTTTCAAGCGGATGTCTTTTGATGAAGAACCAATCATGACTTTGAACATGCCCGGCTCAACGGTGAAATTCATTTGTTTGTCCCATATCCCCAGCTCTTGTGGTGTGAGTTCGAAATGTACGGTATGCGATGCTTCCGGTTTTAGAGTGATGCGCTCGAATCCTCTCAGCACTTGTGTATAGGTGGTTACGCTGCTGACTTCATCGCGCAAGTAAAGCTGTACCACTTCATCTCCTTCGCGCTGACCGATGTTCTTGATGGTGCAACTGATGGAGATGTTGCCTTGTACTCCTTGTTTGGATGGAGATATTGCAAGGTCACTATATTGGAAAGTCGTATAGCTTAGTCCATGACCGAAGGGGTAGAGCGCACCATAGACAGAAGTCTCGGAGCTTTCATCAGAACCGGGCTTGAAAGGAAAAGCAAAGGGTATCTGCCCAACGGATTTAGGGAAGGTCACGGCGAGGCGTCCTCCGGGGTTGTAGTCACCAAACAGTGCTTCGGCTATGGCTTGTCCTCCGAATTCACCAGGAAACCAGGCATGGATGATGGCAGGAACATGGGTAGCGGCGAAGTTGATGGATGAGGCGCGTCCGTCAATCATTACCAATACCACTGGTTTGCCTAATTGGCAGATTTTTTTGAGTAATTCTTTCTGTCTGCCGGGCAAGTCCAATGAAGTGCGTGACCTGTCTTCTCTTACGGTAAGTTCGTTTCCTCCTAATACCATTACGGTAACTTCCGCTCCCTTTGCCGCCTCTATGGCTTCTTCCATCATTTGCGCTTCTTGGGCAGCCTTGGGAAATTCAAGGACTTCGCTTTCGGGGAAGTGGGGGTCGATGATGTCGCATCCTTTCTTATAAACAACGTCTGCTTGGGGAAGCATCTTTTTGATACCTTCGTAAATGGTGGTAATGTGTGCGTTGGCTGGGCCATATCGGCAGATTAGCTGTTGTCGCTCGTCGGCATTTGGACCGATGACGGCTACTGAGCGTATCGACTTGGAAAGTGGAAGTGTCTGGTGTTCGTTTTTGAGGAGTACTAACGATTGGCGTGCGGCTTCCAGCGCAAGTTGTTGATGTTCGGGACTGTGTACTATTTGTCCGGCTCTCTTTTCGTCGCCACGATAAGGGTTGTCGAAAAGTCCGAGCCAGAACTTCACGCGTAGAATCTCGGCAACACGTTGGTTGAGTGTTTCTTGGGAGATTTTTCCTTTCTTTACGGCACTGCGCAGCGGAAGGATGAAGTCGGCAGGTGGTGTGAAATGGGTGCGGATGTTGAGTCCGGCATTAACGGCTTGCGCTACGGCATCTTCATATCCGTTGGCCACTTGATGTTTGGTGGAGATAAATTCTACGGCTTCACTGTCGGAAACCACATAGCCTTTGAATCCCCATTCTTGTCGAAGAATTTCGGTGAGGAAATGATAACTGCCTGTGATGGGTTCGCCGTCATAGTCGTTGTACGAACTCATTACTCCCAGCGCACCGGCTTCGTGGAAGGCCACTCTAAAAGGATCGAGATAGAGTGTGCGCATTTCTCGGGGAGCTACGTGGGGGTCGGTACGTGTTTTTCCGTCACGTCCACCTACCGGTATGCTATAGACGGCAAAATGTTTTGGGGTAGAGACCAGCTTGTTCTTTTGTAGGCTCAGAATCATTTGCTTTCCCATTTGTCCTGCATGATAGGGATCTTCGCCATAGGTTTCTACGCATCGTCCCCATCGGGGATCTTGTGCGATGTCGAGGATGGGGGAGTATATGTTGGTATATCCCAGTACGGAGGCTTCACGGGCTTCAGCTTCGCCTATTTGGGCTATTAGTTCTTTGTTCCATGTAGCTCCTTGTCCGCATTGGGCAGGAAAGTAGGTCGCCCGGTCATGGCATAGCCCCCGGATGCCTTCGTTGGTGAAATCTACCGGGATTCCCAGCCGTGTATTTTCTACGAACCAGCGTTGAATGGCGTGCTTCGTCTTTACGTGGTGTGCATAGGGGAAAGAGTATGCAGACTTGAAGCTGCCAAGCCCATTGTGCTCTTCATCAATATTCCCGATGCCATCTTTCCATACTTCGTTTTTCCAGTTATCACTTGGAAGGGCGTCATTGAGTACGCGGCCTGAACCATACAGTGTAGCCATCTGGCAACTTTTTTCTTCGAGAGTCATTTGCGAGAGCAGGTTTTGCACCCTTGCTTCAAGTGGGGCGTAGCTGTCTTCGTAGATGTCCTTCACGCCATTTTTGTTAAAGTCAATCCATCCTTTGTGATAGATGTTTTTGACGGTTGACTTGTCCTTCTCGTAATCGAGTATCGAGTTGCTCCACAACTGCTGGCTGCAAATCATGGATACAAGGACGGTTGTTAGGTATCTATTCATACTGATAAAACAATTGGTTGATGTTTTTTGATAATATACGTATCAAGCAGGACTGTTACCTAAACCTGATAGTTAATTTGCCGGGGCGATTGAGTATTTCTACTTTTTGGTTCGTAATTTCTTATATGCTTATAAATTATATCATTAATAAACTTGTTACTTACTAATTATGCAAAAACATTTTAGATTGAGGAATGCGTTATTTGCAGGATTACTGCTTGCCGCATTTGGGTGTTCTTCCCATACCCATCCTACCACTGATTTTAATGTGGATTCTGCTATTGCTTACTGTAGCTGTCAGGCTATAAAAACTCTTGAAACGCTTCCTGATGTAGATTCGATTCCCAATACGATTGATAAAGGACAGAAAAAATGGCAGTATGCTCATGTAGGTTCTTGGACATCTGGCTTTTGGCCGGGTACATTATGGTATCTTTACGAAGCGACTCAGGATACGGTATGGTTGCATGCAGCTGAAAATGTTACTCGTATTCTGTTGCCGGAAGCTTATCGTAAGGCTCGTTCGCATGATTCGGGATTTATTATGATGCCAAGTGTGGGTAATGCTTATCGTCTTACGGGCGATACTATGTACGCTCAAGCACTTCATCATGCGGCAGATTCGTTGGCCGAACTCTATAACCCCAAAGTGGGTACCATATTATCTTGGCCGGGTATGGTCAAAAAGATGAATTGGCCTCATAACACCATTATTGACAATATGATGAATCTTGAATTGCTTTTTTGGTCGGCCAAGAACGGTGGTAACAAATGGCTGTATGATGTAGCCGTAAAACATGCGGAAACAACCATGAAATATCATTTCCGTACGGACCATTCGTGCTATCATGTTGCGGTTTACGATACACTGGACGGTCATTTTATTAAAGGCGTCACTCATCAAGGATTGGCTGATAGTACAATGTGGGCTCGTGGTCAGGCCTGGGCCATCTATGGTTATACGATGGTTTACCGTGAAACTCGTGATGTACGTTTTCTTGAAGTAGCTTGCCAATCGGCCGATGCTTATCTTCGTCGTTTGCCTGAAGATATGGTACCATATTGGGATTTTGATGCGCCAATGTCACCATTGCTCCCTCCTAAAGACGCATCTGCTGCTGCTGTTACGGCTTCGGCGTTGATTGAACTTTCGGGCTATGTAAATGATGAGATAAAATCACGCCATTATCTTGATGCAGCTATAGCTATGTTGGAGAATCTCTCCTCATCGGCTTATCAGTCGGGTACGGTTAATACAGCTTTTTTACTTCATTCTGTAGGCCATATGCCTCGTGGACGTGAGATTGATGCTTCGATTATGTATGCAGATTATTATTATATAGAAGCACTTTTACGGCTTCGTACCGTAAATAAAGGCGGATGACTTGCTACTGCGTCCCCTTCATGCCCCATTGTCAAAGTCAGGAAATATTCTAATGTCGTTTTGATAAATGATGTGTTAATAGGGCAAACATGTGTGGCAGAGCCGTAGAAAGGAGAATTACAATGAGCAAGAAAGATAGAGACATAGCCCTCTTCGTGGCATTCTGCATTGAAGAATACGGAGCGGCTAAAGGAATGATGGACGATCAGGTACTTTTTTAGCAAAGGCTCACTATAGTGAGCCTTTGCTAAATATAAGGAGTGAACAGAAGAAACATATACGGCTCTTTCATTTAAGGGAGTTAAAGGGTGTTAGAAGCCGATAGTATAGCTATACATCAACAGAACTATCGGCTTTTAACTCCTAAGCTTGCAGGGTGATAACTCCTTCTAACTTCCGATAACTCCCTTAAATGAAAAAGCCATGAGAAACATGGGAGATGTTTGTGAATATAATAAGTAAAATTCCTACCTTTGTCTTTATAACCATTGATTTTCTCCATAGCCATGTTAGAAGATTACAGAAGATACCCGATAGGAATACAGAACTTTCAACAGTTGCGCAACAACGACTGTGTGTATGTAGACAAGACGGAACTGGTTTATAGACTGACACATACCGACCGGGTCTATTTCCTCAGCCGTCCCCGCCGTTTCGGCAAGAGCCTCTCGTGTCTACGCTCGAAGCCTACTTCCAAGGAAAGAAAGACCTTTTCGGAGGGTTGGCTATGGAGCGCTGGGAGAAGGATTGGGAAAGCTATCTGGTGTTGCACATCGATTTCAGCCTAACAAAATACATGGAACTGACCGACCTTACGGGGCAGCTTAATCTCTTCCTGCACCGGTGGGAAAAGATTTATGGAAAGGATGAAGCGGAAAAGACCGCTTCCGAGCGTCTGCAAGGCATTATTCTGAGAGCTTCCGAGCAGATCGGCAAGCAGGTTGTCGTGCTGATTGACGAGTACGATGCCCCCTTGTTGGACAGCAATTCCGACACCGCCTTGCAGCAACAGCTCCGCAACGAGATGCGGAAGTTCTTCAGCCCCCCTCAAGAGGTTGGGGCAGTATCTTCGCTTTCTCTTCATCACCGGCATCAGCAAGTTCAGCCAACTGAGCATCTTCAGCGAACTGAATAATCTGAAGAACATCAGCATGCACGATGATTTCAGTGCACTCTGCGGCATCACCGAGCAAGAATTGCTCACAGACTTGAAACCGGACATCGAGCGAATGGCCAAGGCAAACAATGGGACTTATGAGGAAGCTTGCGCTCACTTGAAACGGCAGTACGACGGCTATCATTTCAGTAAGAATTGTGCCGACATCTATAATCCGTTCAGCTTGTTCAACGCTTT
The DNA here is from genome assembly GCF_003436255.1 of Bacteroides sp. D20. NCBI lineage: Bacteria > Pseudomonadati > Bacteroidota > Bacteroidia > Bacteroidales > Bacteroidaceae > Bacteroides > Bacteroides sp. D20. Next base: position 106,664 of record NZ_QSOO01000008.1, on the reverse strand, counting down.
CGATGCAAAGGAGTACAAGAACTTCTGGTTCTCTACGGGCACTCCTACCTTTCTGATTGATATATTGCAACGCACGGATTTCGATGTGCAGAGCCTGGACGGACTTACGGCTACCGATGAACAGTTCGATGCGCCTACCGACCACATTGTCGACCCTATTCCGGTACTTTATCAGAGTGGCTACCTGACAATAAAGGGGTATGACCCTGCTTTCCGTCTTTACCGGCTGGCCTATCCCAACGGCGAAGTGCGTTATGGTTTCACGGAGTCCTTGCTTCCTGCACTCAACAAGCACATCATTTGGTAAATGTCACCCCTTCCACATGTTCGCCGATGAAGAAGCGTGCCATGTCTCCCATCTTGTACCATTTCGGTTTGCCCGGCATGTCGTCGTAAATAGCTTCTCCGTTGATTCTGAGATTCTCGAAGCGGATGTTCTTCACTTTCCGTTCTTCGTTGTAGCCGGCAATGATGGACAGTTCGGCGTTCTCTCCGTTGTAGGTGATGTCCTTGAAGAGCACGTTCTCAATCCCTCTGCCCGGAGCCGCACAATATTTCTTGTTAAAGAAGATGCGTAGGTTGACAAGTTGGCCTTGACGGAAATCTTCTATGCGGATATTCTCGAAACGCACGTTGCGGACCAAGTTGTTGTCTCCTACGTTGATGGCCATACAGCCTTGATAGTCTATCTGCTTTTCTTTATGGTCGAGGATGTCGATATTGATATAGTTCAGGTTCTCCATTACTTCTTGACCTTCGGCATCGCCGTGCAGTCCGATGAAGATGGGATGGGCCACGTCCGCCCAGAGGGTGGAATTCTGCATGGTGATGTTCTTGCATCCGCCTTTGAAGCCCATACAGGTGGCATAAACAGTGGTACAGTCGTCCGAGTTTCTGCAAAATACGCCATCGAACAGTACATTGTTGCTGGCAAACACGTTCATCCCGTCGCCCCATCCATAGGAGCTGATGGCCTTTACGTTGCGTATCGTCACGCTGTCTGAGCCACCGGTGGGGCATTGGGTGGTAATCAAGCCTTCTACCCGGATGTTTTTGGAGTTGATGATGCTGACTCCTGCTCCACGTCCTTCGGGATGTACTTCTCCCCGGCCGAAGATAGTTACATTTTCAGCATTCTTTGCTCGTATGCACCCTCTGACGATGGCTCCTCCGGAAATGTATACGGTTTTGCCTGAAGGTACATCCAGCGTGTCGCCCGGTAATTGGTGTATGCCCGGACCGAAATAAATCAAGTTGCGGTTCTTTTTTAATTTCTTCGGGTTCATACCCGGTTTCAGAGGATTGTTCCGGTCTATCGGATTGGCGAAGAGGTGCAGGTTGTGGAAGATGTCGCCGTTCACTTCTATCGACAAGTTGTGGGGAGAGTTCAGCTTGAAAGTAAGCGTGTTGCGGCTGACCTGCGGAGTGATGCCGTAGGAAAGAGGACGTATGCGGGCTGTTTCTATCTCTTCCTTATGGGCGGTGACCGACACTTCCACTTCACCATCGAAGTCGAAATAGCTCATGGAGGCCAGCTTTACATGGTGCCGGGCCTCTTTTACTTCGTCCACTTTGACGGGATAGGTGGCTATCGTTTGCCACTTTCCACCCGGTTGGCGCACCTTGACGGTGAAGTCGTCCTTCAATTCCGCTTCCTGAGGAGCGGGATAGGTGATTAACTGGTTTTGCGCGCCGATAGTCTGAGCGAATCCGAGCAATAAGCCGGAGATAAGGATTAGTTTTCTTAGTTTCATTGGTAATAGCATTATTGTTGTTTTAAGTAGAAATACGTTTTCTACGGGATGTTCACTTAGTAGGGCTAATGAAATTTGTGCAAATTAAGTGCTTTTCGGCTTTCAATCGTATATTTTGTGTAGAAAACGATGGAACTTATGAAACAGATTTGCAAATTAGTAGTGATGTTATTGTTGGCCTTTACCGCAGGAGTACAGGCACAGTTAGTGACATATCCTGAAAGTTTAAATCCGGGCATGCCCCATAATGACGACTACACGGTACGTGTACGCATCCCCGGCGGTGAGTGGAAAGACTTGTTTGAATACAACGTACAGGTAGATATGGACAACGTGCAGAATGCTTCCATGGTACAATTTGATATGGGAAGTGCTGTAGAGGTAATGGTGAAGAAGAACAATGGCAGCGTGCGCGAAGTGACCATACGCCCTTTGAGTAAAGGTATTGAATACAAGCAGATACAAAACGCCATTCTTTTCACTTTGGAAAAGCCACAGTATCTCTCTATTGAATTTGATGGCGACCGGTTGCACAATCTGCATCTCTTTGCCAATCCTTTGGAAACAGAAAAATATGATAAAGAGACAAAAGGCATCATGTACTTCGGTCCGGGAGTCCACCGTCCTAAAGACTTACCTAATAATCAAATCCGTATTCCCGGTAATACCACCGTGTATCTGGCACCGGGAGCGGTAGTCAAAGCGAAACTTCTGGTAGACAAAGCGGAAAATGTCCGGATTATCGGACGAGGCATCTTGGACCATCCGATACGGGGCATTGAAGTGACTGACTCAAAGAATGTGCTGATAGATGGAATTACCGTAGTGAACCCTGATCATTATACCGTATTCGGAGGCGGTTCAACGGGAATCACCATCAAAAACCTGAAATCATTCAGTTGCAAGGGTTGGAGTGACGGCATTGACATGATGTGCTGCCGCAGTGTGATGATTGACAATGTCTTCATGCGCAATTCGGACGACTGCATCGCTCTGTACAATCACCGCTGGAACTGGTGGGGAGGTTCGTCCGACATCACTGTGCAGAACTCCATTCTTTGGGCAGATGTGGCACATCCCATCAATGTAGGCGGCCATGGCGACCCCGATTCACCTACGGGAGAAGTAATAGAAAATTTGACTTTCCGCCACATCGACATTCTGGAACATGACGAGGATGACCCGATTTATCAAGGTTGCATGACAGTGGATTGCGGTGACAAGAACCAGGTCCGTAATGTTCTTTTTGAAGATATCCGGGTAGAGAATATTCAGGAAGGACGGCTTTTCTATGTCAAAGTACGCTTCAACGGGAAATATGATAAACAGCCGGGAAGCGGCATTGACGGCATTACTTTCAGGAACATTACGTACACAGGAGTAGGAGAGAATCCATCGTTGATGCAAGGACTGGACAAAGAACGAACCGTGCAAAACGTGACGTTTGAAAATGTAGTAATCAATGGAGAACGGATGAAGGACCTGAAAGGAGTAGTAACCAATGAGTTTATAAAAGGAATTAAAATAAAGTGAACCATAAGAGCCAGTTTAAATTTTCTTCAAAAAGTATTTCTTCAGCTTCTTCCCAAGCTTCTTTCCGGTCTGTTTTCCTCTTTTTATTCGTCACATAGCCCGCTATGCTCCTCATAAAAACAGAAAAACATCCTCAGAAAGAACTCTCAAAATAATGCTGAATAAAATTTGAACAGGCTCTAAAACCAAAGAACCATGAATAGATATAGACTGCTTTTTTCAATAATCCTCTTGCTTTACTTCTCTCCCTGCCTGCGGGCAGGAGAGTGGCAATGGTCTGTGACTCTTGACGGATTCGTCTCCAACGAAACGAACCGGAATCCTACGGCTTTCTTGTGGATACCCGCCGACTGTATGCAGGTGAAAGCAATTCTTGTAGGACAACACAATATGAGCGAAGAAACTCTTTTTGACAATCCCCTTTTCCGCGAGAAGATGCAGAAGCTGGGAATCGGCTTTGTATGGATAACACCCGGCATCGACCAGCAATGGGATGTATCGAAAGGCACACAACGGATATTCGAGAAAATGATGGCCGACTTGGCAGACGTCAGCGGATATAGCGAACTGAAAAATGTCCCTATCGTGCCCATAGGCCATTCGGCCATGGCTACTTATCCCTGGAACTTTGCCGCATGGAATGCGGAACGTACCTTGGCCGTCATCTCCCTGCACGGCGATGCTCCGCGTACGAACTTGACCGGCTACGGGCGTGAGAATCTGGAATGGGGACGTACCCGTAATATCAACGGGATACCCGGACTGATGATTGAAGGAGAATATGAATGGTGGGAAGCCCGGGTAAATCCGGCACTGGCTTTCCGCATGATGTATCCTGAAAGTTGCATTTCGTTTCTGTGTGATGCAGGACGGGGACATTTTGATGTGGCAGATGAAACAGCCGCATACATCGCTCTGTTTCTGGAAAAGGCTGTCTGCCTGCGACTGACGGATGAAGTGACGAAAGACGGTAAAGTAAAACTGAATCCGATAAACCCGACCAAAGGCTGGCTGGCAGAACGCTGGCATCCCAATCAGAAGAAACGAGCCAAAGCTGCTTTCTACTCACAATATAAAGGCGATGTGCATGACGCTTTCTGGTATTTTGACCGTGAAATGGCAGAAGCGACTGAAGCACGGTATGTGCAAAGTCGCGGTAAGGAAGAACAGTATCTGGGATTTGAACAAAGCGGCAGTCTGCTGGCATACGACAAGAAACAGCATGTACGTGTACAGCCTCGCTTCAATCCGAAAGCCGATGGAATTACTTTCCATCTGAAAGCCGTATGTACGGATTCCCTGAGAACGAAACTGTCTGACGAACACGCAGATGCAACGCCGACAATCAGTCGCATCTGCGGACCGGTAGAAAAGGTAAATGACACGACATTTAAGGTATCTTTCTATCGGATGGGTATGGATAACCCACGCCGCACCGGTGATATATGCCTGCTGGCAAGCCAGACAGGAGACCGGAGGTATAAAAGTGCCGTTCAGGAAGTCAGTATCCGCATCCCCTACCGGAATACGGCAGGAGAAAGGCAGCATATACTGTTTCCGGGACTGCCCGATGTGGAAACAGGAAGCGGGTCTCTATCTTTAAAAGCCACAAGTGATTGCGGACTGCCGGTCTCTTACTACATCAAAGAAGGTCCGGCCGAGATAGAAGGAGACCAAATTGTATTCACTCCTATTCCTCCTCGCAGCAAATTTCCGGTAAAAGTGACGGTAGTTGCCTGGCAATACGGCGTTGCAGGTAAGGTGCAGACGGCCGAGCCGGTGGAACGTAGTTTTTATATAAAGAAAGAATTAATAAAAAGGTTATGAGAAATAAGAGTTTAATCCTAATGACAATTTGTGCGGCTCTATCAACCGGTCTTTCCGCCCAATCCGTTTATCCCGGACAGCATGCCGGAAAAATGAAAAAAGTGACGACCGCACCGATGCAGGTAGAAAGTTTCGACTTAAAGGACGTGCGTTTATTGCCAAGCCGCTTTCGCGACAATATGATGCGTGATTCCGCTTGGATGACTTCCATAGCAACCAATCGTTTGCTGCACGGTTTCCGCAACAATGCCGGAGTATTTGCCGGGCGTGAAGGCGGATATATGACCGTAAAGAAACTGGGTGGTTGGGAATCGCTGGACTGTGAACTGCGCGGACACACAACAGGGCATTTACTATCAGCCTATGCGCTCATGTACGCATCTACCGGAAGTGAAATATTCAAGTTGAAGGGCGACAGCCTTGTTACAGGTCTGGCAGAGGTACAGGCGGCTTTGGGAAACGGATATCTCAGTGCATATCCGGAAGAATTGATTAATCGGAACATACGTGGGACAAGTGTATGGGCACCCTGGTATACACTGCACAAACTCTTCTCCGGATTGATTGACCAATACCTCTATGCAGATAACAAACCGGCATTGGAAGTTGTGACCCGCATGGGCGACTGGGCTTATAATAAACTTAAACCACTGGATGAAGCCACCCGGAAAAGGATGATACGGAATGAGTTCGGCGGTGTGAACGAATCTTTTTATAATCTTTATGCCATCACCGGCGACGAGCGTTATCAATGGCTTGCCGAATTCTTCTATCACAATGATGTGATAGATCCGCTGAAAGAACAACGCGATGATTTAGGTACCAAGCACACGAATACCTTTATTCCAAAAGTTCTTGCCGAAGCACGCAACTACGAGCTGACGCAGGATAACGACAGTCGGAAACTGACAGATTTCTTTTGGCATACCATGATAGACCACCATACCTTTGCACCGGGATGCAGTAGTGATAAAGAGCATTATTTCGATCCACAACAATTATCCAAACATCTGACCGGATATACCGGTGAGACTTGTTGTACGTACAATATGCTGAAACTAAGCCGTCACCTGTTCTGCTGGACGGGAGATGCCAAAGTTGCCGATTACTACGAACGTGCACTCTATAATCATATTCTTGGACAACAAGATCCTGAAACGGGAATGGTATCCTATTTCTTGCCCTTACTCTCCGGCTCTCACAAAGTTTATAGTACCCGGGAGAATTCCTTTTGGTGTTGTGTAGGCAGTGGTTTTGAAAGTCATGCCAAATACGGAGAAGCTATCTATTGTCACAATGAAAAAGGAATTTACGTGAATCTCTTTATTCCGTCAGAAGTAAACTGGAAAGCAAAAGGAATAACTCTGCGTCAGGAAACAGGTTTCCCAGCAGAAGAAAACACTACATTGACCATCCAAACAGACAAACCTGTCACCACTACGATTTATCTGCGCTATCCCTCATGGAGTGAAGGCGTGAAAGTAAACGTCAACGGGAAAAAAGTATCGGTAAAGCAGAAACCGGGATCATACATTGCTGTAACCCGCCAGTGGAAAGACGGTGATCGCATTGAAGCCAATTATCCGATGAGCCTGCAGCTGGAAACCACTTCTGATAATCCTCAAAAGGGAGCTCTGCTATACGGACCGCTGGTATTGGCCGGCGAATTGGGAACAGAAGGTATGCAAACTCCGGCACCATTCTCTGATCCGGCATTATACAATGATTATTATACTTACGATTATCATATCCCGGCAGGATTGAATACGACATTGCAAGTAGACTTAAAACATCCGGAACGCAACCTGCAACGTACAGGTAAAGGACTGGAATTCAAAAATGCGGAAGGTACTATATTGAAACCTCTGTACGATGTGCACCATCAACGTTATGTTATATATTGGGATTTAAAAACAAAGTAGATGAAAAAGAATCTTCTTACAGTTTCTCTTTGGGGAATTTATCTTTTATTCCTGTCATGCCGCCCTGCCAGTAATAGGCAGGCGGTTTATAATTTTGCACCACTCGATTCCATTATTACCGGTTGGATAGACAAAGAGTATTATCCCGGTGCAGCCATTTGCGTAGTTAGAGATGACAGCATTATCTTTTGGAAAAACTATAAAGAATTCACTCCCGATACCAAAGTCTATGTAGCCTCTGCCGGAAAATGGGTGGCAGCTGCAGTCATCGGAGCGGTAGTAGACCGTACCGATTTGGATTGGAATGATAATGTAAAGAAATGGATTCCTGAATTTAAAAACGACGTAAAAGGAATGATTACTTTACGTCAGTTGCTTTCGCACACATCAGGCGTTCGCCCTTACCTGCCGGAACCACGCGTAGACAATTACAATCAGCTGGATTCGGCAGTCATGGAGATTCTTCCACTTGACACGGTTTTCACTCCCGGCACTCGTTTTGAATATGGCGGACTTGCCATGCAGATAGCCGGCCGGATGGCAGAAAAAGCGATGAATAAAGAATTTGAGGAATTATTCCAGAAATTAATTGCCCGACCTTTAGGAATGAAAAGCTCTCACTTCACGCCCGTGAATACGGATGGCGGACACGCTCCCATGCTGGGTGGAGGTCTCTGTACCACTTTGCACGACTACATGCGTTTTCTTGATATGATCTACCACAATGGCGTATTTGAAGAAAAGCAAATACTGAAACCCGAAACCATACATGAAATGCAGGCAGACCAGGTGGGAAATGCGGAAGTTCACCCGGGTGAATACGTAGAACGTGCACTGAAAAAATATCATACCGGTATATACGGTTTGGGAGAATGGAGGGAACTCATTGATGAAGCAACAGGAGAAGCCTATCAGATCAGTTCACCGGGTTGGGCCGGCGCCTATCCATGGATCAATAAACAGGGCCGGGTATATGGATTCTTCATAGCCCATGTACAGGGAAGTTCACAAAAGGAAGATGGTTTCTCGTCATTTTATGGAAGTCCCGTCATTTCACAAACTGTCTCGAACATTATTTCCCTAAAAAGATAGAATACATTGAGTATCCCCATATCTTAAATCGTATTTATATAAAAACAATAAATACGAGGATATGAAGACTATCGGCTCAACAATTATTATGTTAGCTCTCGCTTCTTCCCTTTTTGCGGACAATGGCAAGGAACTGAAGCTGGCATCTCCTGACGGAACACATGAAATAGTATTTTACCAAAAGCAGGTTTCACCTGCGGTAAACGAACTTTGTTATCGGGTAGATTACAAATCACAACCCGTAGTCAATGAGTCGCGTGCCGGGTTGGAACTGGACAACCGGATATGGGAAATGGCTTTGGGAGTTCGAAATCTGAAACAGCCTGCCTGCTGGATGGACAATCTGGAAGTGGACTCCGTGACTTACCAGCTCGAAACAAACCTCACCTGGCAGCCGCTTTACGGTGAGCGTAGCAGTGTACGCGATCATTACCGGGCCGGCACCCTTTGTCTCTCCAAGAAAGACAACTCCGGTTATCGGCTCAATATAGAGGTACGTGCCTATAATGAAGGAGTGGCTTTCCGCTATTTCTTCCCGGAACATCCGAAGGCTATCTTTCATAAAGTAGTAGGTGATCTCACAGAATACGCCTTACCGGCAGGCACAAAAGCATGGACTGAACAATGGGCACAGGCTTTCTTCGAACGCCTGAATATCGATGATATCAAACATCCGGTGGAACGTACCCTTACGTTTGAACTCCCGAATGGCAAATGGGCCGCACTGGCAGATGCGGATGTAGACGACTGGTGCCTGACCAAATACCTCGTCTCCACCGATAAGAAGAACACGTTGACTTCTGTAATGTATAGCCCCGTAGATGTGGTGACCTATTATGCCACTCCTTGGAAGATAGTCATGGCAGCCGACAAACCGGGTGAATTGCTGGAACACAATGATATCATCCAGAATCTGAATCCGCCGTGCGAAATTGCCGATGCTGCCGCATGGGTGAAACCGGGCAAGATTATGCGCGAAACGACTATCACCACCGAAGGGGCTATTGCTACCATCGACTTCTGTGCAGCACATCATATTCCGTATATGCTTTTCGACTGGCAATGGTATATGCCCTGTACTTCACATGACGGGGATGCTACAAAAGTGGTTGACAAACTGGATATGCCCCGCGTAGTAGCATACGGTAAGGAGAAAGGAGTTGGCATCTGGGTGTACGTCAACCAGCATGCACTCATGAAACAAATGCGTGAACTCTTCCCATTGCTACGCCAATGGGGAATTGTCGGAGTGAAATCCGGTTTCGTACAATACGCCAGCCATCGCTGGGCTACCTGGTTGCACGACATGGTCCGCTTGGCAGCAGAGAACCATCTGCTGATGAATATCCATGATGAGTATCGCCCTTCAGGCTTCAGTCGTACTTATCCGAATTTATTGACTCAGGAAGGTATTTGCGGAAACGAAGAGTTTCCCGATGCAACTCATAATGTCACGCTTCCCTTCACTCGCATGATAAACGGTGCAGCCGACTATACGATCTGTTATTTCGACAAACGGCTGAAAACGACTCATGCCCACCAACTGGCAGCATCGCTCGTGTTCTACAGTCCGCTGCAAACTATCTTCTGGTATGACAAACCGTCGTTCTATCACGGAGAACCGGAAATGGAATGGTTTGAGAACTTGCAAACTGTATTCGACGATACGAAAGTATTGGATGGCGCTCCCGGCAAAAACATAACGATGGCCCGTCGTAAAGGGCAGGAATGGTTCTTGGGGGCGATGACCAATAATGAAGGTTCCGAAGAAGAAATTCCTTTGGATTTCTTGGATAAGAATAAAGTCTATCTTGCTTCTGTCTATACCGATGGCGGCGAAAAGGTGAAGACACGCACGCAGGTGGAATGCAGTTATTTATTGGTGGATGCTTCCATGACGATGAAGTTTGACCTGAAGCCCAGTGGCGGTGCTGCGGTTCGTTTTGTACCGGTGGAGGCGAAAGAGGCGAAGGGATTTAAAAAATATAAAGGAAAAATATTATAAAGGTTTGGGTGTAATTCTCCCTTTGAACGTATAGATGATAGATTATTCAAAGAAGGTGTTGTTATGGTAAAGATGTTTTTTATACTGTTTGGAGTACTTGCATTTTGTCAGGCTGTATGTGGACAGTCCGTTTCCAAAGTTTGGGTTGCCGACCGGAAGGATGGGACGTATATGAATCCTGTTCTGCATGCCGACTATTCCGATCCGGATGTGTGTGCGGTGGGAGATGATTTTTATATGACCGCTTCCAGCTTTAATTGTACTCCGGGGTTGCCCATTCTCCATTCCAAGGATTTGGTGAATTGGAAACTGGTAAACTACGCGTTGAAAACTATCGAACCGGAAGAATTCTATAACAAGCCTCAGCATGGAAAGGGCGTGTGGGCTCCTTCCATACGTTACCATAACGGTGAGTTCTATATTTATTGGGGAGATCCGGATTTCGGCATTTTTATGGTGAAGGCTAAAGACCCGCAAGGTGAATGGGATAAACCGGTATTGGTAAAGGCCGGAAAAGGCATGATAGACCCTACGCCTTTGTGGGATGAAGACGGGAAGGTCTATCTGGTTCATGCGTGGGCCGGAAGCCGTGCAGCTTTCAACAGTGTCGTCACGGTATGCGAAATGAATCCGGAAGGAACCAAAGTCATCAGCGAACCGGTGTTGGTATTTGATGGCAATGACGGGGTGAACCATACGGTGGAAGGCCCCAAATTCTACAAACGCAATGGGTATTATTATATATTGGCCCCTGCCGGTGGGGTGGTTACCGGTTGGCAACTGGCACTCCGTTCAAAGAATGTTTATGGCCCTTACGAAGTGAAGAGGGTGATGGCGCAAGGAAGTACGGACATCAACGGCCCGCATCAGGGCGCTTGGGTAGAGACGAATTCCGGTGAATCCTGGTTTGTACATTTTCAGGATAAAGCAATGTATGGGCGGGTCATTCATCTTAATCCGGTGAAGTGGACGGAGGGTTGGCCTGTCATTGGTGAAGATAAGGACGGTGACGGTTGCGGAGAACCGGTAAGACGGTATCGGAAACCGAATGTCGGGAAGACATATCCGGTAGAGACTCCGGCAGAGAGTGATGAGTTCAATTCCCGCCGGTTGGGGCTGCAATGGGAATGGCATGCCAATTATCAGGATGCTTTTGGTTTTACTTCCGATTTGGGGTATATGCGTATCTATGGGCATGTGCTGTCCGAGGACTTCGTGAATTTCTGGGAAGTGCCGAATCTGTTGTTGCAAAAGTTTCCGGCAGAAGAGTTTGCTGCCACGACCAAGTTGAAGGTGGTGGCTAAAGCTGACGGACAGCAATCCGGATTGATTGTGATGGGATGGGACTATTGTTACATTGGAGTGGAGAAGCAAGGCGACAGATTCGTGCTGAAGCAGGTGGTCTGCAAAGATGCCGAGCAACAAAATAAGGAAACTTCTACCCGTTTGATGGAATTGCCGGTAAGCCGGAAGCTTGAAGCCGGACTGTTCCCCAATTATGAACGGGACATCTATTTGCGGGTAAAGGTAGGTAAGAATGGGGTCTGCCATTTCCATTATAGTTTGGATGGAAAGAAATATCAACCGGCCGGTGAACCGTTTACTGCACGTCAAGGCAAGTGGATTGGCGCTAAAGTCGGTTTGTTCAGTACGGCTCCGTTCGGTAAAGATAGAGGTTGGGTTGATGCTGACTGGTTTCGCATAGAAAAATAAAAAGATAAGATAAATGAAAACAAAAACACTATTGGCAGGCTTGGGACTATGTTTGCTTGCTGCTTGTTCAATTTCAAAAGAGGAGTTGATTGTTGATAAGGAACTGGATTATTGTAATCGTCAGGTGCATCGTACTTTGGACATCATGCGTGGAAAGGGAGGTAAGATTGACTATACGATGATGCCTCGTAATATCTTGGATGGCCAGTACGACTGGAATTATCGCAAGGCTACGAAAGATGAATGGTGCAGCGGCTTCTGGCCGGGTATTTTGTGGTATGATTACGAGTACACCGGTGATGAAAAGATTAAAGAGGAAGCGGAGAAATTCACAGCTTCTCTGAAATTCCTTTCCGAAATCCCGGCTTTCGACCATGATTTGGGCTTTTTGGTCTTTTGCAGTTATGGAAACGGGTACCGGTTGACCCATAATCCCGAATACAAGCAGGTGATTCTGAATACGGCAGATTCATTGGCTACCTTGTTCAATCCCCGTGTAGGCACTATCCTTTCGTGGCCGCGCAATGTGGAGATGTTCGGTGGGCATAATACGATTATGGATAACCTGATTAATCTGGAGATGTTGTTCTGGGCAGCCAAGAATGGCGGTAATCCATATCTGGCAGATATAGCCGTCTCTCATGCCGATAAGACAATGAAGTACCAGTTCCGTCCGGATTATACTTCCTGTCATGTAGCAGTTTACGATACGCTGACGGGGGATTTTATCCGGGGATGTACCCATCAGGGATATGCGGACAATTCAATGTGGGCCCGTGGGCAGGCTTGGGGAATTTATGGATATACTACTGTCTATCGTGAAACAAAAGATGTCCGTTATCTGGATTTTGTGCAAAAGGTGACGGATGTATATCTCAAGAATTTGCCGGAAGATTATGTGCCGTACTGGGATTTTAATGACCCTGCCATCCCGGATGCTCCACGTGATGCATCGGCTGCCGCAGTAGTAGCTTCCGCATTATTGGAGCTTTCTACTTATCTGCCTGGTGAAAAGGGGAGGGAGTACAAGGGTGCTGCCATAAAGATGTTGAAAAGTCTTAGTTCGGATAAATATCAGAGTAGAAAAAGCAACCCCTCTTTCTTGTTGCACTCTACCGGACACTGGCCTGCCAAGTCGGAGATTGATGCCTCTATCATCTATGCTGATTACTACTATATGGAGGCATTGTTGAGGCTGAAAAAGCTGGATGAAAAGGAAAACGGATAAAGTTTGTTTCGAGTGTTGGGATAGGAGCAATACCCTGATTTTCGGGACTTATCTATCTGTTTTCCGATGAGCCTGGCTTTATCTTCTTAACCTGATGAGGTTACTGACTTTCCGTTGTATTGCCAGTACGTTCAGCAGTGATACTGCCAGAAACAGCAGACCGCTGGTCAATATGCATGGAAGCAGTGAACCGCTCTCCAGTTGCGGGAAGAGGTTTTGGACTACTTCTATATAGTAACTGCGTACCCATGCCACGCAGCCGATGGCGAGGAGCAGTACCAGTACATTCAGCCCTACTGTCAGTATATAATAAGGCGTGGCTACCCGCGTCGGGCTATATCCTATCAGCAGCAGGTTTTCCAGTTTTACCGTATTCTTTTGGAGAAGCAGGAAGATGCTCAGCATCAGGATGTAGAATGACAGAATGCTGATGAACAATCCTACGCCCACGACGATAGCCGTAATGAGGCGCAGGAAATAAGTTGTCTTTCCGGCATCCAGATTGTTGCCTTCGGTTTCGTAATTCTTTTGCTGGAAATAGTCGGTGATGGCTGTGTCGGTAGGATTCTTCACTTCCACAATAAGTCGGGACGGTTCAGCTTCTTTTTCCGGTGCAAAATTCTTGTTGGCCCAGTCCATGAAGGATTGGGGAACGAGAATGGTATTCAGCCGGTTGGAGAATCCTACAATGTTGCCTTCATATTGTTCCACACGTCCGTTGCCCCGCATCATGATGTCCATCTGTACCAGACTCATCAAGCCTTCGGAGAGTTTCGGCAGACTCCGGCTTTGTGCAAAGCCAAAGTTGTAGAGGTTCAGATAATTGCGCGGAATGATGATGGGGATTACCCGGGCATCTTCGTCAAAATGCCATTTCTCCAGACTGACATCCACATATTCGTCGGGTACAGACTCGAAAAACATCTCCGTTGACAGACGGATACCGGCTTCCTGCATACCGAGTCCGGCAGAAACCTTGAACAGGGAAGGAGTGAACGCGCCTACCCCCTTAGTAAAAGGTTGGGCTTTCAGGTCCTTTATCTCATCTTTGGAGAAGGTATTGCTTTTCCCGGCAAAGCTGCCCAAAGTACTGATTTTCTTGGTAGCAATGATATAATCCTTCTTCATGAAACTGTCCCCTTCCGTAAAAACGGGAAGGACATCACGATAGAATTGTACGCTCAGCAATACAATCATCATGCCGAAGAGATTGGCGAGGAAAAAGCCTGCCAACTGTCCGACACTGATGTGCTGGCGGAGAAGTTTCCAAACAAGTCGGTTCATATTAGCCACATTTATAATTGATAAATTTCATCATAATCCAATTCCAGATGTTTGCCGATGGAAGTCACTATGATTCCCGCTCCTTGGCGGCTGGCTTCTTCTGTCAGCAGCCTGCCCATGATTGTTCCGTTCTCGTTATCTAGATGGCTGACGGGTTCATCCAGGAAGATGAAGTCGAAAGGCTGGCAGAGGCTGCGGATAAAGGCGACTCTTTGTTGCTGGCCGAAAGATAGCTTCCCGGCTTTTTCGTTTACCTTGTCGGCAATGCCGATTGCCTCGAATAGGGTAAGGACTTCTTTCCTTTTTTTGAAGTTGGTAAGCCGGTTCTTCAGTTGTATGTTTTCGATGGCGGTAAGTTCGGGAAAGATACGCAACTCCTGAAAAAGAATGCTGAGGGAGTGTTTGCGTATATCTGTCCAGTCATTGACGGAGAGTGAACGGATATTGCGCTCATCAAAGTTGATGATTCCCTGATAATCGTTGCGGTAGCCGTAAACATAGCTGCAAAGCGATGATTTTCCGGTGCCCGAAGCGGCTTCTATGAGATAACGTTTCCCTTTGTGGAACGTAATGTCCCGATGCCATACGTCTGAGGTAATGGCATCACGGTCGGCAAACACTTGAGGTAGTGTTTGCCGTAGGTGAATCCTATTCATGAGTGGTATTAATCCTTAATCTCTAATCCTTAATCCTTAAATTACATTCCTGCAAACTGCTTGATAAAGTCCACAATCTGTTTCAGTGCATTAACATTCTTGTTCTTCAGCTGCAGGGTGACAGTTGCCTTGTCCTCGTTGCCGACAGCTTCCAGATACGAGATATTGCCGAGCAGCGAGTAATAGGTGCTATACTCTTGTCCGCCAAATCCAGCTAGCATTTTTACAACGGGCAGGTCAAGTACGGCTTCCGCATTGATGACAAAGGCTGTGCGCTTGCCTTTCAAACTGGAAGCGAAGTCCGTTTCTTTGGCAGACGGGTCAGCGGTCTTGCATGCATTCTTATACAGCAGTTCGTCATTGGTGGCGTACATCTGTTTGTCTCGTATGCCGAAGAATATGTTGATAGCGCGTGATTTATAGACATATTCATTCTCATTCAATTTCACGATGTCTTCGCCGCGTTTCAGTCCCAGTTCGGACTTTTTCTCATAAAGGGCTTTCAAGGGAGCGTCGTTCTTTACGCTGGCATAGGCCAGGAAAGAAGGATTGCTGTTCATGGTTACATTGATAAGGCCTATGGTCAGGTCGTTGTGGAAAGCACTGAACAAGTCTTTTACTTCAGCGGCTTTGGTAATGGAGAAATCGTTGCGGAACTGCTCATTCTCTTGCAGCACATTGTAGAACTCTTCTCCATTGATACCTATGCTGAATAGCGCCAGGGTAGATTTTGGGAAATACTTCAAGAACGTGTTTTCGATGGGACAAGTACTTTTGATTTGCTTTTCGAAAAGTGCTTTCAATTCTGTGTTCTCGGTATAGCTCTCTACTTTCAGTTCTATTTTCCCTTTTTCGAAGGAGAGACTTCCCAGCATCTTCAAGTCTTTCAGGTCGATATTGTGGGATATTCCGTAATTCAGCGGATTGGCGTATGCACTCAGCAGGCTGGAAGGAGAGATGAGCATATTGATGTCTCCATCCTGCTTTTGCATTTTCTTGAAAGCGGTGTTACTGTTGATGCTGTTTTCTCCGGTCTGTTTCAGCAAGGCGGGAATTCCTTCTTTGACTTTTTCCAGTTGCGATGTGCCGGTGTAGTTCACCACCATAAGCGTGGTAGGAGTGAAAGCGAGCAATGCCCGCTTGTTGATTTGTGCAAAACTGTAACCGTCCGCTTCTGCCACATGGCTGATTATCTGTTCTTTCTCCGTAACTTCCAGAAGCTTCAGCAAATCATCCTCACTTTGAACCTTGGCTACCATGGTGGTGTAGGGGAACGAGGGAGCGTTGAAGACATAAATCGGCGCATTGACGTCCACTCCCGATTTGGCAGGGTCTTTCAGTACAGCCTCCAATTGTTGGAAAGTAGCTGCATTCATATCGCTTTTCAAGGCATCTGTCAGCTTTTGCAGTGCTTCTTTAGTCTCTTTATCTTTGGTACCGGCCTTGTCTGCCAATGATTTTAAATTGACAGCGATGACTTGCGAGGCATCGGAAGGAATAACGTTGGTGTATTCTGGCTTTTTGGACGAACAAGCGCTTATCAGCACGATGAGCATTGCCAGTACTGAGAAGTGGAAGAATAGGTTCTTTTTCATATAGTTTTTGTTTTAGTGAGTATCATTGATTCTGTAAATTGAGGATGTGGCAGGCAACCAGTGCCGCCGTCTCTGTACGCAACCTTGATTTTCCCAAGCTGATGGGGATAAAATCGTTTTCCGTCGCCTTCCGGACTTCCTCTTCGCTGAAGTCTCCTTCAGGACCGATTAGTACGAGAGCGTCCTCTCCGGGATGTACCATATCCTTCAAAAGCGGTTTTTCGCCTTCATAACAGTGGGCGATGAATTTCTGACCCGGAAAAGGCTGTGTGATGAACTTGTTGAAGTCTGTCATTTCATTCAGTTGGGGCAGGCGTGCCTTGAGCGACTGCTTGATGGCAGAAACCAGAATTTTGGAGATGCGCTCCGTCTTGATGACTTTCCGTTCCGAGAAACGGCAGTTCAGGAATGTCAGTTCATCAAACCCTATTTCCGTCGCTTTCTCGGCAAACCACTCTGTACGGTCCATGTTCTTGGTAGGTGCCATGGCAATGTGCAGATGACCTTTCCACAAGGGGGCTTGCGGAAGGGTTTCCAGAATATTCACCAGGCAGCGTTTGTTGGTAGCCGTACTGATTTCGGCGCGATAGAAGCAGCCCTTTCCGTCTGTCAGCATAACCTCGTCGCCTGCTTGCAGGCGTAAGACCCGTACGGCATGTGCTGCTTCCTCTTCGGGCAGTTCTGCGTGGGTCTGTATGTCGGGAGTATAGAATACGTGCATGTTACAAATTGTTTTTGAGTTGGTTGATTTGGTCTCTTATCTGTGCGGCTCGTTCGTAATCCTCTTCTTCGATTGCTTTCTGCAGGGCTGTTTTCAATATGCCTATTGTGTCTTCCTGCAACAGTTCGTCTTTGTCCGGCTCGCTGCCTCCCATAGGGTCGGTGGTGCTTTCGCCGGTTTTCAGACATTCTGTTTCGAGAATCTCTTCGTAGACAAAGATAGGAGCATTCATGCGCAATGCCAGGGCGACGGCATCGCTGGTACGGGCATCAATCCGGAGAATAGTCTCTTCGGCTTTCATGTAAAGGTAGGAGTAGAATACTCCGTTGTCTACTTTATAGATAAGAATACGCATCAGTTTTACACCCAGCACCTCAAGAACGGAAGCAAATAGGTTATGGGTCAGCGGACGGGGCGGTACAATACCTTTCATCTCGATGACCATAGCTTGTGCTTCGGTGGCACCTATAATAATCGGAAGCTGGCGTTTGCCACCCACTTCACCCAGTACCAGGGCATAGGCACCCGCTTGCGCCTGGCTGTTGGAAATGTTTAGTACTTGTAGTTCTATCTTTTTCTTATTCATACCTATTAAATCAACCTGACTCTCAATCAGTTTTTCTCTATTTTTTCCGGATTATGTTTATAGCGGAACACCATTCCAAATAGCAGACCAATGACTAAAGCATATCCTGCAAAGATAAGCCATACCGGTGTCCAGTCGCGGCTTACCAGTCCTCCGCCTTCGGCATATACCGAGAAGGCATCCACCACGGCTCCGCTGGCATAACCTCCGATGATGGCTCCCACACCGTTCGTCATCATGAAGAACAAGCCTTGTGCGCTGGCACGGATACTGGGATGTGCCTCCATTTCTGTAAACAGCGAGCCCGATACATTGAAAAAGTCAAATGCCATGCCGTAGACAATCATCGAGAGAATGAGCATCCAAAGTCCGCTTCCCGGGTCTCCGAGGGCAAAGAGCCCGAAACGGAATACCCATGCAAACATACTTATTAACATAACACGCTTGATTCCGAAATGTTTCAGGAAGAAGGGGATGGCAAGGATAAACAGCGTCTCACTCATTTGCGAGATGGAGAGCAGGATGACGGAGTGTTTTACACCGAACGAATCTGCATATTCGGGTATGGAAGCAAACGAACCCAGGAAAAGGTCGCCGTATGTGTTTGTTATTTGAAGGGCGGCTCCCAGCAGCATGGAGAACAAGAAGAAGATAGCCATCTTCTTGCGCTTGAACAGCACCAGTGCGTCCAGTCCGAAAGCGGAGAGCATCGTTTTTCCTTCGCTGCGCATGGGGGGGCAGGCTGGCAAAGTGAAAGCATAAAGTCCCAGCATGGCTGCCGATATGGCTGCCACATAGAGCTGTGCCGAACTTGCCTTGAACCCGGTGAGGTCCACAGCCCACATGGCACAGATAAAGCCTACCGTTCCCCATACACGGATGGGAGGGAAGTCTTTTATCAAATCCATCTTATATTTTTCCAATGCATTGTAGGATACGGTGTTGGCCAGAGATAGTGTAGGCATGTAAACGAGCATGTTGAGCAGCATGGCCCAGTACATGTGGTTGTATGTGGTGGCAGTTGAAGCATAAATCAGAGCACCGGCACCGATGAGGTGGAGTATGCCATAAAGGCGTTCGGCGTTTATCCATTTGTCGGCGATGATACCGGTCAGTCCGGGCATTATCAGTGAGGCTATACCCATGGTTGCAAAGATTGCTCCGATTTGTCCGCCTTCAAAATGTAACGTACCGCCCATGTAACCACCTAATGAAATCAGCCATGCTCCCCAAACGAAGAATTGCAGGAATTGCATGGCAGTGAGTCGGAATTTGATGCTCATAATATTAGCTTTTTATGTTTTGAATTATGTAATAGATGCAAATGTACAATGAGACTAGGAGAAAAACAAGTTCTGTACGGCTTTTTCTTCAACGAAAGAGATTAATGAGGGATGGGTTTTGGGAAGGAATGTATTATAAAAAAAGAAGGGTATCTATCCCAGACACCCAATCTTTATTAACCTTAAATCTAATACCATGAAAAACACAGTGCAAATATACACGGTTTATGTTATATAACATGCTGTTTTGGCGTATTTCTGCTTTTTATTAACTCTATTTAAGAAAAGCAGGCTAACAAAGCCTGCTTTTTCCTTTATTCTACATATAGAACCAGTCCTTTCAGGTATTCCCCTTCCGGATGATAGATGCTGACCGGGTGGTCGGCAGGTTGCGTCAGTTGGTGCAGGATGCGTACGCTGCGGCCGGACATGGCAGCGGCTGTGAACACGGCGGTGCGGAAGTTTTCTTTGCTGACGGCTTGCGAACACGAGAATGTGAAGAGGATGCCGCCGGGCTTGATTTTCTCGAAAGCCTTGACGTTCAGTTTGCGGTAGCCTTGCAGGGCATTGCGCAGAGCATCGCGGTGCTTGGCAAAAGCAGGAGGGTCAAGAACTATCAGGTCGTATTGGTCGCCCATGCGTTCAAGGTATTTGAAGGCATCTTCTGCATAGGCGGCATGGCGGGTGTCACCCGGGAAGTTCAGTTCGATGTTCTTGTTGGTCAAGTCGATGGCTTTGGCGGAGCTGTCCACGGAATGCACCAGTTTGGCGTCTCCACGCATAGCATATACGGAGAAGCCGCCGGTATAGCAGAACATATTCAGTACGCTGCGGCCTTTGGCATAACGTTCCAGTAGCGAACGGTTCTCGCGTTGGTCTACGAAGAAACCGGTTTTTTGGCCTTTCAGCCAGTCGATGTGGAACTTCAGGCCGTACTCCATGGCTACATTGTCCGTGCTGCCGCCTTTCAAGAAACCATTCTCCGGATAGAGGTCGGCCTTGAAGGGAAGGGTCGTCTCCGATTTGTAATAGATATTGTCAATCTGGCTGCCCATCACTTCGGTAAGGGCATCGGCAATGGCCATGCGGTCGAGGTGCATGCCGGCAGAATGTGCCTGCATCACTGCGGTACGGGCATAAATGTCGATAACCAGCCCCGGCAGGTTGTCTCCCTCCCCGTGCACCAGGCGATAGGTGTTGTTTGTCGGGTTTCCGGCTATGCCGATACTGCGGCGCATGTCGTATGCTATGCTGAGTTTGCGTTTCCAGAAGTCCGCATTGATTTCTTCTTCTTGACGGAAGGTCAGTACGCGTACGGCGATACTGCCAATCTGAAAATGCCCTTTGGCTATGAATTCCTTTTTGGACGTGTAGATTTCAACAACTTCCCCTTCTTCGGGCTCTCCGTCGAAATGTGCGATGGCGCCGGAAAACACCCACGGGTGAAAACGCTTTAATGACTCCTCTTTATTGGGTTTAAGGTATACTTTGTACATATATATATATAATGTGATTAATGTGGTAATCTGATAATGTGCATCACATTACCACATTATTATTGGCTTCTATCTCAAAATCTCCTGTCCGTTTCAGTTCTTGCAGCTTGTTGTAGATGTTGAGGCATGCCCAGGCATCGGTGGCGGCATACAGTTTCTGCGGTTCGGTCAAGGTTTCGG
Source organism: Bacteroides sp. D20 (assembly GCF_003436255.1). NCBI lineage: Bacteria > Pseudomonadati > Bacteroidota > Bacteroidia > Bacteroidales > Bacteroidaceae > Bacteroides > Bacteroides sp. D20. The sequence continues at coordinate 85,789 of NZ_QSOO01000008.1, read as the reverse complement.
CTTCCCAGTTGGAAAGGCGCTGGCTTTTCGAAATCTTTTCCCCGAAGAGGATGGCGTATATCTTCTGCAGGCTTTTGTCCTGGATGCCGAAAGCGCGGACATATTCCTGCAATTCGATGCAGGCATGCTGTTCGAAGGGCGCGCGTTTGTGCAGCATCATGAAGTCGTCCCGCAAGGAAAGGCCTACTTTCGTTACGCTTGGGTTTTCCAGCAATGTGATAACCGGCAGAGTCAGTCCCGTCAGGTTGAGGCGGAACAGAAAGCAATGTTCCTCTGAGGAAATCTGCAGCAGGGCTACCTTGTGTATCTGTCCTTTTGTGAACGACGGACGGGTTTCGCTGTCTATGCCCAGCAACGGGCAGGACTTCAGATAGGCGACTGCCTTTTCCGCTTCCCATGGTGTCTGTACGACATGTATCTGTCCCGGAAAGGCGGCTTTGGGCAGGTCTTTCACTGTTTCTTTATCTATTGTTCTTTTGATAACCATAATTTAATATTCAAAGTCTGCGGTTTCCTCCTCTTCATCCTCGCCTTGCGCATACTTCACCTCGTGCAGGGCACGCAGGGTGTTGACAAGCTTCTGTCCCCAATGGAGGCGGAAGTTTTCCTGGCAGATGGCAAGCGAATCGTTCATCGTCTCGTTGAAACCCAGCTGGAATACGAAGATAAAGTCCTTGATGTCCTGGTATATGTCGGCCAAGTCTTCGGAAATGTTCCTGGTGATGGGCTGGTCACTATACTTCATGTCGGATACGAATACGTCCAGGTAGTCGTCTTTCTCGGCCAGGATATTGGCGAGGTTCATGCGGAGTACCTCATAGGTCTCTTCGGTGACGAATGTTTCCGGCGCCTCGTCTCCTATGGTTTCGCACTCGGGCAGCATGGAGGCCTTCAGGTAGAGCAGCGGAAGTATTTTTAAGGAGGTATCGACGAACGCGGAACGTTTCACCCCTTCCGCTTGTTCCAGAAACTTACAAAACTCGGCGGCTACGGTCACAAACTCTACGGCATTCCGGTCGAATATCACTTGACTTTCTTTTTTCATATCTTCTTGATTTGAAACGCAAAGATAGCGCAAACCGAAAGTAGAAGCAAATTAATTGGCAGGATTATTCTTTTTTCACTACATGATATTCTGTTCCTCTTGTCTTCCGGCGGCTGCTGATGCCCAGTTTGTGGAGTGCACGTCCGAACAGAGCCACTTTATTGATGGACAGCCGGTCTTTGGTCTTGGTTTGCAAGAAGGAGAGAATCTCCATAGGGGTCATCCAGTCTCCTTCCTCTTCATTTTCGGCGGGATGGAAGTGGCAGAGGAAGAGCTGTTCCAACGGTGTGGGCTGTTCAAACTCCCGGTTGGTCTGTTTCAAGATGGCTTCGTCGGAATCGTCCAGCCAGTAGCGTTCACCTTTGGCTATGGCATCCATGGCTTGTGCGTAGAGTTGCCGGTAGTTGATGGTGACATTGGTATGGATGGGGCCGGTGACTTCGATGCAGATGAAACGGCGGCTGCCGCTGGGGTCTGTCAGCAGGTCTTTCTGGTTGCTGGTTGCTATAAAGGAGGCGTAGCGTCTTATTTCCTGGATGGCGGTGCCGTAAGGCTTGCGCAGGTTTGCCACGGGTTTCTGCAGCAGATGCTTTAGAAAACCTTGCTGATTGACGCTGATTTGGTCGAATTCGTCGATGTTTATCAGGAAAAAGCGGCCGAGGCTCCGCTCTGCGTCCTGCTTGCTTTTGAAGTCGATACTGTCGGTATATCCGAAGCGCAGTTCGGGTGGCAGCAGGATGCGGCAGAAGGTACTTTTACGATAGCCTTGGGCTCCGACCAGTAGGGGAGACGTGTTGTTTCCATGCTGACGGTCGATGTTTTGCCAGTGCGCCGTCATGCTGAGAAACCAGCGGTAGAAGAGTTCCCGCCAGTACGGATTGTTGCAGGGGACGAGGTCGGCCAATGCGCGGATACGGTCCTTGCCGTCCCAATGTCCGGTGCTGTTCAGATATTCTTCGATGGGGTTGTACAAGGGAATGGCGTCCGAGTTGAGGTAGCGTGCCACATCTCTGTCCCATACGCTGATTCCTTCTTTCAGGGCATTCTGTCCGATACTGCTTCTTACCCGCTGGTCGGCAGGGCGGAAATGGAAGTGTATGGAGTCCCGTTGGCGGAATTCCAATTCTCCCAGCACGGTGTTCCAGCGGAACTCATAGCGTCTGTTCATGAATTCTTCCAGGCGGAAGGCGGTGATTTGGTCGCGGGTCATGCTGCTGCGGGTGCCGAAGCCTTTGCATTCGCGGTAGAGGTTGTGCAGGGTCATGCGCACCAGTTGTTCATCCGCTTCGCGGTAGTAGTGCATCATGACTTGACGTACTGCCTCTTCTTCGGGAATGCCGGCTTTGTAGCAATGCCCGGCAAGCAGGTAGAGCAGGGGGCGAAGGTCATCGCCCCGTTTCCAGTTTTCCAGCTCTTCGAAGGTACGGTTCAGGGCGGCTTCGAAGAGGATGGAGAAGGTTTGGGAGGCCGGATAGCCGGGGGCAATGCGCATCAGCGGGTTTGCTTCGGTCTGTTTCCGTTGGCCGAAGGTGGGCTCGTCGGGCACGGACAAAGGCTGTTCCAGACAGAAAGGGACGGCAGACGGATTGTAATAGGGACGGTCATCGAGCGTCATGCGGCAGCTTTGCTCCACGGCAGGTTCTTTCAGTGTGATGGGGTAGGGGAGCAGGGGCTGGTAACAGTTTACGGCGAGCCGGTAGGCAGCGGTATGAAACAGCCTGATTTTTTCTTCCTGCCTGGGGCGCGAACCGTCGGGGGTGGCAAACAGTACCCATATTTTTACGCTTCGTCCGCTGCTTCCGCAAAAGGCGGCAAAAGTTTGCGGCAGCAGGGCCGCCTGGCGCTTTACTTGCTCCACTTCCACGGCATTGGCCAGGTGGTTGACTTCAATCTGTACCAGTCCGTTGTAGGTTTTCAGGTATCTTTCCCCCTCTTTGCTGCGGGCATATTCTGCGGCAGGGCAGATGCGTGGCAGTTTGTCTATGCAGGGGTAGTGTCCGTTGCTTCCGGTGATGTGGGGAATGAGGCTGCGCAAGGCGGATATGTGTCCGGCTTTGTTCTCGGTTTTCATCTTCTCCATCAAGGTGTCGCTGGGCCATGTGCTGAATGTCTCTTTGCCGGTTTCACGAGCGGTGCGTATAAGGGTAAGTTTCATGAGTTGCTTGCTGTATTAAAGTTTGCAAAGCTACTGAAAAATGACGGGACAGCCGAGGAAAAGTGGAATTATGATGAAACTTCTCATACTTATTTTTTATTCTGGCTGTACGTCGTAATCCGACTGGTTTTTCACGCCGACAATGTCTTGCTTCTTCACCTCGGTTGTTAATATGTGCTGCAACTGCTGTGAGGTCAGCGTCTCGGTGGGAGAGAACTCAGCCGACTTCATATAGCTTAAAATGGCATTGCGCAGCTGACCTCCTTCCGGAGTGTGGCGAATTGCTTCGAGATTGCTCATACAAACCAATACCTTACCGTTGTCTACGGCAAATTCGAACAGCAAGCCTAACTTGTGGTTCCGTTCCACATTGTCTACTACTTGGATAAGCGGCTTGTATTCGTGGCGCGTAGCATTCAGAATAAAGGGGCGGGCATGGCGTACGATGCTCCACCATTGCCAGTTGCTATGGCACTCGGTGGGGAACTGCCGGAACAAGGGATGTTTCTCGTCCATCAGCAAGGAGAGGGTGCCCGGCGAAACTTCGCGGCCGGCGTTTTCCGAAATGCTTTTGAACATGGCATAGTTCCAGTAGTCAGGAGTAAAAAGTCCGCCTACACTCTGTTCTTCAATGGCTTTGTGGTCGGGTATAAGCAGTATCTTCCCTCCTTGGCTCAGTCTCTTTCGCGCCTCGTCATCCAAGGACTGACAGATGAAGATGTCCGCTTCGCTTTCCGGTGTCCGGTCGGGGTATACCCATAAGTTATAATAGTTATGATAATTCCCGGTGGTCAGTGTCAGTCGCAATTGGGCAGGCTTGTCTATTTCGGTAAGGGTGCTTTTCAACTCGCCCACCTGCATTGCTTTTCCTTGCTCTACATGGGCGGGGACTTTGCCTTCGCGAACAAAAGTTACGCTGTCACTCAGGCTTTCCAGACGCCAGCATAATGCATCAGACCATGGTTGCTCTTCGTAATTTGTCAGGGCGAGGCCTATGTTCAGCTCTTCTTTGTTGCTGTAACAGTAGGTGTCCATAAGCGCCAGCGGTACCACCGGAGCACAAAAGCCGCGGAATGTTTCGGGAGTGACAATGCCTTTGCTGTCCATGAAAGCATCCAGAATGCCTACCAGTGCCGAGCCTTGTCCGGGAAAGTCTTGAAGGTCGAGCATCTGGAATCCACCTAAACCGGCAGTGCGCAGGCCGTATTCAATATCAGCCTTGTAGCATTCGACGGCAAACCGGCCGGTGGCCTGATGGAATGCGTCAATCTGGTTCTGCAGTCCATTTTCATTGAGCCGGTCACGGAATATCTCCAAGTTATATGGATGCAATACGCCGGTGTATTTCTCCAACTCCTTGTAGTCGGGATAAATTTGGAACTGTCCGGTTTCGTGACTGATGACCGGTCGGGGAGATTTCGCTATGGCAGCAGTATAATCCGCACGGGTATTGGGACGGGTGTTGTTCAAGATACCTCCCTTTTCGGCATCGACAAAGGCAAACGAACTGCGTACGTGCGTTGTATAGCCTTCGCCTCCTCCTACCCGGCAGGTTGTCAGATAATCTTCACCGTCTATGGCACCTCCCCAACCCAGGAAGTTGTTGGAACCGAACGAATAGAGATGGCGGTTGTCATGTTTTCTGAATCCGTCCAGCCAATTGCGCATCAGGTCAACGTCGCCACCCAACTCGTTGCCCAGTCCCAACATGGTGAATGAGGGGTGATTGCCCATGTAGTCGAGGGTCATATAGGCTTCGTTCAGCAAGAAGTCATTCAGGCGATGGTTGTCCGGTGAAATGCTTCCCCATAAAGGCAACTCGGCCTGGAAATAGATACCCTCGATGTCGGCAGCGGCAAAAGCGGCGCGGGGCGGGGTGTAGGAATGGCAACGGTAGTAGTTGATGCCATAACTCTTGGCTGTCTGAAAAACTTTTCGCCAGGACTTTACATCCATCGGCGCATATCCGGTAAGTGGGAATACGCAAGCGTCGTGTTTGCCGCGCAAGAAGGTCTTGAAGCCGTTTATGGTGAACTGAGTACCTTCGGTGGCAAAGTCGCGCATACCGAAATCTGTTATTATATTGTCTTTACCCTCGTTTGTGGCAAGGGACACGTTCAGTGCATAAAGTGTGGGGTGGAATTCGCTCCATGTCTGCATCCGGTTGCCCATGTCGAGCGTCAGTTCTATCTTATTTTCACCTTTGCTCAAGCCGACTTGTTTTTCCATGTCCGGTAACAGGTGTTCTTGTTGGGTGTTCCACGTCTTGGCAGAAAGGGTCACTACGCCCGATTGCTCCGAATCGCTGTATATGTTTACATGGATGCGGGCCTTTTTCTCCTTTACAGATGGGTAGACTTGTACCTGCTTGAGATAGGTGTGTGGGGTCGCTTCGATGTAGAAGTCGCCCAGAATACCGTTCCAGTTGGTTTGTGTGCCGTCGGTCCAGGCATGCGAGCTTTGGATTTCGGCTGGTACGGAGCTGGGGGAATTGTCAATGCGTATCTTTATATGGTGGCTGCCGGGTGCCAAGGCCGGCAGGCTATAGCAGTGAGGTGCATAGATATGTCCCAACGTGCCGACGCTGTCCCCGTCTATCCAGAGAGTACTGGGCTTTGTACGTTCCATGAAGAGTATCAGGCGTTTCCCTTCCATCTGTACGGGAATTTCAACATCTTTTTCATATTCTACGATGCCGGAGTAGGGATAAGTCCGTGTCAACTGGGAGGTTACATTGGTGGGATGCCTGCCGTCTCCCAACTTGTTTTCATCCGTCGTACCGGGCAATGTGCAGTTCCCTAATGAACTGTTCCAATTTCCTGATAAATCGATTCGTTCTCTTATTGTCTGGAATTCTTTTTTGTCTGTACATGATGCCAGACATGCCAATAAGCATAATACAATGAAATTTCTCATAAACTACCTGTTTTTCATGGCCGGTGATTGATTGACCGGTTGCAAATATAGGGCATTGCTCCCGTCTCTCTGTATACAAAATGTTTCCAATTATGTGACGGGATGTTTTTTATTGCTATCTTCATGCTTGATATTAGTGTTGTTGAGTGTTCGTCATTATAACCAATCTTTTCACCATACGTCGTTACTCTATTGATTTTTCCGTGTGCTGCAACCGGTAAAAGTTTTTCTGTCTTTCAATCTTGTTCTGCAGTTCCTCTTCGGTGGGCATATAAAGCATGCATTTGGATACTGTTACTAAATTGGAAAAACGGCAATTTGTGTAGGCGTAAATCTTGGAAAAGTGGCATAAATCCTTTATATTTGCAATGGAAAAGAGGCATAGTGTGATTATTGCATTTAATAATCGAATAAACAAGAATAGGTTATGATAAAAAGAAAGATAGATGATTACATTCGCAATTACTACGAAACTAACCGTAACGCCCTGCTTATTACTGGAGCACGACAAATAGGTAAGACATATTCCATTCGTCAGTTCGGTAAGACGTTTAAAAGTTTCATTGAAGTCAATTTCGTCGAGATGCCCGAAGCGGTGGATTTGTTCAAGGGAGCAAAGAGCAGCGGTGATATTCTGCTCCGTCTATCGGCAATCACCTCCGTGCCGCTCATCAAGGGTGAAACGCTCGTCTTTTTCGACGAAGTACAGCAATGTCCCGATATTGTTACGGCAATTAAGTTTCTGGTGGATGACGGTTCGTATCGTTACATCTTGAGCGGTTCGTTGCTGGGCGTAGAATTGAAAGACCTGCGCTCGGAACCGGTTGGCTACATGGGTGTAAAGGATATGTTCCCACTCGATTTCGAGGAGTTTATTTCGTGTGTGGGTATAAATGACGCCGTTATCGGGGCATTGCATGAGGCATGGCGGAATCGCACTGCCGTCGATGAGTTTGTCCACGGCAAAATTATGGAGCTGTTCCGGCTCTATCTTGTTGTGGGCGGTATGCCTGCGGTCGTGAGCAAATATCTCGAGAGTAACAACCTGCAAGAGGTGATGACTGTGCAGCAGGATATCATTCGTCTGTACAAACGTGACATCGCCCAGTATGATCCTAATAACAAACTCTACATCGAGGAGATTTTTAATCTTATTCCCCCTGAGCTAAACGCTAAAAACAAACGCTTCATACTGAAACGATTGAATGAGCACGCAAAGTTCGACCGGGTCGAGAACAGTTTTTTATGGCTGACGAACGCGGGCGTGGCGCTACCCGTCTATAATGTGGAGGAGCCGAAAATGCCGCTCCTGCTTGCACGTTCACGCAATCTGTTCAAACTCTTCCAAAGTGATATCGGACTGCTGGCCAGCCAATATGCCGAGGGCATTCAGATGCGGATTATAAAAGGTGATAAGGACATCAATTTCGGTTCAATTTACGAGAATGCCGTAGCGCAGGAGTTGGTGGCTCACGGCATTGTTCCCTACTATTACAACAACAAGAAGCGCGGTGAATTGGATTTTGTTATTGAGCTTGAGGGTAAGGTACTGCCTATTGAGGTAAAATCAGGTAAAGATTACGAGACACACCGCGCTTTGTCCAACATCATGGATTGCGAGGAATACGACTTCTCCGAAGCAGTTGTGTTCAACAACGGTAATCTGCGCGTCGCAGGTAAGATTATCTATGCCCCGATCTATATGGCGATGTTCTTCGAGAAAAGCAATGTTGCTCCGACTTTTTATAAAGTGGATTTATCGGGACTGTAAAGTGTTCTATTCGGAAAATAATGCTTGCTATTGAAAAAGATTAGCATTCCTTTGCCAAGCCCCCTGCTTTTCATTATCTTTGCCTCTGTAGTTTGTAGTTGCGCACAGTCGTGGAATGTCTTTCTCATAGTTGTGAAGAAGGTGTATCACAAATATGAAGAAGGTAAACCACAGCTGTGCGCATCTTTTTTTGATAAGCTTTCAGCAGAAGGAAGAACGCTTCTTTGCGTAAGGAAGACCCATGCTCTGCCTAATGAAAGCCGGTACTTTGCATGAGCGAAACCTGCAGACAGCAACAGAAATGAATCTAAAAATGGAGGAAAGAATATGGCAATTTTATTTGATTGGTACGAAAACCCGAAAACGAAGGATAAACAAGGGGAAGAACTGACCCTGCATCCCCGGATTAAACTGAACGGCTCCACGACGACCGATGAGCTGCGCAGGCATATACAAGAATACTGCTCGCTGACCGAGACGGATGTACTGGCGGTACTCGATGCTTTGTCGCATTTTGTGGGACGCGAGCTGGGGGAGGGCAGGCAGGTACATTTGGACGGCATCGGTTACTTTGTTCCCACGCTGACCTGCACGGAACCGGTGACACTGGAGACAAAGCGGAAAAGTACTAAGGTGAAGTTGAAAAACATCACTTTCAGACCGGACAAGGCGCTGCGCAGTGAGATAGGAGTATTGAAGGTAAAGCCGCTGAAATTGCGGAATCTCACGAAAAAGAGGCTGACGGATGATGAGGTGAAGCAAAAAGTGGTGAACTATCTACGTAAGAATGAGTTCATCACCCGCAGTGTTGTACAGTCGATTTGCGGCATGACCCGCACGACTGCGACGCGGCAGATTCGTCGTCTTTGTGAGGAGAATGTGTTGGTGAACAAAGGGTTGCAGAAACAGCCGATTTATTTTTTGAAGGAAAAAGAGTAGGTTGATGCGTATAGGGCTTGCATGGATTGCGTCATGTAGGCAAAATCTGCCTGCATGCTTGCATGAGGTCTGCTTGCATGGCGCAATTTGTTGTAAATTAGTGCGATATGTCATTTCATGCAAGCATGTAAGTAAAACATGCGATAAAACTACAGTTGTAGATTAGGAATACCTATAATCGGCAGACGAGAAATTAAAGAATGAAAACAACGCGGCAGAAGGATAGTTTTTATTATTTTTGCAATCAATTCTCAATAGTTATTTAAAAAATATGGCAAAGAAAAATTCAACAGCTAAAGATACGGAGCTGTCACTCTCGTTTTTTGGGAAAGTGGCAGCGTTATTTAGAAGTGAAACTGTTCATTTCGTTATCGGCTTGGTACTGGTAATCTTTTCGGTTTATTTGTTGCTCGCCTTTTCGTCGTTCTTTTTCACGGGAGCGGCAGACCAGAGCATCATTGACGGAGGCAGTGCGCAGGAGCTGATTTCCACCAATAATGGGGTGAAGAACTACGCCGGTAGCCGCGGTGCGCAGTTGGCCAGCTATCTGATAAATGATTGTTTCGGTGTATCGTCTTTCCTGATTCTCGTGTTCCTGGCTGTGGCGGGATTGAAGCTGATGCGGGTGCGTGTGGTGCGCTTGTGGAAGTGGTTCATCGGCTGTTCGTTGATGCTGGTGTGGTTCTCGGTATTTTTCGGTTTTGTGTTTGTAGACCAGTACAAGGACTCTTTCCTCTATCTGGGCGGTATGCACGGATACAATGTCAGCAACTGGCTTGTGTCTCAAGTCGGTGTGCCGGGAGTATGGCTGCTATTGTTGGTAACTGCCATCTGCTTCCTCATCTATCTGAGTGCACGGACTGTCATCTGGTTGCGCAGATTGTTCAGTCTCAGCTTCTTGAAGCGTAAGGAGAAGGCGGAAAGCGTGCAGGGTGAAACGCCGGAAGAGTTCAAGACCTCTTGGGGTGCAAAGGAAAAGACTACTGCTCCGACACCGGAAGCTGCGGAGCCGGAAAAGGTTCTTGAAAAGGAGGAGGAGGTTGCCACAGAGGAAGAAGAGGACGAACCGCTGAATGAAATCACCCTTGACTTGGGTGGAAGTGATGGAAAGGTAAAGCCTGCCAAGTCTGCGGATGAGGACGTTACCATGACTTTTGAGACTCCTGCACCGGAGCCGGTACCCCCTTTTCGGGAACAGCCGGTAGAGAAGGAGCCGGCATTCCAGGTTGAGAAGGCTGAAGAGGAGGAGTATGTGGGAACGGAGAAGGAGCCGTACAATCCCCGTCTGGATTTGGAAAACTATCATTACCCCACAATAGACTTGATGAAGCATTACGATGACAATGGTCCGACCATTGACATGGTAGAGCAGAACGCGAACAAGGATAAGATTATCAATACTCTGCGTAGTTTCGGTATAGAAATCAGTACCATTAAGGCGACGGTAGGTCCTACGGTGACGCTGTATGAAATCACTCCCGAGCAGGGCGTCCGCATTTCGAAGATACGCGGTCTGGAAGATGATATTGCCCTCAGCCTTTCGGCGCTCGGCATCCGTATCATCGCTCCCATTCCGGGAAAGGGTACGATTGGTATCGAAGTGCCCAACTCCAATCCGAAGATTGTATCCGGTCAGAGTATTATCGGCAGCAAGAAGTTTCAGGAGTCTACTTACGACTTGCCCATCGCACTGGGTAAGACGATTACGAATGAAGTGTTTATGGTGGATTTGTGCAAGATGCCGCACGTGCTCGTTGCCGGTGCTACCGGTCAGGGTAAGTCCGTGGGGTTGAATGCCATCATCACCTCCTTATTATATAAGAAGCATCCGGCAGAGCTGAAGTTTGTGCTGGTAGACCCCAAAAAAGTAGAATTCAGCATCTACTCCGTGATTGAGCATCACTTCCTCGCGAAATTACCCGACGGGGAAGATGCCATCATTACGGACGTCACGAAGGTGGTGCAGACTTTGAACTCCATCTGTGTGGAGATGGATACTCGCTATGACTTGCTGAAAGCTGCCCATGTGCGCAATATCAAGGAGTATAACGAGAAGTTCATCAACCGTCGTCTGAATCCGGAAAAGGGGCATAAGTTCATGCCTTATATCGTAGTCGTTATCGACGAGTTCGGTGACTTGATTATGACAGCCGGCAAGGATGTGGAACTGCCCATTGCCCGCATCGCCCAGTTGGCGCGTGCCGTAGGTATACATATGATTATCGCTACACAGCGACCGACAACAAACATCATTACGGGTACGATTAAGGCCAACTTCCCGGCGCGTATCGCCTTCCGTGTATCGGCAATGGTCGATTCGCGTACCATCCTCGACCGTCCGGGAGCCAACCAGCTGATAGGCCGCGGTGATATGTTATTCCTGCAGGGAGCTGACCCGGTGCGTGTGCAGTGTGCCTTTATCGATACGCCCGAAGTGGCGGAGATTACGAAGTTTATCGCCCGCCAGCAGAGTTACCCCACTGCTTTCTATCTGCCCGAATATGTGGATGAAAATGCAGGAGGTGATTTGGGGGATGTGGATATGGGACGTCTCGATCCTTTGTTCGAGGATGCAGCCCGTCTCGTTGTTATTCACCAGCAGGGTTCCACATCGCTCATTCAGCGTAAGTTTGCCATCGGTTATAATCGTGCCGGCCGCATCATGGACCAGTTGGAGAAAGCGGGGATTGTGGGACCGGCGCAAGGTAGTAAGGCGCGTGAGGTGTTCTGTATAGATGAGAGCGACCTGGAAATGCGGTTAAACAATTTGCAATAAGGAATGGTTATTTATAGAATGATGAAATTTGATAAGCTTTTACTTGGTGTGCTATTGCTGTTGTTTGCTGTGCCGATGTCGGCACAACAACCGGATGCCAAGAATATATTGGAGCGTACAGCCGAAGCCTTTCGGAAAGCGGGAGGGGTGAAGCTGGCGTTTACCGTGAACGAACAACAAGGCTCTTATGCGGGAGTTCTCTATCTGGAAGGTGAGAAGTTTGTGGTTGAGACCGAGGGAATGAAGACTTGGTTTGACGGACATACGCAGTGGAGCTATGTGGCTTCGGCAGATGAGGTGAATGTATCGGAACCTACGCAGGAGGAATTGCAGACTCTCAATCCGTATGCTTGGTTGTCCCTCTACAAGCAGGGATACAGATTGAAGTTGAGCAGTGTCGGTGGTAAGCAAGACAAGTCTGTTTATTACATCACCATGACTGCTGCCGACAAGAGGAAAGACCCTGAAAGTGTCTATCTGTTTGTGACAAAGGATACGTATCGTCTGCATCAAGTGGACTTGGCACCACGGGGGAGTAAGTATATGACTACTATCCTTATTAATAACTACCAGACCGGACAATCCTATCCGGATAGTTTCTTTGTCTTTGACAAAAAAGCCTATCCTACAGCTGAAGTCATCGACATGCGCTAAATAGTAAATTGTAAATAGTCAAATAGTAAATAATATAATGATGGAAACAGAAAAAGTAAAATGTCTGATTATCGGTTCGGGTCCTGCCGGCTATACTGCCGCTATTTATGCAGGCCGTGCCAATCTTTCACCGGTACTTTATGCAGGATTGCAGCCCGGTGGCCAGTTGACAACCACTACTGATGTGGAGAATTTCCCCGGTTATCCCCAAGGTATCGGAGGTCCGGAATTAATGGAAGACCTGCGGAAGCAAGCCGAACGTTTTGGCGCAGATTTGCGTTATGGAGTTGCTACCGCAGCCAATCTTGCTGAAGCACCTTACAAGATTACGATTGATGACGAAAAGATGATTGAGGCTGAAACGCTGATTATTGCTACAGGTGCCGCTGCGAAGTATCTGGGGCTGGAGGATGAAAAGAAATATGCGGGAATGGGTGTCAGCGCTTGTGCCACTTGTGACGGTTTCTTCTACCGCAAGAAAACGGTAGCTGTTGTAGGGGGTGGAGATACTGCCTGCGAGGAAGCTGTTTACCTTGCCGGACTGGCTGCCAAGGTTTATCTGATTGTCCGCAAACCTTATCTTCGCGCTTCCAAGATTATGCAGGAGCGTGTGATGAAGCATGACAAGATTGAAGTACTGTTCGAACATAATGCCGTAGGCTTGTTTGGAGAGAACGGTGTGGAAGGTGTACATTTGGTACAGCGTATGGGTGAACCTGATGAGAAGCGCTATGATGTAGCTATTGACGGTTTCTTCCTGGCTATCGGCCATAAACCCAACTCAGATATTTTCAAACCTTATGTAGATACGGACGAAGTAGGTTATATCGTCACCGAGCCGGGAACACCGCGTACGAAAGTGCCGGGCGTATTCGCCGCCGGAGACGTTGCTGATTCTCACTATCGTCAAGCCATCACCGCTGCCGGAACTGGTTGCCAGGCAGCCATTGAAGCGGAAAGATATTTGTCTGCGAAAGGACTGATTTAGTGATTAGTGATTAGGGGTTAGGATGGTAACAATGTGTTTTTATTATGCTAACCCCTAATCGCTTATCCCTTGTCACTTATTCCTTATCCTATCTTGCTGATTTTCTTCAGCTTTTCTTCGTCTATGATTTTGATTTTACGTCCGTCGATGGTGATTAACCGTTCTGTGGCAAACTGTGACAACGTACGTATGGCGTTGGAAGTGGTCATGTTTGACAAATTGGCCAGATCTTCACGCGAGAGATAGATACTCAAGGTGGAGCCGTCTTCCTCCAAACCATAACTTTCTTTGAGGAACAGCAGGGATTCTGCGAGTCTTCCGCGGATATGTTTCTGCGTCAGGTTTACGGTACGTTCATCGGCAATGCCCAAGTCAACGGACAATTGCTTGATGAAGAACATGGCAAGGTCGTTGTTTTGTGTGAGCAGAGTCATCAAGGCAGTCATGGGGATTTGGCAAACAAGAGACGGCTCGAATGCAGATGCTGCCGTGACATAGTCTGTTTTTGCAAAGTAAGGGCGGTAACCGAAATATTCGACAGGTTTAATCATACGGATAATCTGGCTTCTACCACCGACTCCGTCTTTATAGATTTTGACCTTTCCACTCAGCAGACACATCAAATGCGTAGGTGTCTCGCCTTCGCAATGGATGACTTCGTTTTTTTTGTAGTTCTGGAGTGTGAAGTGGTTGGCGAGGAATTCCCGTTGTTCGTCATTCAGGGGAGACCATATATCTGCAATCAACTCCGGAACATTAATATCAGATAAGTTTACTTTTACCATAACTGCTGCAAAACTGTGTTATACAGCACAAATGTAAAAAGAAAAAATTAAATATTGCACAAATGTGACAAAAAGATGTATGTCAATGTGCTAATGTGGCAATATGCCAATGTGCTAATTGGCTGCGCTATGCTTATGCTGTGTTCTCACGCCGCAGGTCATTAGCACATTGGCATATTGCCACATTATTTTGTGAACAGCAACTCCCTATACTTCGGAAGCGGCCAGATTTCATCATCAATTTCCATCTCGAGGTGGTCGATGTGATCACGGATGCTTTCCAGATAAGGACGTACGGTTTCTTCGTAAGCGAAAGCCTTGTCTTTGTAGTTATCCATGTGATTGGCCACTTTGCGGGCTTCGGTCATTTCGCGTACTTGTACCTTGATGGCGGTTACGCGTTTGGATATTTCGCGTACAAGTTCTTTCCGGTCGGCACTGAGAACCTCGTATTCTTCGGGAGAGAAAGTCTCGCGCAAGCCGCGGAGGTTTTCCAGCAGACGGTTTTGGTAGATAACAGCAGTCGGTACAATGTGGTTGATGGCAAGGTCGCCCAGTACACGGCTTTCTATCTGTACCTTCATGGTGTATTTCTCCAGTTCCACTTCCAGGCGGCAGGCAAGCTCCGTTTCGTTGAAGATACGTTCGCCGATGAGTACGGAACGGGACTGGTTGTCCATATAGTGCATCAAGGCTTCGGGAACGTGGCAGATATTGGTCAGACCACGGCGGGCGGCTTCTTGTTTCCATTGTTCGGAGTAGCCGTCGCCCTCAAAGCGGATAGGTTCGGAAGCAAGGATGGTTTCTTTCAGAATGCGGAAGATGGCTTCATCCTTGCCGACTCCTTCTTCCATCAGTTTGTCGATGGAAACTTTGAACTCGTTCAGCTGGTTGGCCATAGCTGCATTGATGGCAATCATGGCAGCAGCACAGTTGGCGGATGAACCTGCGGCACGGAACTCAAAACGGTTACCTGTAAAGGCGAATGGGGAAGTGCGGTTGCGGTCGGTGGTATCCAGTAATATTTCAGGAATACGTCCGATGCCTAATTTCAGTGTCGTTTTTTCTTCCGACGTCATCTTGCTGTTGCTTATCTGGCGGGCTATCTCGTCGAGGATGGAAGATAACTGTTTGCCCAGAAAGATGGACAGAATGGCGGGAGGTGCTTCGTTGGCTCCCAGGCGATGGCTGTTTCCGGCGCTCATGATGGAAGCCCGCAGCAGGTTTTGGTTTTTATACACCATCATCAGCACGTTCACCAGGAAGGTAAGGAACAGCATGTTCCCTTTCGGATTCTTGCCCGGTGCAAACAAATTGATACCCGTATCGGTGCAAAGCGACCAGTTGTTGTGCTTGCCGGAGCCGTTCACGCCGTTGTAGGGTTTTTCGTGAAGCAGTACGGCGAAGTGATGCTTGCGTGCGATGCGTTTCATCAGATCCATCACAAGCTGGTTGTGGTCGTTGGCAAGGTTGGCATTCTCAAAGATAGGCGCCAGCTCAAACTGGTTGGGAGCTACTTCGTTATGGCGGGTCTTGACCGGGATACCCAGTTTGTGACATTCGATTTCCAGTTCTTTCATAAAAGCTGTGACACGTGGGGGGATGGAGCCGAAATAGTGGTCCTCCAGCTGCTGGTCTTTGGCCGAGGAGTGTCCCATCAGGGTACGTCCGGTCAGACAAAGGTCCGGGCGGGCATTGTACAGTGCCGAGTCGACGAGGAAATATTCTTGTTCCCAGCCTAAATTGGTATAAACGCGTGTGATATTCTTGTCGAACAACTGGCATACGTCTGTCGCTGCTTTGTCTACGGCTGCCAAGGCTTTGAGCAATGGAGTCTTGTAGTCGAGCGCTTCGCCGGTATAAGAGATGAAGATAGTGGGGATGCAAAGTGTGGTATCTACCACAAAGGCAGGTGAGGAAACATCCCAAGCAGTATATCCTCGTGCTTCGAATGTGTTTCTGATACCTCCGTTGGGGAAAGAGGATGCATCCGGTTCCTGCTGGATGAGCAGTTTGCCGGAAAAACGTTCGATCACTTCTGTTCCTTCGCCGAATTCGATGAAGCCGTCATGCTTTTCAGCAGTTCCATCCGTTAGGGGTTGGAACCAGTGCGTGTAGTGGGTGACGTTGAGGGATTTTGCCCAACTTTTCATGCCGTTGGCAATCAAGTCTGCCATTTCGCGGTTGATGGGAGTGCCTTTTTCAATGGCGTCGGTTACGGCTTTGTAGGCTTCACGGGGCAGGTATTCCTGCATTTTCTTACGGTCGAAGACATGGCTGCCGTAGTAGTCGGACAGTTTGTTTGAAGGGGTGGTCACTTCAAGAGGTTGCCGATTGGCAAGTTCTTGCAAAGCAAAAAATCGCATTTTTGACATATAAGTCTCTCCTTTTATTGGTTGTTGGGCGCAAAAATACATGTTTTTTCTGAACTACCCCCTCTTTTTTAGGGGGTATTCTCGAAAATATTAGTGTTTTTTGAGAATAGACCCCCTGAAAAAGCCTGCTTGTTATGGAAAAACGACCCAAAGCTTGCGTTTGTTACATGCCATGATTAGTAATCTTTCCGCATCACGATTAGTAATCTTAGTGCGTCGTGATTAGTAATTTTCATGTGTCACAATTACGAATCATTCTGTACATGACACTTGTGGCACCCTTTTTATAACAATTAATATAGGTTCGTATTTATCTCGCACAAACTATGTGTGCTTGTGTATTATTGTCTCGCGCGCGTAACATATGTTTTATAATAAAGGGTGTCACAAGTGTCATCCCCACTTCTTTATGGAACATGTTTTTGCATTACACAAATTCTTCCGTATATTTGTCCCGATTCTATAAGGAGAAATTGCGGTTGAAACGTTTGTTGTTTATATGGATTTGGATTTGCTTCTTGTTTTCTTTTGTACAGAAGGCAGGGGCGGAGCGTGTATCTTATCCGGTTGACAAACATGTGAGTTCGGCAGACTCCATCATGGAGAAGGTCATCTTCTTTGCCCCCCTTTATGAACGTATTATTGAAAGTTACAAGGCTGAGCTTTACATAAAGGGCTGGGTGAATATCCGTAAGAAGAATCATATTCTCCGCTACATCCCTTCCATGTTCCGGCCCAAGAAAGGGGTGCGGGAATATATGATGGAAACTTATAGCGATTTGCATTTTACTGCTCCCGACATCTATGACCAGAAGGTAAAGGCAAGTGTCGGTACTGCTTCCGAGTTTTGGGAAATGGACGGACGGCTGCCGGAATATTTTCACATCAACATCTATTCTTCTACCTTATTATATGACAAACTACTCTCTCCTTTAGCACCCAATGCCAAAAAATATTATACCTATCGGATTGATACGGTGATGGGGGAACGGCATGCCCTTCAGTATAAAATCCGTTTTATGCCAAAAAGCAAAAGCTTTCAGCTGGTGGGCGGTTATCTGATTGTGAGTGATAACGTGTGGAGTGTACGCGAGATGCGTTTTTCCGGACGTAATGAGATGGTGCGGTTCAATAATCTGGTGAAGATGGGTAATGTGGGCGATTCGGACGAATTTCTTCCGTTGCAGTATGATGTGGATGCAACGTTTCGTTTTTTGGGAAA
The DNA here is from genome assembly GCF_003436255.1 of Bacteroides sp. D20. Classification (NCBI taxonomy): domain Bacteria; kingdom Pseudomonadati; phylum Bacteroidota; class Bacteroidia; order Bacteroidales; family Bacteroidaceae; genus Bacteroides; species Bacteroides sp. D20. The sequence continues at coordinate 68,163 of NZ_QSOO01000008.1, read as the reverse complement.
TGTGGTAGATGGCACTTATGAAGCTGTACTCGATTATAAGAACATCATTCAGAAAACTTCTGGCAGTGATATACGGAGGTCGGTGAAGAAAAGTAAATATGACTTGTCCGATTCATACACGTTGCGTACTGATACGAATGCTTATCTACGTGATACTGCTTACTTTAAAACTTTGCGTCCCATTCCTTTGACTCCGCATGAGGAGACACTGTATCAGGATTTCTTCTTGCGTCGGGATACGCTCGCCCGGAAAAAGAAACCGGTGAATAAGAACTTGGAGTTTTGGGGGCAGATTGGAGATGCATTGATCAGTCGCTATACGGTAGACCTTGATAAATTGGGGAGTGTGCGCTGTTCACCGTTGATTAATCCTTTTCTTTTGAGTTATAGCGGCAAACATGGAATTTCGTATCGGCAGGAATTCAAGTACAACCGTATATTCAAGGGCGACCGCCTGCTGCGAATTGTTCCCCGGATAGGTTATAATTTTAAAGAGAAAGAATTTTACTGGAGGGTGAAGTCTGATTTTGATTATTGGCCTCGTAAGCGTGCGGCATTTCATCTGGAATTTGGTAATGGTAACCGGATTTATAGTAGTGATGTGCTGGATGACTTGAAAGCTATTCCCGACAGTATCTTTGATTTCAACCAGATACATCTGGATTATTTCAAGGACTTGTATCTGAATCTGCGCCATAGCTGGGAGATAGTGAACGGCTTGTCGTTGGACATCGGTATATCCATGCATAGACGTACGGAAGTGAACCGTTCCAGATTTGAACTTAACTATCCGAGTATGCCATCGGTGAAATCAGCGACAAACACAAGTTCCGGCGGTTCTTCGTTCTTTCCGAATTTTGACCCGACTATCCTGAATAAGTTTCGTCATACTTATAATAGTTTTGCCCCCCGTGTTCGTTTGTCCTGGACTCCGGGACAATACTATTATATGAACGGTGACCGCAAGGTAAATCTTCATTCCAAGTACCCTTCCATTTCGGTGGATTGGGAGAGGGGAATCAGTGGGGTATTGCAGAGTAGCGGTTCGTACGAGCGTGTGGAGATTGATTTGCAGCATCAGATTTCTTTGGGATTGATGCGTGATGTTTATTGGCGCTTTGGTTGGGGAGAGTTCACCAATCAGAAGGAACTGTACTTTGTGGACTTTGCCAACTTGCGACGTTCCAATCTGCCTATGGGTTGGAGCGATGATATTGGCGGGGTGTTCCAGTTGCTTGACGGACGTTGGTATAACTCTTCCCGCAAATATATCCGTGGACACCTTACATACGAAGCACCTTTCCTTCTGCTCCGCCATCTGATGAAATATACCCAGTATGTATTGAACGAACGTCTGTATCTGAATGCACTGGTAGTACCTCACTTGAAACCTTATCTGGAAGTGGGGTATGGCATTGGTACGCATATCTTTGACTTTGGTTTGTTTGCCAGCTTTGCCAACTGGAAGTATCAGGAAATAGGCTGCAAATTCACCTTCGAGCTGTTTAACCGATAGTAATGTGCCAATGTGATAATGTGCCAATGACCTGCGGCGTGATGGCGCAGCATAAACATGGCACAGCCAATTAGCATATTGACACATTAATCAATTGTCAATTATTGATTCTTTTGTAACTTTGCTGCAAATTACTTGGAGCTATGGGTATAGTAATAGGAATAGATGTGGGTGGAAGTACCACGAAAATCGTTGGAATCAATGGAGAACAGATACAGTCTCCAATGTTTATTACGGCTACCGACCCGGTGACTTCCTTATTCGGAGCATTCGGTAAGTATATTTATGACAATGGTATACAGCTGGCCGATGTGGAGCAGGTGATGCTGACGGGAGTGGGAAGCGCATTTGTCAACAGCCCTCTATATGGACTGCCTACTCGCAAAACGGATGAGTTTATTGCCAATGGTTTGGGAGCCAGACATGCAACGGATATAGACCAACTGATTGTAGTCAGCATGGGTACCGGCACTTCTTTTGTGAAAATAGACGGAGACAAGGTGCAGCATATTGGTGGCTTGGGGATTGGTGGAGGTACCTTGCAGGGATTATCGAGGTTGCTGTTGAAAACTCATGATATTCATCAGGTGTCCGAGTTGGCTGAGAAAGGGGATGTAACTCGTGTCAACTTGCAGATAGGTGATATTTGCAACACTGCTTTGCCTGACTTGCCGGTGAGTGCTACCGCCTCTCTTTTCGGAAAAGCGGATAGCAATGCTTCTCAAGAAGATATTGCCTGCGGTATAATTTATACGGTACTTCAAACCATTGGAGGAGCTGCTGTACTGTCAGCTTTGAACAGTCCTATCAAGGATTTCGTTCTGATAGGAAATCTCACCCAACTGCCCCAGTGCCGGGAGGTGTTTTCTAAAATGGAAGCCATCTATCATGTACATTTTCATATACCGCCCTATGCTGAATATAGAACAGCAATAGGAGCGGCATTGGCATATATAAAAGAAAGGCAAGGGTAGTGGTTACTTCTTGCCTGCCTTCTTCATATAGCTGTTTATCAAGGTACATGCGGGAGCGGCCACCGTACCATGGTCAAATCCCTCCATCTGATAGAGGGTGGTTTTTTGTCCCAATGCTTTGAGGAGGGCATACAAATGAGCGTTTTCCTCATAGCGTGCCAGCATTTCCAACTCTTTGTCGCCAGTGATAAGTATCATGGGTGAAGCGTCCTTTCTTACGTTATTGGAAGGAGCATATTTATCTATAATCGGAGTGTCGGAAGGCAGTCCGCGTTCTTTGCGGATGGTATAATGAGTGGTGGTCTGTCCGCTGATGGGGAAAGCGCCTGCCAGGCTGTTGGCATCAATATTCCACTTTGCCAGGTAACTCTTGTCCAGATTGAGCATCAGGCTGAGATAACCTCCTGCCGAATGACCGGCTATGTATATTTTGTCTTTATCTCCTCCGAATTCTTCTATATTCTCGAAAGTCCAAGCAACGGCCTCTGCGGCATCTTCCGTGTAGGCAGGATTTTGGGCACGCGGGCTGAGTCGGTAGTTTACGGCTATCACGGCGTAGCCTTGCTCCAGGAACTCCTTCGGAAAATGTTTTTCTCCGGCTTCCAGTCCTCCGCCGTGGAACCAGATAAGGGTGGCAAATCCTTTTTTATCAGTAGGATAATGGAGGTCGAGCTTACAACGCTCCAGCTTATAACTGTCCTTTTCGCCGGGATGAAGATAGGAAATGTTCTTTTGCGTACGGTAGTTGTTGTCCGTTGTCTGATTTTGGCTATAACATAATAATGTATAGCAAATGATGGAAATGCATGCGATTATCTTTTTCATGATAAATTATTGAGATTATGTATAAATGAAACGATGCAAAGGTAACATTTTTTTTATTCTTTAATTGATTATTCCACTGCTGTTTTGAATGCTTTTTGTTTTGTAGTTCAAGAAAATACTTCTATCTTTGCGCCCGATTTACAATGAGTCAACATAAAGTCTCACTTAATTAACGAGTTAAACAATTTATTTATTAATGGAAAATTTAAAGAATGTAGCTCCTATTGAAGACTTCAACTGGGATGCTTATGAGAACGGCGAATCAGTAGCCAGTGCAAGCCACGAAGAACTGGAAAAGGCGTATGACAATACGTTGAACAAGGTTAACGACCGCGAGGTAGTTGATGGAACCGTAATCGCAATGAACAAGCGTGAAGTAGTTGTGAACATCGGTTACAAATCAGACGGTATCATTCCGATGAGTGAATTCCGTTACAATCCTGAACTGAAGGTTGGTGATACTGTTGAGGTATACATCGAAAATCAGGAAGACAAGAAAGGACAGCTCGTTCTGTCTCACCGTAAAGCTCGTGCTACCCGTTCTTGGGATCGCGTAAACGCAGCTTTGGAAAACGAAGAAATTATCAAGGGTTACATCAAGTGCCGCACAAAGGGTGGTATGATTGTAGACGTATTCGGCATCGAAGCTTTCTTGCCGGGTTCTCAAATCGACGTGAAGCCTATCCGCGACTACGATGTATTCGTTGGCAAAACTATGGAATTCAAGGTTGTTAAGATCAACCAGGAATTCAAGAATGTGGTTGTTTCCCACAAGGCTCTTATCGAAGCCGAACTGGAACAACAGAAGAAGGAAATCATCGGTAAACTCGAAAAAGGACAAGTTCTCGAAGGTACCGTTAAGAATATCACTTCCTATGGTGTATTTATCGACTTGGGTGGCGTAGATGGTTTGATTCACATCACAGACCTTTCTTGGGGCCGTGTCAGCGATCCGAAAGAAGTGGTTGAACTCGACCAGAAACTCAACGTCGTTATCCTTGACTTCGATGATGAGAAGAAGCGTATCGCTCTCGGCTTGAAGCAACTCACTCCGCATCCTTGGGATGCACTGGATGCTAACCTGAAGGTTGGCGACCACGTGAAGGGTAAAGTTGTAGTTATGGCTGACTACGGTGCATTCATCGAAATCGCTCCGGGTGTTGAAGGTCTGATTCACGTATCTGAAATGTCTTGGTCACAACACTTGCGTTCTGCACAAGACTTCATGAAGGTAGGTGACGAAGTAGAGGCAGTAGTCCTAACTTTGGACCGCGAAGAACGTAAGATGTCTTTGGGTATCAAGCAGCTGAAGTCTGACCCGTGGGAAACTATCGAAGAGAAGTATCCTATCGGCAGCAAGCACACTGCAAAGGTTCGTAACTTCACTAATTTCGGTGTATTCGTTGAAATCGAAGAAGGTGTTGACGGCTTGATTCACATCTCTGACCTGTCTTGGACGAAGAAGGTTAAACATCCGTCTGAATTCACTCAGATTGGTGCAGACATCGACGTACAAGTTCTGGAAATCGACAAGGAAAACCGTCGCTTGAGCCTTGGCCACAAGCAACTCGAAGAAAATCCCTGGGATGTATTCGAAACTGTATTTACAGTAGGTTCTGTACACGAAGGTACTATCATCGAAATGCTGGATAAGGGTGCTGTAGTTGCTCTGCCTTATGGTGTAGAAGGCTTCGCTACTCCGAAGCACCTCGTTAAGGAAGACGGATCACAAGCTCAGTTGGACGAGAAGCTTGAATTCAAGGTAATTGAGTTCAACAAGGACGCTAAGCGTATCATCCTTTCTCACAGCCGTATCTTCGAAGATGCTGCAAAGGCAGAAGAAAGAGCTGAAAAGAAGGCTGCTACTAAGAAGTCAACCGGTAAGAGAGAAGACGTTGCTCCTGCTATCCAAAACCAGGCTGCATCCACTACTCTGGGTGACATTGATGCTTTGGCTGCCTTGAAGGAACAGATGGAAGCTGGAAAGAAATAATTACTCCGTTCTATAAATGAAGGAAGGGTACTTGCGCAAACAAGTGCCCTTCTTTTTTATGATTTGTCAATAGAATTTTATGGAATTAAGGATGGTTTTTCCATAAATGTTTATCTTTGCAGGGTGGTTACTTTTGCAATCATAGAAATATTCAATAATTTAATTTTCATTTATTATGAAAAACATGTTCAAAAATGCAGGGAAGATGGTGTTGTTCACTTGCCTGTCGCTGATGTTACTAACCGCATGCGGCCAGAAGTCTAAACTCAAGCTGGCTATCGCAGCTGCCAACAAACAATGTCCCATGGATATGGGAGCTTCCGGCGAAATATCCAGTATTACTTTTGATGGGGCGGATGTGGTATATGTACTGCTTATGAATGAAAGTTTCCTCAATATAGACGCTTTGAAAGAGAATCCTGATGCAATGAAGTCTGCTGTGACTGTTATGTTCGGTAATCCACAAGGGTCCATTAAAGAGATGCTGGATTTGGTTGTCGGTACTGATTCCGGTATAAAGTTCATATATAAAGGAAAGACATCCGGTAACGAAGTGGAATGTTATCTGACTACTCAGGACTTGAAAGATATATTGAATGGCGGTTCAACTGCTGAAAGCAGTGATAAGAAGAAACTGGAAGAGCAAGTGAAGATGACCAACGTATCGTGCCCGATGCAGGTGGATGAAGCCACTATGCTCAATAAACTGACAATCGAGTCGGATAAGGTGCTTTATCATTATACGATTGACGAATCTGTAGTACAGATGTCTGCTTTGAAGGAAAATGCCGAACAGATGAAGGCAAATGTGAAGAACTCTTTGAACTCCTCCGATCCAGCCTTGCACATGTTCTTGGAAGTATGTGTGAAGTGTGATAAAGGGGTGGGCTATCTGTATAAAGGGAATAAATCCGGAGAAACTTTTGAAATATCCTTTGGAGTTTCAGAGATAAAGGCTCTTCTATAAATCAAGGAGTAGAAATCAGTTCGGAAGGTTTGGAATGGAAAAATTTGAGTTACATATTCTTGGTTGTGGTTCCGCTTTACCCACAACGCGTCATTTCCCTACGTCTCAAATTGTGAACGTGCGCGACAAGCTGTTTATGATTGATTGTGGGGAAGGGGCGCAGTTGCAGTTCCGTAAATCACATCTGAAGTTTTCGCGTTTGAATCATATCTTTATCTCTCACTTGCATGGAGACCATTGTTTTGGCTTATTGGGACTGATTTCTACACTTAACCTTTTAGGACGTACAGCCGAGTTGCATATCCATTCTCCAAAAGGGCTGGAAACATTGCTGACACCTATGCTGGATTTTTTTAATAGGCAGATGACGTACAAGGTCCTTTTCCATGAGTTTGATACGAAAGAACCGATGCTGATTTATGAAGACCGTTCGTTGACGGTTACTACTATTCCTTTGCGTCATCGTATGCCGTGTTGTGGCTTTTTGTTTGCAGAAAAGCGGCGTCCTAACCATATTATCCGTGAAATGGTCGATTTCTACCAAGTGCCGGTATACGAATTGAATCGTATAAAGAATGGGGCCGATTACGTGACACCGGAGGGAAAAACTGTTTCCAACAACTTGTTGACCCGCCCTTCTGCTCCGTCCCGCAGTTATGCTTATTGCTCGGATACCATCTATCTTCCTTCTATCGTAGAGCAGATAAAAGGGGTTGATTTACTTTTTCATGAGGCGACATTTGCGAATGAGGATGCGCCACGTGCCAAAGAAACATTTCATACAACTGCTGCACAAGCGGCTGAAATAGCCAGGAAGGCTGAAGTGAAGAAGTTGTTGATAGGACATTTTTCGGCACGATACGAAGATGAAAATATCTTGCTTCAAGAAGCATCCGCTATTTTTCCGGATACTCAGCTTGCCAAAGAAACACTTTGTGTATCGGTATGAATTAAACTTTTCGTATCTTTGGCAGTCTAAAACAACAAATGCGAATAGAAATTTATGACCCCTTCCTATAATGAACGCGAAGTGTTGGCTCTTCTACAAGAAGAAAGCACACAAAAGCGGGGATTTGAGATGATTGTTACCCAATATAGCGAGCAGCTGTATTGGCAGATTCGTCGTATGGTCCTCTCTCATGAAGATGCCAATGATTTACTTCAGAATACTTTCATTAAGGCATGGACTAATATAGATTATTTTCGGGCAGAGGCTAAACTCTCTACCTGGCTCTATCGCATAGCCTTGAATGAATGCCTCACTTTTCTGAACAAACAACGGGCTGCTTCCACAGTATCTTTGGATGATCCCGAGGCAGATGCACTTCAAAAGCTTGAAAGTGATCCTTACTTCTCCGGTGATAAAGCAGAGATGGCTTTGCAAAAAGCCTTGCTTGCCTTGCCGGAAAAACAACGTATGGTGTTTAATTTGAAGTATTACCAGGAAATGAAATACGAAGAGATGTCTGATATATTCGGTACTTCCGTAGGTGCCTTGAAGGCTTCTTATCACCATGCCGTGAAGAAAATAGAAAAGTTTTTGGGTGAGGAGTATTAAACCTTTGCTACAAAACAATGTCTAATTAAACAGAAAGGAGAAAGCTTATGAAAGAAGAAGATAAAATACTGAAAAAGATAGGGACGGAAAATCCTTTCCGCGTTCCTGACGGCTACTTTGAGAATCTTACTTCAGAGGTAATGAACCGGCTTCCCGAAAAAGAAAAACTCACTGCTGTACAGACAGAGCCTACAATGTGGCAGAAGGTAAAGCCTTGGTTGTATATGACCGCCATGTTTATAGGTGCGGCATTGATTATCCGCGTGGCTTCTTCGGAGCATACTCCATCTGTAGAGCGTATGGCTGCTGATGATACGGAAACAGAAATGGAATATATTAATATGGCCGTAGAGAATTCCATGCTGGATGATTATTCATTGTATGTTTATTTGGCAGACTCTGATGCAGAATAAGGTAACAACACTCAACTATTTAAAAATGAAAAGACTGATTGTTTTATTGGTTATGATATGTGGCATGATGCCCCTGCTTTGGGCTAGTGATGGATGTGATCAGCATCTGTCACCCGAAGAGTTTCGTGCCAAACAAAAAGCGTTTATAACGGAGAAAGCCGGGCTGACGAGTGAGGAAGCAGCTAAGTTCTTCCCATTGTATTTTGAATTGCAAGACCGGAAAAAGCAGTTGAATGACGAGGCTTGGAAATTGCTCCGGCAAGGGAAAGATGAAAAAACAACCGAAGCCCAGTATGAGGAAATTATGGAAGGTGTGTATGATGCCCGTATTGCTTCTGACCGGTTGGACAAGACCTACTTTGATAAATTCAAGAAGATATTGTCTTGTAAAAAGATTTATCTGGTGCAAAGAGCTGAAATGCGTTTCCATCGTGAACTGCTGAAAGGCATGCATAAAAAGGGAGATGGCCCCCAGCGAAGACCGCAAGGGAAAAAATGAGTAGTGAATGAATTACAAATAAGGAAGGTTGCCACGATGGTGTGAGCAACCTTCTTTTGTTAATGAGAGATACCTCGTTTTAGCCTTGCTAAACCTCTACTTTAGTTCCCTAAACCTTTGCTTTAGCCAGCTAAACCTGACCTTTAGAAGAATCATCTTGTTTGCTTTCTTTTTCCAATGCTTTCGCTTCATTCCATAGCTTGTCCATTTCTTCCAGCGTCATGTCATGGAGGTTTTTGCCCTCCTTGATGCTGTGCGCTTCTACATAGTTGAAGCGGTTGATGAACTTCTGGTTGGTCTGTTCCAGCGCATTGTCCGGATTGATTTTGTAGAGGCGGGCAGCGTTGATGAGGCTGAACATGACATCGCCGAATTCAGCTTCAGCCTTTTCTTTATCCATGTGGGCGACTTCAGCCTGGAATTCTTGGATTTCTTCTTTTACCTTATCCCACACTTGCTCGCGTTCCTCCCAGTCAAATCCTACATTGCGTGCCTTGTCCTGGATGCGGTAGGCCTTGATGAGCGAGGGTAGGGCAGCGGGTACACCGCTCAGCACTGTTTTGTTCCCATCTTTTTCCTTCAATTTTAGCTGTTCCCAGTTTTCAGAAACCTGGTCTGCGGTTTCGGCCTTTACATCGCCGAAGACATGGGGATGGCGGAAAATAAGTTTCTCACAAAGACGGTCGCATACGTCTTTCATATCGAAATCACCGGTTTCGGAGCCTATCTTTGCATAAAAAGCCACATGCAGCAGCACATCGCCCAGCTCTTTGCAGATGTCATTCTTGTCATCGCGTATCAGGGCGTCACAAAGTTCATAAGTCTCTTCGATGGTATTGGGGCGCAGGCTTTCGTTGGTCTGCTTGCGGTCCCAGGGACATTTCTCGCGCAGCTCGTCGAGTATGTCGAGGAAGCGGCCGAAGGCTTCCATCTGTTCTTTTCTTGTATGCATGATTTTGAAATTTAGTTTTTCCATTCTTCGTATGAGATAAGCAAGCCTATTACTTCCGAATAGTTCTTGCGTCCGCTTTGAATCTTGTTTCCTTTAAGGTACAAGTCGTAGATAAAGTTCTGGATGTCTCCGATGAGCGGACTGTATTTCTCCATCCAGTATTGCTGGTTCTTTTGGGCCAGTTCTATGATTTCAGGACGTATCCGGTTGAAAAGTTCTGCGTATTCTTCTTCGCTCATCAGTCGGCGGGCATTGCCCAGCACATGTGAGAGCACGGAAAGGTAGCCGCTGAAACGAATCTCTTTCACCTGCGAACGGGTGCAGACCTGGTAAGCGTAGAAGTTGGCTTCTGCCTCGCTGGTGATGCCTAAAAAGTGTGCCAGCTCGTGGGCATAAGTAGCAGGATATTGTGGTGGAAGCAAATCGCCGTTCAGCGTGAATTCGCAGAAGAAAGGTCCCATGCTTCCCGTAACACCGACCATGGAAATGAACGGAGTGAAAAGCATGGTCTTCACGCGCGGAGAGGAGTGGGGAGGGCGATGTATCCCCAGCGTATCGCTGATTTGGTTGTATCCGTGTACGCTTTCCCGGCAGACCAATGGTTCGTCAATGGAGGTGACATCTGTATAGGAAGCATTCAGCTTGTCTATATAGTTGTCTACAAATGACTGAAAGATTTCGGGAGTATAGGCAGTATAAGGAATGTTTGTCCTGCCATAGAAATCTTTCTGTGAGTAGTTCAGTCCCCATGCCAGATAGAACCATGCATATATCCACAGCAAGTATTCCATTTCGTTCAGCAGAATCTGTTTCCACTTTTTCTTTTGGATATAGCGTGCCTTGATTGGATTGAAAAGAAGTCCGAGTACACTGAGGAAAATAAACAAGTCGCCTATGGCAAAAGGCATGAGTTTTGAAAAGGAGGACAAGAAATGGGAAATCACCGGATATACAGACTGTGCATATACTTCTCCCAATATTGGAATGAGCTGCGTTGCCCATACAACAGACAGTAATACGATTAATACGACATACCGGATTTTCAATTTGTCTCTCATTTTTATTTTCAACCTACCATTAAGAGGACTATCGACCTCTAACTCCTAAGCCCGGAGGGCGATAACTCCCTTTAACTCCTACTAACTCCTGACTCATTTTGTAGGGACAAAAATATATATTTAAATTTTAATTCATTAATTTTGCGCCCGTTATTCGCAATAAATTAATTATAGAGATTTAAAAACATGGAATTAGCAAGTAAGTACAATCCCGCTGACGTGGAGGGAAAGTGGTACCAGTATTGGTTGGACCACAAATTATTCAGTTCGAAACCCGATGGTCGTGAGCCTTACACCGTCGTCATCCCGCCCCCCAACGTCACCGGTGTGTTGCACATGGGACACATGCTTAATAATACCATACAAGATATTCTGGTACGCCGTGCCCGCATGGAAGGCAAGAATGCCTGCTGGGTGCCGGGAACCGACCATGCATCCATTGCTACCGAGGCCAAGGTGGTGAACAAACTTGCCGCACAAGGCATCAAGAAGACAGACCTTACCCGCGACGAGTTCTTGAAGCATGCCTGGGAATGGACTGACGAACATGGCGGCATCATCTTGAAGCAGCTCCGCAAGCTGGGTGCTTCTTGCGATTGGGATCGTACAGCTTTTACTATGGATGAGAAACGCAGTGAAAGCGTGCTCAAGGTTTTTGTTGACTTGTATAACAAAGGTCTGATTTATCGTGGTGTCCGCATGGTGAACTGGGACCCTAAGGCACTGACCGCACTTAGTGACGAGGAAGTAATCTACAAAGAAGAGCACAGCAAGCTGTACTATCTGAAGTATATGGTAGAAGGTGACCCCGAAGGACGTTATGCAGTGGTTGCTACCACCCGCCCTGAAACCATCATGGGAGATACAGCCATGTGCATCAATCCGAATGACCCCAAGAATACCTGGTTGAAGGGTAAGAAGGTGATTGTTCCGTTGGTAGGACGTGTTATTCCGGTTATCGAGGACGATTACGTAGATATAGAGTTCGGTACCGGTTGTCTGAAGGTAACTCCTGCCCACGATGTGAACGACTACATGCTGGGTGAGAAGTACAATCTGCCGAGCATCGACATCTTCAATGATAACGGAACGCTTAGTGAAGCTGCCGGCTTGTATATCGGTATGGACCGTTTCGATGTGCGCGAGCAGATTGAGAAGGACCTGGCTGCTGCCGGTCTGTTGGAGAAAGTGGAAGCCTATACCAACAAGGTAGGTTTCTCCGAACGTACCAACGTGCCCATCGAACCGAAACTTTCCATGCAGTGGTTCCTGAAGATGCAGCACTTTGCCGACATGGCTTTGCCGCCGGTGATGAATGATGAGTTGAAGTTCTATCCTGCCAAATATAAGAATACGTACAAGAACTGGTTGGAAAATATCAAGGACTGGTGTATCAGCCGCCAGTTGTGGTGGGGGCATCGCATTCCTGCTTATTTTTTGCTGGAAGGTGGTTATGTAGTGGCTGCCACTCCCGAAGAAGCCTTGGCATTGGCAAAAGAGAAAACGGGTAATGCAGACCTTAAACTGGAAGACCTTCGTCAGGATGAGGACTGCCTGGATACTTGGTTCTCCTCCTGGTTGTGGCCCATCTCTTTGTTTGACGGTATCAACAATCCGGGTAACGAGGAGATAAACTACTATTATCCTACCAGCGACTTGGTGACCGGTCCGGACATTATCTTCTTTTGGGTAGCCCGTATGATTATGGCAGGCTATGAATATGAAGGAAAGATGCCGTTCAAGAACGTTTACTTTACGGGTATTGTCCGTGACAAGCTGGGACGTAAGATGTCCAAGTCGTTGGGTAACTCTCCCGACCCGCTGGATTTGATAGAGAAGTACGGTGCCGACGGTGTGCGTATGGGCATGATGCTTTCAGCTCCTGCTGGCAATGACATCCTCTTTGACGATGCACTGTGTGAGCAAGGACGTAACTTCAATAATAAGATATGGAACGCTTTCCGTCTGATTAAAGGTTGGGAAGTCAGTGCGGAAGTTCCGGTACCGGAAGCTTCAGAACTGGCAATACGCTGGTTTGAGGCCAAGCAGAATGAAGTGGCTGCCGAAGTGGCTGATTTGTTCAGCAAGTACCGTTTGAGTGAAGCGCTGATGGCTGTTTACAAACTGTTCTGGGACGAATTCTCTTCCTGGTATCTGGAAATGATTAAACCGGCATACGGCCAGCCCATCAACCGGAAAGTGTATGAAGCAACTATCGGTTTCTTTGATAACTTGTTGCATCTGCTCCATCCGTTCATGCCATTTATTACAGAGGAGTTGTGGCAGCATCTTTGCGACCGTACAGACGGTGAGAGCTTGATGGTAAGCCCGTTGTCAATGTCGGCATTGGTAGATGAGGATATCATCCGGGAGTTTGAAGTGGTGAAAGAGGTTATCAGCAATATCCGTTCCATCCGTTTGCAGAAGAACATCGCCCAAAAAGAGACACTTGAGTTGCAGGTTATCGGTGAGAATCCGGTTGTGGCATTCAACGCGGTTATCATGAAAATGTGTAACCTTTCCTCCATCAATATAGTGGAGAACAAGGCCGACGGTGCTGCTTCCTTCATGGTAGGTACTACGGAATATGCCGTACCTTTGGGTAATATGATTGACGTGGAAGCCGAGATAGCCCGTATGGAGGCCGAACTGAAGCATAAGGAAGGATTCTTGCAGGGTGTGCTGAAGAAACTGGGTAACGAGAAGTTTGTGAATAATGCTCCTGCCGCCGTTCTTGAGATGGAACGCAAGAAGCAGGCAGATGCTGAAAGTATCATCAAATCTCTCAAGGAAAGTATTGCAGCATTGAAAAAGGCATAACTGTCCATCACATAAAACAGAGAAAAAGCTCCGGAACCTTCAACTCCGGAGCTTTTTTTAGCGGTATAATGAACTGTTTATTTGAACAGTTCTGCTACGCACCACATCAGGCGTGCGGTGGTGTGTGTCCAGATTTCCTTGTAAGTGCAGTTATTTTGTATCGGGAAGTAGGGTTCGTCCTCATTTTCGAATGTTTCGATTCCTACGGGCACGGCTCCCACAACATTTCCGGCGTATGCCCCGTAAAGCGGCGGATAGTCATATCCGTCTCCATAAACGGTACTCATGGCAAACGGGTTGTAGCCTAATATGTATTCTACCTGGCGGGTTGCAATATCCCTTAACGCTTTATCATTGAATAGGCGTGCAAGAATAAAGGCAGCCTTGGCTTTGCCCATGACAACAGCGTGGAATCCCCTGAACTGATAGGCGACGGGGAAACGGCGCAGATAGAAATCCTTCGAGAGAGGGATGCCGTTGCGCACTTGTGCATTGTATTCTTCCAGGCTGGGAAGCCCTACCTGCTCACCTTCGTGGTATAGATTTTTATAATCGGTATTATCCACCTCGTATACGGCGCTTGGCAGTATGCCATACGGCTCAATCAGTTGTGAAATCCCGCGTAGATAGTCTGCATAGGCTTCACAGGATGCCTTCCACAACGGGGCGTCCGGATGGGTAGGGGCATCTGTCAGTAGCATCGAGAGTCCTTCGGTCATCAAGTGCTCTTGGCTTTGGTGATAATAGGCCAGGATACGTTTTTTCCGGGAAGATTCATAGAAGAAACCTCGTAGGGGGATTTTCCAGTCGGTACGCTTTTCCAACTGTTGGCTCGCCATGACGGTACGTGCCAGCCGGGTTGCCCAGTCCAGATAGTAAACATCTTGTGTAAGGCGGTACAAACGCATGGCTGTGACGGTGGCAAGGGCATAAAGTTCGGTTTCGTTCTGTTCCGTCCTTTGCGTATCCAGCAGGTCGATGGCGAATTGGAAGTCCTCAATGGCACTGTTCCGGCACCACCGTGCAAACACTGGGTCTTTCTTTTCAAAATGAGGGGCGGCGAGTGCGCAACTGGAAGCGGCTTTCAGATTGTCCGTAGGCGTATTTCGTGCTTCTGTCTGCATGTCGTCTTTGTCACCACGGATATTCTTTGTCCAAATGCCGATAATCAGTCCACCCAGTCGGTAGCCGTCACCGAAGCGGGTACGCAGAATCCAGTTCACTCCCCAGCGTGCCTCTTCCAGCAGGCGTTCGTAGAAGATACTGTCTTTGCCTTGTACGGCACCGGCCATATCGAGGAGGGCGATGCACGATTCGGCTGTATTTCCCGTTCCTTGAGTCAGGTCGGCTGCATCGTGCCATCCTCCGGCAATGCTCATGCTCCGTCCGTCGGGATGATAGGCGAATACATCCTGATGGCATTCCTGATGAATGCCGGGCTGGTCGAAACCGCAACGTTCGGAAAAGAAGAAGTTCAGCGTGTGCCAGGCGGTAGACAGGTAGGCATCATTTCCGATGGGGAAAGGCTTTGATTGTACGTCGCCGATGGAGAGGAAGTATTGTCCGGGCGTATTGAAACTGCTGAAGTCCAGCACAAGAAATCCTTTGTCCTGCTTCTTGTCCTGATTCAGAGGACTGGCCGTACTTTGATAAACGGTTTGTCCCGTGGCGGCATCGTGCAGGCTGAAAGCCCTTTCCGGCATGTGCTGCACCAAAGCCTGCTTGCGTGCTCCCGGCTTGTATCCGCTGTGGCAGTAGGCCATTGCATCTTTTCGCGGGTCGAATCCCCGGCTGTTTTCCGCTTCTACCTTTTCGATGCGCATGTCGTCTATGTATAGGCTCATGTGTTCGCTGGCTCCTGCAGGAGCACCTGCCAGCATGATGTTTACCGAAAAGCCGGTGACACAGTCACGGTATAGGTCCGGTATTTCCCATATGATGTGTTGCCATTTGTTGGGATAGACAGTCTCGAAGTGTTGTCCTTCAAAGCGTCCGGGAGTCGGCATGATTTTCTCTCCTTCATTGTATAGGGTGAATCCGGCAAAGGTCAGATAAACGCCCGGTGCATCCACATATACCCAAACGGAAAAGCGGTTGTATTCCCGCAAGTCTTCCCGGTCGAGGGGACGGATAATCTCCGGGGTGGCGTAATTCCGGTTTGTTGGATTCTTCTTGCCCAAGGAGGCAGGAGTGTCCAGACGGACACTTCCTTTGCCTGAGACAGTGACTTTACGGTCCACATGTATGGTTCCGGGTCCGGTGTGGCGCAGAGCGCCGAAATCTTCGGCCAGGGGGAGTACCCTGCTTTTCAATACCTTTTTCTTTTCCCACCGCGTCAGTCCGGCGTGTGCGAGATTGGCTTTCATTATGCGGTGCACATGATTGCTTTGCTGTAATTGTTTCTCCAGTTCCGTATCGGGTTTCCATGGAGCTTGTGCTTGTGCCTGCATGCAGCAGCATGCCAGCAGCAGTGTTCGGATGATGTGTTTCATGGTATTCAGTGTTTGGTTTCAGGGTAAGCATGAAAAGGAGCCTTGAACTCCGGACGTAATGTATAAGTATCCTTCAGTGGGAAATCTGCGGGAACTTCTTGGGTGACGGCGCCGGTGGCAGCCCATTCGCATCCCCGGAGTAAAGTCACCTGGAAACCGGTGCAGCGCATGGAGTAAGTCATGTTCGGGTCGTTGCCGCAGTGCCCCAGGAGGTCGACGAATATGCGCCCTTTTCCGTAGCTTACTGTCCACATCAACGGTTCATGCCGTCCGCGTTCGTAGGCGGTTGCCAATATTTCCATGTTTCTTACCGGACCGCGTAGGCGGGTATATATCTCGTCCTTGAAGTGTTTCCATTGAGGAGGCAATCCTTGCAGGATAGGATGATGGGGGGCGCGGTGTTCTATGACGGTTTCGTGCTGCAAGCCGTGGTAGCCGGCATACCCCGGAGAGTAGTCGTAGACGTATTGTCCGTCTTTCCAGTACAGATACGGACCGTCCTTTTCGTTTCGTCCGTCCCATGCCCCCATGCCTATTATCTCGTTGTATTCTTTCCAGTCGGCCATCGGGACGACGGAAGAATGTATCACTACCACACCGCCTCCATCGGCAACGTATTTCTCGAAATTCTTGCGTACGGGCTCTGTCCATGTAGCTCCGCCGTAGTTGATGACGATTAAATCATATTGGTGGAAATCGGGTTTGAAGGTGGCGATGTCTCCACCAAAGTCGGGTGTAAAGGCAAAATCCACTTTGAACATTCCGCTGTTTTCCAATATCTGCTTCATGGCTTCGCAGGCGCCTTGCCAATAATGGCTGCCGTCCTGCCCGGCTATCATCATGGTTTTGATTACTTTCTTTTGCTGTGCGTGTGTGTGCGAGGCAGCTCCTATATAAATAAGGAGTACCAGGATAAGTGTCAGTCTTGTTTTCATTTTCCGGAAGATTTAAAGTTTTTGCCAGTAGGGTTCCATTCTATACGGTCGTAGCAGCGTGTGGTGCGCAGATTGTAACCTTGTTCGTCTACGCTGAACTTTCCGTCTTTGAAGTAGGATATGTAGAGCTCGGAGATGCCGTCCTTGTTGCGGTCTTCTACAAGGAGATTGTACTTGTCGGTGACATAAATCTCGTCGGAAATGTATTGTATTTCTTTGGTATAGTTGTCTACGATTGCATAGTAGGCCTTGAAAAGGTCGAAAGTGGGGTAGTGTCCGTTGTCACGTCCGAAAAGCATTACTTCTTCAAGGGCATCGTCCCCGTCCATATTGGCAAATACGGATTGCTGAAAGGAAAATCCCGGTTTTTGTACTTGTGGAGGAATATTGTCCCATCCTTCCTGATGGGCTGTCACTGAAAATTGCGCTTGTGCATGGATGACGTACACCAGCGCTGACAATAGGATAATCAGTTTTCTCATTGCGTGCATTTTGAGGTTATGATAATAATAGGGTTGCTTCTTGCTTATATGACCGGTGGCCCGGAGTTTTCCCTAACTTTTTTTAGAATAATTAATGAATACGGGATATATAGGGACTTAGTGCCTCTCCCAGCAGGACTGAACCGGTCTGACCCGTATACTGAGAGGTCATAACATCCGCATCCTTTCCATTAAAACACCCGGATGTTTTGGGGTAATACATCCGGGTGTTTTGGGTGAAAACATCCCCATGTATTGGGGTAAAACATCCGGATGTTTTGACCTCTCAGTCCTATACTCTTTAGGGCTAAGTCCCGGTGTGTAGCCGGCAAGGTATAGGGGACGTTCTGCTTTTGTATGGTCTTAATGCGAGGTGAGCAGGTGCATCAATATCAGTGGCAGATAATCTTTCAGCTTGACCCTTAATATCTTCAAAGCCTGCTGAATGCGGTAGTCTACCGTTTTGGGGGAAACGTTGAGTAGTTCGGCAGCTTCCTTGTAACTCAGATTCTGGAAACGATGCATGATGAAAGCTTCCCTATAAGTAGGCGGCAGTTCGTTGATGGCCCTTTGTATATGCTTGCTTAATTCGTTGATTTGATAGATATCCACCTCCTGCAGCATGGCGAACATTCGTTCATAGTAAGCGGTGTCTGCCCGTTGCTTCACTTCATTTTGGGCAATCCGGGTCATGCAACGATGGTAGACAGCCTTGAACAGATATTGCTTGAGCGAATATTCGATAATGGGTCTTTCGCGGTTTTCCCAAAGCCATAGCATGACGTCCTGAACAATCTCTTCTGCATCTTCCAACCGGACAAAACGATAGCAGTAGGTGCAGAGCACTGAATAGTACTTTTGAAATAACACATCAAAAGCACTTCTATCTCCTTTTTGTATGGCGGATAATAAAGATGTATCTTCTAATGGTATGTTTCTCATAGGGTGGGGGTTCATTATTGTTGGGCAAAAATAGCTTTTTTTCCTATTATAATCTAAGTATATAAAATATTTTTAGTTTTTTGTTTAGGAGTTCTTTTCACCCGTTTGTCTTTAGATTAAAGCTAGCAATAAAAATTATGGTAAAAAGAGAGGGAATGGAGAACCTGCTTCTCAGGTATTATGAAGGAGAGACAACGGAGGATGAAACTGCTCTGGTAAAGGAGTGGCTGGAAGCATCGGAAGAGAACCGCAGGACAGCCCGCCAGGTTCAGACACTCGGTCTGGCGGCGGACATGGCGCAGATTTCATCCAGGCTGGATGTAAAGAAGGCCTTGGAGGATGTACATCGTAAGATGAAACAGAAAAAGGTCAATAGGTATCAGGTATTATTTAGAGGGATGCAACGGGCGGCCGCCATTTTATTCATCCCTTTGATGGTATCGTGGTCTATCCTTTATTGGGACAAGGATAAAGAAGAGATACATATGATGGAAGTCAGGACAAATCCGGGAATGACTACTTCTGTCGAATTGCCGGATGGAACGGAAGTCGTTCTGAACTCGTCGTCGTCGTTGCGCTATCCTTCCCGATTTGCCGATGATAAAAGGGAAGTGAAGTTGGTGGGTGAAGCATTCTTTTCTGTCGCAAAAGATGAAAAGAAGTTCATTGTCGGCACGCTGAACAATTCCAAGATAGTGGTACATGGAACGGAGTTCAACGTAGAGGCTTACAAAGGGAGCAGGACGGTACAGACCACTTTGGTTTCGGGTAAAGTCAGTTTCTCCTATGTGAATAACGGCAGGAGAAATAATGTAATGATGATACCGGGGCAAAAGGTTATTTATGATATAGTGCGGGAAAAGGTCGTTGTGAAAGAAGTCAATGTAGACGTGGAAACATGTTGGAAGGACGGACGCTTGATTTTCAGGAACACTCCGTTTGAAGATATATTGAAGAGTTTGAGCAAAAGATATAATGTGGAATTCATTCTGAAAAAGGCTTCATTGAAGCAGAATTCCTTTACGGCTACATTTACCAAACAACGTTTGGAGCGAATATTGGAGCACTTCCGAATATCCTCGAATATTCATTTCAAGTTTGTTGAAGATGGTGATGTGGATGCCGAGAGACAGGTAATAGAAGTTTATTAACCCTTTAAAAAGTAGTATGATGAAACACAAGTCCGTTTAGAAAAACATGCAGGAAAATGTTGGCGCATTTTCCTGCATGAAACACAGTAACTTTTAAATATCTGTTTGGCGACAGATAAAGTAACTTTATTTTTTCACTAGAAATCAATACAAAATTATGAAAAAACACTATTGTATCCAATCATTTAGGGCAAAAAGTGTCCTGATGAGATGCATGAAAAAAATTCCTCTTGCTATGAGATGCACATTATTTATGTTGTTTTGTTTGGTTGGTATGACTTTTGCCAATGAAGGTTATGCTCAAAAGACAATGGTAAACATTGCTCTTGAGAACAAGACTGTTGATGAAGTACTGACGGAGCTGGAACAAGGTACCGAATTTGTTTTCTTCTACAACAACAAGCAGATTGACGTTAAGCGCCGTATATCGGTCCGGGCAAATAACAAAACCATATTCAAGGTTCTGAATGATGTATTCAAAGGAACCAATATAGGCTATAAGATATTGGACCGTAATATAATCCTTTATGATAAAGCTGTAGGAGCTGATGGGGTACAGATAGCTTTGCAGGCTGCGACGGTGAAAGGTTCTGTGGTCGATGCAACCGGTGAACCGGTGATTGGTGCCAGTATCTTGGTGCAGGGAACTACCAACGGTGTCATAACAGACATTGACGGTAATTTCATTCTGACCAATGTGGGCTCTGATGCTACTCTTATAATAAGCTATGTAGGTTATAAGACACAAAACATAAAGGTTGCAGGCCGAAATTCGTTCAAGATAGTTTTGGTAGAAGATGCTGAGATATTGGATGAAGTGGTTGTTGTAGGATATGGTGTACAGAAGAAAGAATCACTGACCGGTGCCATTGCAGCCATTGGTGCTGATGAAATAGCTACGACCAAGACCGAGAATCTGATTAGCAATATTCAAGGTAAGATGCCGGGACTATTGATTCGCCAGAAAACCGGAGAGCCGGGAACTTTCGACAATATGGTGAGCATTCGCGGTTATGGTGACCCGTTGGTGGTAATTGATGGTATCACGCGTGAAGGTACTGAAGAACTTGCACAGCTGAATTCTGAGGATATAGAAAGTATCTCTATTTTGAAAGATGCTTCTGCCGCTATTTATGGTATGAATGCGGCTAATGGCGTAATCATTGTTACTACCAAAAAAGGTGTGGCCGAAAAGACCAGAGTATCTTACTCGGCATTGTTCGGTATGAAGAATGCCACGGGTATGGAAGAAACGGTAGATGCTTATACTTATCGCATGTTGGCCAATGAAAGGGCACGTAATGACCAGGCTGCCCCTGAATACACTGACGATATTCTGGAACTGTATAGAACCGGGGCTAAGGGTTATACAGACAATAACTGGATTGACATGTTTATGAATAAACTGGCGTTCCAGCAATCGCATACTGTTTCTGTGAGAGGCGGAACGGATAAGGTGAAATATTATGTGAGCTTCGGCTATAATGGCGATAATGGTTTGCTGAAGAGTGGTATCCAATACTATCATAGATATAATCTGAGAAGTAACCTGACTGCAGAGCTTACGAAAGGGCTGAAACTGAATGTGAATCTGTCCGGGCGTTGGGATGAAACCCAAAGGCCGAGAGAGGATTTTATGTGGACTTTTAAGACTTTGATGGTTAATGACCGTGGTATCGGTACTCATACGATTAATAATCCCAATCATTTGTCTGCAATCGGTCCTGAAAACAAGAATCCTTTTGCGTTGGTTGATCCGGATATAGACGGTTATCGCAAGAACAGAGGCCTGACGTATTCTGCCGATGTGGAATTGAATTGGCAAGTTCCTTTTGTAAAAGGGTTGGCATTGAGTCTTTTGGGGTCATTTGACGGTAACAATCGTAACAACTCTTCTTTAAATCGTTCTTATCCGTTGTATGATTATTATACAGATGCGCCTGCCGGTACGGGAGGTAGTACTGATGCTTATTCCAATACGATGAGAATATATCAGAAGATTTATGGCAGGTTGCAGGCTAATTATATGCGTTCTTTCAATCAGCACAATTTGAATGTGACAGCTGTGGCAGAGTTGAACAGTACACGACGCGATGAATTATCCGGTTCCCGGCAATATTCAGAGTTGTTTACTAATGATATTTTGAATCAGGCAAGTCCGGGTACAGCTACCAATTCAGGGTATCGTAGTTTTGGCCGTTTGGCAGCCTATCTGATGCGTGCGAACTATGATTATGCCGGTAAATACTTGTTGGAAGTAGTAGGGCGTTATGATGGTTCTTATCGTTATGCTCCTTCTAAGCGTTGGACGTTCTTCCCGTCGGTAAGTGCCGGATGGCGACTTTCGGAAGAAAGTTTCATCAAGGACAATTTGCCGTTTATTACTAATTTGAAAATCAGGGGTTCTTTTGGACAAAGTGGATATGATGCCGGTGATCCTTTCCAATATGTATCTGCTTATAATTCGGCTTCTAATGGTTATGTTTTTGATGGTGCCAGCCAGATTATGGGTATGGTAGCTCCTGGTGTAGTGACTGACCGGCTTTCTTGGGTTACATCTTCTATTTCCAATGTAGGTCTGGATTTTGACTTATGGAACGGTAAGTTGAGTGGTACTATCGAGTGGTTCAATCGTAAGAATGAAGGCATTTTGGCCGACCGTGCACAATCTGCTCCTGATACATTTGGTGCAAGTTTCCCGAAGGAAAATCTGAATTCTAACCGGAACCGGGGTTTTGAGATTGAATTGGGACACAGAGGACAAATCGGTAAGGACTTCTCATATTCAGTAAGTGCTAATTTTACGTATGCCCGTGAAAGAAGTCTGCATGTGGAACATGCAGAATATACCAGTTCTATGGATAGATGGCTGAATGGAAAGGAAAACCGTAACAGTAATGTGATGTGGTTGTATAAATACGATGGCCAATATACTTCTTTGGAACAGTATGAAACGGCTCCTTTGATTGGTGGGAACTTGGGTAACTCTAAGATGCTTCCGGGTAGTTACAGATTGCTTGACCTGAATGGTGATGGTAGAATTAACAGCAGTGACCGTGTTCCGGAGTTTTGGGCAACCGGTGCAAATCCTCCTATCCAGTATGGGTTGACTTTGGCGGCTTCTTATAAGAATTTTGATCTCAATATGCTGTTTCAAGGAGCTTCCGGTTACTCCATCGGATATGCCAATGATGATGTTTGGGGATATGGTGGCAAGACAAATAAATCTTATTTAATTGCGAAATATGTAGATCGTTGGCATCCTGCAAATATAACAGATGATCCGTATAATCCTGCCACACAATGGGTAGCCGGCTATTATCCGGCATTACGCCACAATTTCTCTAATACTTCGGATAATGGTAGTAGATGGAATTATGGTATTTCCGTTTGGCTTCCGCAAGCTACTTATCTCCGTTTGAAGAGTATGGAGATCGGTTACAATCTGCCAAAATCATTTATGAAAAGAATCGGGTTGAACAGTGCCCGTATCTTTGTCAATGGTTCAAATCTGCTTACGTTCTGTAACAAGGCTTTGAAGGATGCTGACCCCGAACGTGAGGAAAGGGATTGGGGAGCCAACCTGGCATATCCGTTGATGAGAACTTATAACTTTGGGTTAAACATAAACTTTTAATTCTGAAATACCATGAAAAAAAATATTTTATCGATATTCTCGTTATGTGCATTGATGGGATTGTCCGGTTGTAATGCCTTCTTGGAACTTGAACCGCTGGATAAAGTGTCTCCCGATCAGTTATTGGAGACAGAAGGTGGTGTAAAGGCACTATTGGCAAACATATATACCATGATTCCTATGGAAGATTTTAATTATCGTCCGAATGCTGGTTTTAATCAACGCGGTTATGATGGTGTGAATGAAACTACTAATTTAGCATTTCTTACCGACGAAGCTACCCGTAGTGACGGAGGAGTGGATATAGGTTATGAAGGATTCAATTATTGGCCCTATGGAGATATTCGTCAAGTGAATATTTTTATGCAAAATGTAGAAAAAGCCAAAGAAGCAGGAACAATTTCTGTTGCAGATGCGGATCGTATGACTGGTGAAGCCCATTTTGCACGTGCTTATATGTATTATGGGCTTGTAAAAAGATATGGCGGCGTTCCTCTGATTGACAAAGTGCAGGACGATGATTATGCCGATGGTGGACCGGGTGCTGTGGCAGTTCCCCGCAGTACAGAGTTGGATACTTGGAAATTTGTATTGAATGAGTGTACCCTTGCTGCTGCTACCTTGCCCGATGCGACTTCTGGTTCGGATTTGTATCGCGTAACCAAGTGGGCAGCTTATGCGTTGAAGTCAAGAGTTGCACTTCATGCAGCTTCTGTAGCCAAGTATTGGAATCTGGCACCTTTGGCTGGTGAAGCTGTCACTCAGAAACTGGTGGGTGGAATGACTTCTGCCGATGCCGATGCATTCTATAAAGAATGTATTGAAGCATCTAAGTCCCTTATAGAGAATTCCGGTAAATCTCTTTATAAACCTGCTCCGGCTACTGTTAAGGAGGCTGCATCAAACTTCCAGGCCTTGTTCCTGAATGACCAGAATGAAGAGGTCATTTTCAGTAAAGCGTATCTTAATGGAACAACCAATACTAATCAGGGACATAGCTATGCTCAGTTTAATATCCTTCCTCAAGTCAATCCGGGCGCTCTGAAATATGGACGTTTCAATCCGATGTTGGAAATCGTTGATTTGTTTGAAGATTATACGGATGACGGCACGGGAAAAAGTGCAAAGATTGTAACTCGTACGGATGGGAATGAAGATGCTTATATCCCTAATTTCCATAATATGAATAATGCTTCTGTAGTGAACACCTTGATGTCAGTACCTTTTGTTAAATATAACGATTTGTATGAACCGTTTGCCAACAAGGATGCACGTCTGTTGGCAAGTGTGGTTGTGCCGGGTTCATCTTATGCCGGCACTGAGATTATTATCCAGGGCGGATTTATTAAGGACAATAATAGCTATGTGGCTTATTCAAACGAGTCTACTCAGAAAAATGGAACAACATATTATGCTTTAGGAGCCGAAGGTGAAACCATGTTCTCTGGATTTAATAATGTGAACAGTGGTGAGGATGCTAATTGGACTGCTACAGGTTTTGGAGTTCGTAAGTATATGCCCGAGGGCGAGAGCATGTCTCCCGACCGTCTTTCGTCCACTACCTCTTATATTGATATGCGTTTGGCAGAAGTCTACCTGAATTATGCTGAGGCTGTTGTGGAAAATGGTAGTGGATTTGGCGATAAGGAATTGGCTGAGAACTATTTGAATGCTTTGCGACGTAGAGCCGGACATACCGACCGGATATCTTTGACATTAGAGAGTGTTTTGAAGGAACGTCGTGTGGAGATGGCGTTTGAAGGAAAGCGTTTTTGGGATATGAATCGTCGTAGGGAATTCCATACTGAGTTCAGCAATAATAGAATTCGTAAAGCTTTGGTGCCGATGCTTGACTTGCGTGGTGCAGAGCCTAAATATGTCTTTGCAAGGGTGAACTACTTTGGTGACGAAACAAGAGGAGGGCGTACTTTCCAGAACATCAACTACTATAGGGGCATACCTAATATTGCCACGAATGGTTTAGTTCAGAATCCAGGTCATTAATTTGAATAATATTAAGTAGAAAGTTATGAAAAAGATATTGTTATTTGTGTCATGCTTCTTATTTGCATTGACATCTTGTGAAATTGATAATTATGAGGGACCGGATGCTTCCATACATGGTTCTATCCTTGACGAACAGACAGGTGAACTTGTAGGTTCTGATATGGAAAACGGTAATGCAATTAAAGTGAGGGAGCATGGATTTACTAATGCTACGGATCAAACCTGGTATATCACAAATACCGGAGAATATCGTAACAATATGGTTTTTGCTGCCACTTATGATGTTCGTTTTGAAAATGGGAATTTTTATCCATTTGAAGTGAAGGATTTTGTTGTTAAGTCAGGGGATAATGTGTATGATTTCAAGGTTATTCCTTATATTCGCGTCAAAAGTCCAAAAGTAGAAAAGAATGGCAATGTAATTACTGCTACATTCTCGTTGGAAGCTGGTAAACAAGAAGTGAAATTGAAAGAGATTCAGTTGTTTGCTTTTTCAGATATGTGGGTAGGTAACAATGTGAAATTGACGTTGAATGGAGGGACTGATAAGCAAGTGTTTAGTCCGAGTACTGCTATAAATAGCGCTGATATTTATACATTGTCCATCGATCTGGGACAAAATGCTGATGTCTTGAAATACAGCAAGAATTATTATTTCCGTATTGGCGCTCTGGCTGATGTTTCGGGTGTGGGCACTGTACGGCATAATTATGCGCCGGTAGTAGTTATAAAATTGTAATTTATAGCAGAGGGAGACGTTCTGCTTGACGGCAGAACGTCTTTTTTTATCCATACATTAAAAATAAGACCATGAAGAAATTGAACACGATTATTTTAATTTTGCTGGGGATGATATGTACTCAGTTGTATGCTGTACAATTGAATTCGATTTATCCTCTAAAACCCAATGACTCCGAAGCTTTTTATTTCACTCCCGAGAACTATCCTATAAAGGCGGATGGAAAGATGGATGTATCGGATGCTTTGCAGGCAGCGATTAATCAAGTGAAGAAAGAAAAGAATTTCGGAATCCTTTTTATCCCTGAAGGTAAATATAAAATCAGCAAGACCATTTATATTCCTACGGCTATTCGTTTGATTGGCTATGGAAAGAATCGCCCGGAATTTATTCTGGCTAAGAATTCTCCGGGTTTTCAAGAGGAAGTAGCTGATGATAAAGGAAAAGCTAAATACATGTTCTGGTTTACGGGAGCCGTTGTCAAGGAAGGTGAGAAACCCCGTGATGCCGGTGCCAGTACGTTCTACAGTGCCATGTCGAATATCAACTTGCGCATAGAAGATGGTAATCCGCATGCAGTGGCGCTACGCACACACTTTGCCCAACACAGTTTTATCAGTTATGTGGCCGTATACATAGGTAAAGGCAAGGCTGGTCTGTTCGATGTGGGCAATGAGTTGGAAAACGTTGCTTTTTACGGGGGAGATTATGGCATTTATACGACAAAAGCCTCTCCCGGATGGCCGGTAATGATGGTCGACTCTTATTTTGAGGGACAACGTGTAGCTGCTCTTCGTTGTCAGGAGTCCGGTTTGGCAATGGTGAATCTGTATGCCAAGAATGTTCCGGCTGTATTTGATATTGACCCTAATTATTGCGACAAGTTATTTTTGGAAAACAGCTATTTTGAAAATGTAAGTGGTCCGGCAGTGGTGATTACCAACGAGAACAACAGCAACAATCAGATAACCTTTCGCAATGTATATTGTAAGAATGTACCGACCTTGGCGAAATATACCCGTAGCAATACGGCCACCCATGTTGCTCATAAAATCTATAAGGTAAAGTCATACGACCACGGCTTGCAGATGGATAACATGGTGGATATGCCGGAATATGAAACGTTGGTTGATATTGAACCGATACAGAAGATGCCGGTTGCCCAACTGATGGACATCCCTGCACTGCCTGCAATGGCAACATGGGTAAATCTGCGCGAATTCGGTGCAAAGGGAGATGGGGAAACGGATGATACGAAGGCCATCCAGGAGGCTATTGACAAGTACGATAATATCTATGTGCCCCAGGGCTGGTATCGCATTACCGAAACTTTGAAGATGAAGCCCGATACCAAGTTGATAGGCCTGCATCCTTTTGGCACTCAGTTCCGGCTAGACGAAAGTACTGCTGCATTCAGTGGTTTTGGCGGTCCGAAAGCGATGGTGGAATCTTCGGAAGGCGGTGCAAATATGCTGATGGGCATTGGTATCAATACCGGCGGTTATAACTATCGTGCTGTAGGTGTGAAGTGGATGGCAAATGCAGATTCTTATATGAATGACGTGAAGTTTGTAGGCGGGCATGGCGGTTTATGGAAACCTAAACCGGGTGTTGAGGAACCACGTGGCCGGTGGAACAGACCGGCTCGTATCAGTTCTCCCGATAATCCGGTAGCGGCTTCGGGCATGGATCTTGCTTGGGACAACCAGTATTGGAGTCTGTGGGTGACCAACAACGGTGGTGGCACCTTTAAAGATATCTGGACAGCAAGCACATATGCCACCAATGGTTTCTATGCCAACAATACTTCTACTCCGGGGCGTATCTATGCCATGTCCATCGAGCATCATGTAAGAAATGAAGTACGTTTCAGCAAGGTGTCCAACTGGAAGGTGTATTGCATGCAAACCGAGGAAGAGAGCCGCGAAAGTACCGATTGCCAACCGATAGAGATGGACGACTGCAAAGATGTGACCTTTGCAAACTTGTATATGTTCCGCGTTATCCGTGTCAATGAACCGTATCACAGTTCTGTACGTATCCGCAATTGCGAGAACATCGCATTTCTGAACCTGCATAACTATTCTCAGATTAAATATACGAATAACATTGCAGTGTTCGATGTCAACAAAGACATTGACATCCGCCCGTGGGAACTTTCTCGCTTGATTGTAACCGGAAAAGAACCTCATCAGCAATCGTTAGGCAATGAAATAGGTAAGGTGAACCAATTGGCTTCCGATTTGGAATTTGCCGAAGGCATTGCGCGCGACAGTAAAGGTAACATTTACTTCTGCGACCATCGGATGCGTCGTATCTTTAAGTGGTCGGTAGAGACAAATAGCTTGTCGCTGCTGGCAGATTTCCCGTGGAAACCCTCCAACCTGGCTTTTGATTCAGAAGATAATCTATTGGTATTGTTCAGATATGATGCGCAGCCGGGATATCTGATTAATGGTAAGCCGGAGGAAATGCCGGTAATGCCTGATACAAAAGGTACTTCTTTCAGCGGATATGGTAATTCCGCATATACAATGAGAGTCTACTCCATTGACCCGGAAAATCCGGAAGAGACCATCAAACTGTTGCCGCGTGTTCCGATGGGTCAAGTGAAGAACGTGTATAAGGCTCTTTATCCTTCTAACCGTTGGAGAGACTTCCACGATTTCAATGCGGTGTCGGTCTATGTTCCTGAAATGTGCTTCCTGGCACCGGATGGAAAAACTATCATTCCTCATTATTTCGACTTGTCACGTAGTTCTTCCCTGCTGGAAGCCTATCCGGGAAAGCCTTTCTATACATCTGATGAATATGACCGCAGAATGGTGAAGATGGATGTGGCCAATGACGGCACGCTCTCCAACTTGAGCTATTTTGTGGAGCAGGGCGAATTTGGTTCTGCTGTAGATAAGGAAGGGAACTTGTATGTGGCTGACGGAGAAATATATGTATTTGATAAGGATGGCAAGAAGAAAGGGATGATTCGTGTTCCCGAACGTCCGTCCACATTACAGTTTGGCGGTAAGGATGGCAATACATTGTTTGTCACAGGCCGTTCCAAGTTCTTTGGTGTACGTATTAAATAAGGAAAATCCATATTAAAACAATCTGTGTAATGAGAAATTATCAAATAATGAGATACCTGCTGATAGTCTGTTGGATTATCGGTAATATGCCGTCCGGGTGGGCGGCAGAGGGTGGTTCCGCCTATACGCAAAGACCGGACGATCCGGAAGCATTCTACTTTACCCCGGAGAATTACGGCTTCAAGGCTGATGGAAAGTCCGACGTGACCGATGCACTTCAAGAGGCAATCAATCAGGTGAAGCGCGAAAAGAACTTTGGGATACTGTTTCTGCCGGAAGGAAATTATCGTATTAGCAAGACGATTCAAATTCCCTCATCCATTCGGCTGATTGGTTATGGGAAGAAACGGCCGGTGATTTATTTGGGAGCCGATACACCCGGTTTCCAGACTACTCAAAATTATATGATATGGTTTACGGGAGGGCTGGCACAAGAGGGCAGGAAGCCTTCGGATGCCGGTGCAGGTACTTTCTATAGTGCGGTGTCCAATGTAGATTTCCGTATAGACAAAGGTAATCCTCAAGCCGTCGCCATTCGTGCGCATTTTGCCCAGCATGGATTTATCAATCATTGCGACATTCGGATTGGTTCGGGGAAAGCCGGCATGTATGATGTTGGCAATGAACTGGAAGACGTCAGGTTCTATGGCGGTGAATATGGGATAATTTCCTCCAGGACTTCTCCGGGGTGGCCTATGATGATGGTCGATACTTACTTTGAGGGGCAGAGAAAGGCGGCTGTCTATTCAAAAGAGGTGGGATTTGCCATCGTCAATATGCATGTGAAGAATACGCCCGTTGCCTTTGAAATGGCAGAGAATCTGGCAGACCGTCTTCATGTGGAGAATTCGTTGTGGGAGAATATTTCGGAAGCCGGTGTCAGGGTAAGCGTAGAGGGAAATACTTTTTCGCAATTGAATCTGGTGAATGTGGATTGCAGGAATGTTCCCGTACTGGTGGGCTATGCTCAAAGTGGAAAGAAAGTTGCCGGAAAAGCAAAAATGTACAGAGTCAAGGAGTTTACTTACGGTCTGGTGTATCAGGATTTGAATGATGCTTCTTCTTTCAGGGAAATATGTGAAATAGAGCCGGTGGCAAAACTGCCGGTTACACTTGGCAAGGACCTTCCGGTTCTTCCGGCAATGGAGACATGGGTCAATATCCGAGACTTAGGGGCAAAAGGTGATGGCGAGACTGATGATACGGAAGTTTTTGAGAAAGCTGTCTCTTTGCATAAAAACATCTATGTGCCCCAGGGTTGGTATCGCCTGACGAGAACGTTGAAGCTGTCTCCCGGTACTAAGCTGATTGGGCTGCATCCTTTTGGGACTCAATTTCTGTTGAAGGAAAGCGAGCCTGCATTCAGTGGTTTCGGCGTGCCTGTGCCTTTGGTTGAATCTTCCGAAGGCGGCGACGACATGCTGAATGGTATAGGTATTAATACCGGTGCGTATAATTACCGTGCTGTCGGCTGTAAATGGATGGCGGGTGAGCGTTCGTACTTGAATGATGTGAAGTTTGTAGGCGGGCACGGCACCTTGCGCAAACCGGCTCCGAATGTTTCCGGACAGTCGTCTTACCGCAGGGGCGAGCGTCGAATTAGTTCCCCGTCTTCTCCGGTCATGGAGACCGGTAAGGATATGGCTTGGGACAACCAGTATTGGAGTTTGTGGATTACAAACAATGGCGGTGGGACAATTAAGGATGTTTGGACAGCCAGTACGTATGCTGCCAGTGGGCTTTATATTAGCGAAACGAAGACTCCGGGACGTATTTATGCCATGTCTTTGGAGCATCATGTCCGTACTGAAGCCCGTTTCCATAATGTGGCCAACTGGAAAATTTATGCTTTCCAGTTTGAGGAAGAAGGTCGTGAAGGGCCTGATTGTTATATGGCAGAAATGTCCAATTGTCAAAATATCGAAATGGTAAATGTGTGGATGTATCGCGTTATCCGTGCCTTTATGCCGAAGAGGATAGGTTTCCGCATATGGGATTGCAAGAATATCACTTTCCGTAATATGCACAATTATACGCAGATATTGCCAGTCATAGAGTTTCCTATATATGATATGAATAAGAAGTTGCCCGTTTATTCGTGGGACTTTGCCCGTCTCACTGTTTCGGGTAGCGAGAAGAGCCTTCGCCCTTCCTGCACGGTCATGGACAAGCCTGTGAAGCTGGCTACCGGTTTTGAACTGGCCTCCGGAGCTACTACCGACAGTAAAGGAAATATCTACTTCTGTGAAAACCGTCTGAAGAAAATCTATAGATGGTCGGCAGACACGGAGCAGATTACTTTGATAGCCGATTATCCCTGGAAGCCTTTTACATTGACTACTGATACGCAAGACAATCTGCTGGTTATTTTCCGCTATGACCCTCAGCCGGGTTATCTGGTGAACGGCAAGCAGGAAACGGTAGTGCGCTTGCCGGATGATAATCCGATGTACAGTGGTTGGGGTAACAGTGGCTGGAGTGCTTGGGGGTATTCTTTTAATCCGGATAACGTGGATGCTACGATGAAGCCTATGCCACGTGTCGTTACAGCCGGTATGAAGAATATACAGAAAGTCATTCACCCTTCCAGTCGTTGGAGAGGTGACTTTGACAAGGTGGTTGCCAGTATGCCTGAGTATAGTTTTGTCGCTCCGGATGGCGTGACAATTATTCCGGATACCTATGATTTGGGGCGTTCTTGTGCTTTGACTGTTACAGTTCCCGGTCAGTCAGAACCGGTTTATATTGTAAATGAGATGAATAAAACGACAGTACAACTTTCCGTTGGTGGGGATGGCCGTTTGACAGAACAAGGAATAATATGTCCTTATGGCCAATACAGTAATGTGACCGATGCTGACGGAAATGTCTATGTTGCTGATGGTGAAATATTTGTCTATGACAAATATGGTAAAGAGCAGAGACGTATTCAGATAGAAGAACGCCCGATTTCCTTGGCAATTGGTGGAAGGCAGAAGGATATGCTTTTTGTTACCACCTCAAGTTCTTTCTATGGAATTAAGATACGTTAGGTATTGTATAGGTAAAAAAGAATTAGCCCCTGCGGTCGTTTTATATCGCAGGGGCTAATTTATTATAAGAAGGTCTCTTTTCCTTATAGGCTGATTGTTTGGAATATTATTTTTCCAGCAGCTCTTTCAGAAAAGAATCCAGTTCCTCATCCAATCCTTTCAGTAGCTCTTCATTGACCAATAGAGTATCATCATCCATCAGCAACAGTTCTGCTATTGTTTCTCTATCATCATCCACCAGTACAAAAGAGAATGGTTTCAGAATAGTCAGCTTGTCGAACTTTCCTTCATTTTTCATGTTGCAGAGCAGTGAGGACAAGATACGCTCTACATTTTCGTAGAAATCATCCCCCTCGTATGTCATCCATTCTTCAATGGAAGTATTGGCAAGCTCTTCATCTTCATCATCAAAGATAGACAGTTCGCCCGAATTCTGATTCGGTTGCAGATGAATGTCTGTAACGATAGTCTGTTCGCAACCGCAGGTGTATTTGCCGATTGCTTTTTTAAGAGTGTCCTCCAAGAGTGCTAATGACGATTGACTGAGCTTCATAATAACTTTCTTTTCTTAATGGTTGTTCAAAGGTATAAAAAAAACGGTTATCTCTGCATCATTTGACTAAAAATCATCATCAAATCTGTTCATTTGCATGTTCAGGCGTGCCATTCCCTCTTTTCGTTTCTCCAATTCGTCTACATACATGCTGATAAAGATGTAATAGGAGATGGTTCCATCATGTATTTCGCCTGTCTCTTTTTTGTCTGTCTTGCTTTTCTCACGGGCAAGGGTTTGCGCTTTTAATGCCCATTCCAAGGCAGTATCTATGCTGTCTTGCATTTCGTAGCCCAAAGCGGTGTTATAGGCTGCATACATTTTCTGTTTTCCTTTTTTTGTTTCGTAGGTCTGCTTCCAGAGCTCTACTGCTTTACTCCAATTTTCTTCTTTGGCATATACGGCTGCGTCACGCATATTTACAGAACCACCACTGAAGAGATAGCGGTTACCAGTTTTCCAATAAGGGAGTAGATGTCTTACCGGAACCGTTCCTGCAAATTCAGATGCTTGCTTCACCATGTCTTCTTCGCTGATGAGGCGGGAACGTACTGACGCTTCACCATTTCCTGCCTCTTCCCAGAAAATACTGTCATTGCTGTTGACGGTCACCATAGGACCTTTGCGGTTAGGTAAATATATTCTGACGGTAGGATATACCTTTACATCCACTGTGCCGAGGAACACACCCCAGTCGGGCATATAACTTATCTTGCGATTGGAACGCATTTGTATGTTTTCCAGGGCTATCAGGAAATCTACGTCCAAATTCTGTGTAAGTTCCAGTACTTCATCTCTCGATAATGTGCTTTCGCGGGGATTGATGTCTTTACTCCGGAGGGCAGAGTCGCATATCACAACCTCTTCAAAGTAGTTTTCGTTGGCAAGGGCCTCTGCAAGGGATTCGGTTGTTATTGCGGCGTCTCCATTGTAGTAGTTGGTGAGGCGTGCCACCTCATTCTCGCTTTTTTTCTGTTCTTCCTCACTGATGATGAGTTTGTTGTCCGGTACGTTTGGCATGTTGTTGACAACAGCCACACGTTTCAGTGTTGCCGGGAAACTGACTTCTGCCGGAAGCATATAATCAATGGACAGTTGTTCTACACTCTGGCAGCTGCCTAACAGCAGAGACCCCATCAATAACAGACAATAGTGATATTTGGTCATAGTCTTTGGTTTTGTTCTTTGGAGCAAAAGTACTCTTTTAGCTGAATATTCAAAAGCTGGAACGAATAAAAAATGTGATAATGTGGTAGGAGAAAAAGTGATAGGGTGATAAAAGATACCTGACGGTATCATCTTATCACCCTATCGCCTTATCATTTTATAGCTTTACTTTATGCATTCCTTCCGTGGCAGTTTTTGTATTTCTTACCGCTTCCGCAAGGACAAGGATCATTGCGTCCTACGGTCTTCTCGGCACGGATAGGTTCGCGTCTTGGTTGTTCACGTGTATCTTGTGCCGCAGCGGTCTGCTGGTTCGGGTCATTCAAATCAACCTTCTGTTCGCGATACTTGCTCATATCCTGGCGTTGTTCCGGAGCAGCCTGGCGCACCTCTACTTGACGGGGAGCCTGGGGAGCCTCAGGGGCTTCAGCCGGAGCCTCTTGTACCGGGATTTGTCCACGCATCAAGATAGAGATAGTCTGATTATTAATCTTATTCACCATGGCATCAAACAAGTTCACAGATTCCAGCTTGTAAATCAGCAGCGGGTCTTTCTGCTCGTAACTTGCATTCTGCACGGAGTGTTTCAGCTCGTCCAGCTCGCGCAGGTTTTCTTTCCATGCTTCGTCGATGACGTGCAGCAAGATGGATTTCTCGAATGACTTCACCACCTCCTTACATTCTGTCTCATAAGCTCTCTTCAGGTTGCAGGAGATGTTGTACATACGTTTTCCGTCTGTGATGGGGATAAGTATGTTTTCGTACATGTGTCCCTGCGTTTCGTATACTTGTTTGATGACCGGATAGGCTATCTGTGCCATACGTTCTGTCTTGCGTTTGAAGAGTTCCATGGCAGCGTCAAAAGTTCTGTCTGCCAGTTTTTCTTTCTTCTCATTACGGAATTCCTCTTCGGTGAAAGGTACTTCCATGGCAAGTGTCTGGAGCACATCCATCTTGCAGTTTTCGTAGTCGGGCGCTTCAATGGCATTGGCACAACGGTCCCAAATCATGTTCACGATATCCATGCCGATACGTTCGCCCATCAAAGCGTGGCGGCGTTTGGTGTAGACTACTGTACGTTGCTTGTTCATCACGTCGTCATATTCCAACAGACGCTTACGGATGCCGAAGTTGTTTTCCTCAACTTTCTTTTGCGCACGTTCAATGGATTTGGAAATCATGCCGTGTTCAATCATTTCACCTTCTTTGAAACCCAGTTTGTCCATTACACTGGCAATGCGGTCACTGGAGAACAAACGCATCAGGTCATCTTCCAAAGATACGAAGAATACAGAAGAACCCGGGTCGCCTTGACGTCCTGCACGACCACGTAACTGACGGTCCACACGGCGTGATTCGTGGCGTTCTGTACCGATGATGGCAAGACCGCCTGCAGCTTTCACTTCCGGACTCAGCTTGATGTCGGTACCACGGCCGGCCATATTGGTAGCGATGGTTACAGCACATTTCAAACCGGCAGTAGCCACAATATCCGCTTCCTTCTGATGCAGTTTGGCATTCAATACACTATGTTCAATCTTACGCATGGTAAGCATTTTGCTCAACATTTCAGAGATTTCAACAGAAGTGGTACCCACCAGTACGGGGCGTCCTGCTGCCACCATTTTTTCTATCTCTTCGATGACTGCTTTATATTTTTCACGTTTTGTCTTGTAAACGCGGTCATTCATGTCATTACGGGCAATGGGGCGGTTAGTCGGAATAACCACTACATCCAGTTTGTAGATGTCCCACAACTCGCCGGCTTCTGTTTCTGCCGTACCGGTCATACCGGATAGTTTGTGGTACATACGGAAATAGTTCTGTAATGTAATGGTGGCAAAAGTCTGGGTGGCAGCTTCTACTTTCACGCCTTCTTTGGCTTCGATGGCTTGGTGCAAACCGTCAGAATAACGACGTCCTTCCATGATACGTCCCGTCTGCTCATCCACAATTTTCACTTGGCCGTCAATTACCACATATTCGTCATCTTTCTCGAACATGGTGTATGCCTTCAACAGTTGGTTGATGGTATGCACACGTTCGCTTTTGATGGCATAGTTGGTCATCAGGGCATCCTTCTTTTCAAGGCGCTGTTCGTCTGTCAGCTCTGTTTCGTTTTCCAAGGCAGAGAGTTGCGCTGTGATATCGGGGAGTACGAAGAAAGTGGGGTCCTCTACATTGCTACTAATCAAGTCTACGCCCTTGTCAGTCAAATCCACGCTGTTCATTTTCTCTTCGATAACGAAGTACAGCGGGTCAGTCACCTCGTGCATGCGCTTGTTGTTCTGCTCCATGTAGATTTCTTCGGTCTTCAGCATACCGGCCTTGATGCCTTGTTCGCTGAGGAACTTGATGAGTGCCTTGTTCTTGGGCAGGCACTTGTGACTGCGGTACAAAGCGAGGAAGCCTTCTTCCTGGTCTTTCTTATCGTTCGATGCAATCAGGCGCTTGGCATCGGCCAGGTATTGGGTAGCCAGTTTTTTCTGAGCTTCTACCAGACGTTCCACTTGCGGGCGGAGCTGTTCGAAGAGTTGGTCATCGCCTTTGGGAACCGGTCCGGAGATAATCAGCGGAGTACGGGCATCATCAATCAATACTGAGTCCACCTCATCGACAATGGCATAATTATGTTGGCGTTGTACCAGGTCTTTGGGGCTGATAGCCATGTTGTCACGCAGGTAGTCGAAACCGAATTCATTGTTTGTACCGAACGTGATATCTGCCAGATAAGCTTTGCGACGGGCATCAGAGTTGGGCTGGTGCTTGTCGATGCAATCTACACTCAAACCGTGGAACATGTAAAGAGGACCCATCCATTCGGAGTCACGTTTTGCCAGATAGTCGTTCACTGTTACCACGTGCACGCCGTTACCAGTCAGGGCATTGAGGAATACCGGTAGGGTAGCTACCAATGTCTTACCTTCACCGGTTGCCATTTCGGCAATCTTACCTTTATGTAGAACCACACCACCGAATAGCTGTACATCATAATGTACCATGTTCCATACAGTATCGTTACCACCTGCTATCCAATGGTTCTGGTAGATGGCTTTATCGCCTTCGATGCGTACAAAGTCTTTAGTGGCAGCCAGTTGGCGGTCAAAATCGGTAGCTGTAACCACTATTTCTTCATTTTCAGAGAATCGTTTGGCTGTTTCCTTTACAATAGAGAAAGCGGTGGGTAATACTTCGTCCAGCGCTTTTTCATAAATCTCCAATATCTCTTTCTCGATTTTGTCGATTTGGTTGAAGAGGTCTTCGCGTTTTTCCAGTTCGGTATCTTCAACGCTGGCTTTCAGTTCTTCCACTTTGGCGCGTTGTTCGGCTGCCGAATCGTGGATGTAGGCTTTCAGTTCTTCTGTCTTGGCGCGTAGGGCGTCGTTGTCGAGTTTGGCTACTTCCGGGTAAGCGGCTTTGATTTTCTCCACCCACGGTTGTATTTCTTTCATGTCGCGTGTGGATTTGTTGCCGAAAATCGAGCTTAAAAATTCATTAAATCCCATTATATATTTGTTTTTATTATTATTGCTGAGTTAGTTGAGCGTGCAAAGTTACTGATTTCTATACAGATTATCCAGATTTGCACAGATTATTTTAGAATCAAAAGTCAAGGGGAGATGCTGTACTTGCATTAGGGGCGCGGATGCGCATTACACTTGCCAAGGTAGGGGCAATGCGGTCAATACTGATGGGGGTACGGATGGTTTCAGCCTTCATTCCTCCTCCCAATAAAATGAGGGGAGCAGGAATATCGGCCGTACGTACTACACGGTTATCAGTACTATTTTCCTGCATGATAGTCCAGCCCGGGAGTATTTCAATGAGCAAATCGCCAGAGCGCTTGCGATGAAAACTATTGCGTATACGTTCTATTTGCGGTGACCAGGGGCCCAAAAGCAGGCGATGAGCTGAATATACTTCGCTCACGCCACTAAACTGAACCAGAAATTCGGTAGATTTTTCTTGAATTTCAGTCAGGCTCAACTGCTTGTTCTCAATAAGTTTATGGTTGAGATAGATTTGTTGGTCATAATAAGCTTCCACATATTGTCCCTCGCCATAGGATGCCATGAGGTACATGTTTAGCAGGGCGGCACAGCGGTTCAGGTAGAATTCACCACCCGGTATCCGGTATACGCCCGGGTCGGCTGCTTCCGGGTCGGCATAGCCGGTGGAGGTGATGCAGAAAAGTACGTTGTGGAGCCCAACTTTACGTTCTATGAGCTCTAATAAGGAAGCTATACTACGGTCCAGTCGCACGTAGGTGTCTTGCATTTCCATGGCACATTCCTGCGTACTTCGGTGGTTATAATTTCCTGCGTAGTAAGTCAGCGATAATAGGTCGGGCACGTCATCTTGTCCGATAGTGCTCTTATTCAGCAGCTCTTCGGTCAGCAGGTTGACTTCCTCATTGATGAAAGGGCTGGTTATCAAGCGGCGGAACTTGTTTGTCCGTTCACCATCCAGCTTGTATTTGAATGGCTCGTTGCGCCATTCGGGCAGAAATGTATAGTTGGTAAAAGGAAGTGCAGGTGTCCATACCATATCCTTGATACGGTAGTCAGGAGATTTCCGGTCGTTGTATTGGCTCAGCCACCACGGAAATTCATTATAATAAGTCGTACTGCACCATTTTCCGGTATTGTTATTAAGCCAGAAAGCACCGTTCCCCGCGTGCCCGGCACCCAATATGGCGGCATCGCGGAAAGGCGCGATGGCATAGACCAGACCTTTGTTGCGGGTAGCTATTTTCAGCTCGTCGGCAATAGTAGAGGTCAGTAATTGGGAGGGGGAAGTGCTTTCGTCGGTATAGTTGCCCATGAAGTTGGGGTCTTCTACACAGTTTATGGGGCGTAGTGTACCTGCATCCAGCCACTGCTCTGCAATGATGCCGTTCATGGACGGTGTTGTCCCGGTATAGATGGCGGCAATGGCCGAGGCTCGGTCCGTTCCGCAAAAAGGAAATTCTGCTTGACGGAATACTTTACCTTCACGCAGTAAGCGCTTAAACCCCTTTTCTCCGTATAAGGACGAAAATGCTTCCATATAGTCTGTACGCAACTGGTCAATGGTCAATGTTACCACCAGCTTTGGGGAGGCAGGCAGCGGTTGGGCTTGCAGACCACTGAATGTAAGTGCGAGTATGGAAGTTATCAGTCCTTTTTTCATTACTTTCGTTTGTATGTTAGAATGAGGTTGCTTGCAGAACGTATCAGCAAACACAGTGCCAAAGGTAATACTGCTGGCGGAATTCTCTGCGGAATTATTGTCCAAAGCCCTATAAAAAGTGTTAAAACTACAAAATCAACCAGCATATAGCGGCTTATTCCCCTTTTTCGTACCCTGGATAGCATGAATGGAAGGCAGAAAAGGTGAAATGGATGGAATACAAATAATATATAATTGGGACTTACTGCCGGATGCTGTGAGAATAGTGCTAAAAATGCCAGTATACATCCAGCCATTCCGGCAACCAAGAAGAGTATGAGGTCTATGCCCCAAAGAGTTTTCCCTCTTCGTATGCCGTAAATGCTGATGCCTGCTACAAGTATCAGTAATAGCGAAGCCGACTGCATCGGTGTGATGCCTCTGCTGACGAAGTCGGCTGGTGTTTTACCCGTTACTACGATTTTTTCTTCTTTGGCAACCAGTGGCCGTGCTTGTCCTTCTTTGTCCACAATCTGCGCTTTATTGAAATACTCCTGCATGTAGAAGGGGACGAACATTGCCAGCCGCCGGTTGATGGGTTCGTCTGCTTTGCTGCCCATGCATAGGTCCATGCCGAAACGTGACCACAAATGGCCTTCACTGTATTTATGCAGCAAATCCCTGAAAGAGATTCCCGTACTGTTAGCAGTCATATTGTCAGCGTATTGCAGAGTGCCGTTGATGGCACGCTCTATCTGGTCCCGCGGGCGGGTGGCACAATTGTCGTAGAAAAAATTGTAGCGGTATACTCGGTTTTCAGGGCGGTAGTTCTCTGTCAATAGTGCTATCAGGCGTTCTTTTTCCTCTTCTGTTAGGTTTAACGTTTGTTGCCAGACATCGCGTCCCAGATAGTTGTATTCGGCGGCGAAATGCTCATAATCGGTTACTCCAAGTTGATAATCCGTTTCTCCCAAGGCAAAACGGAAGATGAAGTTAGGGGCGTTGAAGTTGAACATGCCGTAATTGAAGACGGCGTCAATGCCACGTGTATAGTTCTCGTACCGTATGGCAGTGTGTCCGAATAGGGAATAAATCTCTCCTCCTGCAGCGCAAGTCAGTAGGCTGACGCGTACGGAGTCTGTTGCAGCAGTCTTTTGCTGTTGTGTCACCTGGGCATTTGCTGAAGGCAAACAGAAGAAAAAGATTGCTATATATATATGTATAAGTAGGCTTCGTTTCATGCTGCAAACTTACGGAAAAAACTAATATTATCCCAATTTGTGATTAGGAACTAAAGCGGTTATTCGCGTTATCCCGGTCATCTGTGTCCGAAGAATCTTTTTTAATTATGAACTTGATACAATTCTTAATTCGCATTATTGGTTGTTTTGAATCAACTGTCGAGTACGAGTGGTAGGTATTTTCTATTTACAAACGATACGGGTGCAAGAAATAGTGGTATATTGAACCTGATTCAGTCGTATACTGAATGCCATTCAATCGTATACTGAATAGGGCTCAGTCGTATACTGAATGTAGCGCATTTAGCTGTATTGATAATCAGGTGGTTGTGGTATGATGTTGCGGCTTTAATAAATCTCAACAGAATGTAGA
This sequence comes from Bacteroides sp. D20, assembly GCF_003436255.1. NCBI lineage: Bacteria > Pseudomonadati > Bacteroidota > Bacteroidia > Bacteroidales > Bacteroidaceae > Bacteroides > Bacteroides sp. D20. The sequence continues at coordinate 27,600 of NZ_QSOO01000008.1, read as the reverse complement.
AGTGGCATTGTGGTTGTTTGGTGTGGATGTGAATAAGAATTCTTGTGCAGTTGTTCTTCTAATAAAGAGATGGTTTCTGCTGAATTTCAATATTAATGTTATATCTTTGCGCCGCTAAATTTATGCAATACGGTGAATCTCATTATTGATATAGGAAATACAATCGCCAAGATGGCGGTGTTTGATGGTGGACGTATCGTGGAGGTGGTGTATGACTCCAATCTGACGTTGGAACGGTTGCCTGAAGTATGCCGTACATATACGATTGAAAAAGCGATAGTGGCTACTGTCATTGATTTGAGTAGAGAGGTGTTGTCGCAACTGGAAGATATGGCTGTCCCCATTCTGTGGCTCAATGAAAAGACTTCTCTTCCGGTAGAAAACCTCTATGAAACTCCCCGGACGCTGGGGTATGATCGTATGGCGGCGGTGGTAGGAGCCAATGAGCAATTTCCTGGCAGGGATATACTGGTGATTGATGCCGGTACCTGTATCACTTATGAGTTTGTCGATGCTGCTGCCCGCTATCATGGCGGGAATATCTCTCCCGGCCTGCAGATGCGTTTCAAGGCGCTTCATCAGTTTACCGGACGGCTTCCAATGGTGGCTCTTGAGGGGCGGATGGTGCCCATGGGGAAGGATACCGATACGGCTATCCGTGCCGGAGTACTGAAGGGTATTGAATATGAAATTTCAGGTTACATTACGGTTATGAAGCATAAATATCCTGAACTTTTGGTTTTTTTAACGGGCGGGGATGATTTTTCTTTTGATACAAACTTAAAAAGTATCATCTTTGCAGACAGATTTTTAGTGTTGAAAGGATTAAATAGAATTTTAAACTATAATAATGACAGGCTATAGACAAACACTGTTAGTGCTCTTGCTCACGATATTATCAGGAGCGGCAGTCGCTCAAAATAATACAAATTCTCCCTATACACGATATGGATATGGACAGTTATCTGAACAAGGCTCGAGCAACAGTAGGGCGATGGGTGGTATTGCCTATGGTTTACGGGACAAGTATCAGACTAACTTTGCTAATCCTGCATCCTATACGGCGGTAGATTCGCTGACTTTTATCTTCGATGGAGCAGTCTCTCTACAGAATACAAATCTCAGTAACGGTACTCTGAAACGAAATGCCAAGAATTCCAGTTTTGACTATATCACGATGCAGTTTCGTGCAAGTAAATGGGCTGCCATAAGCTTGGGGTTGCTGCCTTATTCAAACGTTGGATACAGTATGGGAGAATATCGGGAAGATACGGAATTTCCAGACAAATCTACTACGGTAAGCTATTCGGGAGAAGGAGGCTTGCACCAGCTTTATTTAGGTGCCGGTTTTAAAATAATTAAAAATCTTTCTGTCGGTGCGAATTTTTCGTATCTTTGGGGAGATATAACAAGAACCGCTGCGGAGACCTTTCCGTCCAGTTCAAGTGTATTTCCTATTACAATACAGTCTAATGTGGCTGTAAAGAGTTATAAGTTGGATTTTGGAGCGCAGTACACTCACCAGTTTGGGAAAAAACATGTTGCAACGTTGGGAGTTGTCTTTTCTCCGGGGCATGATCTGAGTAACGATGCGTACGAAGTTACGCAGACTGGTAATAGCAATACGGGAGCTACTTCGGTAACAAGGGATACTGTCGTTACTTGTGGCATTCCGACAACATTTGGCGCAGGTGTGACCTACGTGTACGACAACCGACTGACTGTAGGCGCGGATGTAATGTTCCAGAATTGGAGTAAAGTGAGTTATATGAACAATGACGAGGCGTTTTGCGACCGTGGAAGAATATCCGTTGGTGCAGAGTATCTGCCGAATCCTATGGGACGAAGTTATTTGTCTCATGTGAAGTATCGTTTGGGAGCTTATTATTCCAAACCTTATTATAAGATAGACGGTGTACGTGCCGCTGATGAATATGGCGTTACTGCCGGTTTTGGATTGCCCATACCGAGAACCCGTTCCGTATTGAGTCTTTCTGCACAATACGTGCGAACCAAAGGAACCCAAGCAGCGTTCTTGAACGAAAATACATTGCGCATTTGTATCGGAGTAACCTTTAACGAACGTTGGTTCTTCAAGCGTAAAGTGGATTAATGGAAATTGAATAGACAAAAATATAACAACTAAAATTTAAATACAATGAAAATTAAGACGCTTGTGGCTGTCTTGCTCCTTTCGGGTGGAGTGACCAGCACTTTCGCACAGACTGAAAATTGTAATTCGAACAGTAGTATCTCTCATGAAGCAGTGAGAGCTGGTAACTTTAAGGATGCATACGCTCCTTGTATGGCTGTATTGAAGGATTGTCCTACACTGCGGTATTACACATTTACAGATGCTCAGAAGATTTTAGTGGGTTTCTTGAGTCAGATTAAGGATAGAAATTCTGCTGATTACAAGAAGTATTTTGATGAGTTGATGGATGTATATGATTTGAGAATGAAGTACATTCCTGAATTCATTGGTAAGGGAATGAAGGGTGTGCCGAGTGTGGCTGATGCCTTGGGTGCCAAAGCTGTGGATTATCTTCAGTTCGCTCCTGCTCCGGACCTTAATACGGCTTATAATTGGCTGAAAGAATCTGTTCATGCTGAAAAGGGTGGTTCCAAAGGTGCGGTGTTGCACTATTTCCTGGATACTTCCATGCAGAAGGTAAAGGCTGATGATAATCATACCGACCAGTTTTTCCAGGATTATATTGATGCTTCCAAGTATGCAGATGACGCACTTGCTGCTGAAACCAAGGAAGCTAAGAAGGCTAACTTGCAAGCTATCAAGGATAACCTCGTGGCCATGTTCATTCAGAGTGGTGTAGCTGATTGTGAATCTTTGCAGAATATCTATGGTCCTAAGGTGGAAGCAAGCAAGACTGACTCCGCTTTCTTGAAGAAGGCATTGAACATCCTGAAATTGATGAAGTGCAACGAAAGCGAAGTTTACTTCAAGGCATCTGAGTACATGTATCAGATTGACCCGACTGCCGATGCAGCTGTAGGTGTAGCATACATGTACTATAAGAAAGGTGACTATGACAATGCCGTGAAGTATTTTGATGAAGCATTGGCTAAAGAAACTGATAATGACAAGAAGGCTGAAATGGCATACGCTACTGCCGCAGCCTTGATGCAGGCCAAGAAACTCTCTCAGGCAAGAAGCTACTGCCAAAAGGCTATGAGCTTTAAGGAGAACTATGGAGAGCCTTATATTTTACTGGCACAGCTTTACGGCTCCAATCCTAACTGGACCGATGAGCCTGCTCTGAATAAGTGTACTTACTTTGTAGTAATTGACAAGCTGCAGAGAGCTAAAGCTGTAGATCCTTCAGTTACAGAACGTGCTAACGAATTGATTAGTACTTATTCCCGCCACACTCCCCAGGCTAAAGACCTCTTTATGTTGGGTTACAAAGCTGGTGACCGTATCACTATCGGTGGATGGATAGGTGAATCTACAACTATCAGATAAAATCATGTTGCTACAACCCATCAACATTGTTTATCATAAAAATGCGAGCATAACCATTGTCCTTGGGGCAATGGTTATGCTTCTTTTATTTTCTTCGTGTTCCGGGAAGAAGAAGGAGCTGGGAGATGCCATTACCGAGCGTGACTCTATGGCAGTGATGGATACCCGCGGGGTGACTACACTGGTTTCTGATTCCGGTGTAACGCGTTACCGCATCAATACGGAAGAGTGGCTGGTCTTTGACCGGAAGAATCCTCCTTACTGGGCTTTTGAAAAGGGGGTCTATTTGGAGAAGTTCGACTCTATCTTCCAAGTGGAGGCAAGTATCAAGGCTGATACAGCCTACTTCTTTAATAAGGAGGAGTTGTGGAAACTGATGGGGAATGTGCATATACAGAATTTGAAAGGTGAGCAGTTTGATACAGAGCTGCTGTATTGGGACCAGCGGGCACAAAGAATTTATTCGGATGAGTTTATCCGTATCGAGCAGCCTGACCGTATCATTACGGGACATGGCTTTGAATCCAATCAGCAGATGACTGTTTACACGATTCGCAAGCCGGAGGGTATCTTCTATGTTGACGAGGAGACTGCCGCAGCAGACAGCTTGCAGACTGATACCATAAATTGATAAAATGGATACCGTTATTTTTTTATTGATAACCATGGCTTTCTCTGCTTTCTTTTCAGGAATGGAGATTGCCTTTGTTTCCGTAGATAAACTGCGCTTTGAGATGGAAAGGAAGTCAGGCGTCACTTCCGGTATCATTTCCTATTTCCTTCGCAACCCGAATAACTTCATCTCGACCATGCTGGTGGGTAATAACATCGCGCTTGTCATTTATGGTATCTTGATGGCACAAATCATAGAGGTGAATCTTCTTGCCGGAATTATTTCCAATCATTTTGTAATGGTGTTGGTGCAGACTGTAATTTCCACTCTTATTATTTTGGTAACCGGTGAGTTCTTGCCGAAGACTTTGTTTAAAATCAATCCCAATCTGATGCTGAGGGTATGTGCCATTCCTTTATTCATATGTTATGTCATTCTGTTTCCTGTTTCAAAGTTTGCATCGGGATTGTCGTATCTGTTCCTTCGGATATTTGGGATGAAAGTAAACAAGGAGGCGTCGGCCAAGGCTTTTGGCAAAGTGGATTTGGATTACTTCATCCAGTCGAGCATAGAGAATGCGGAAAGTGAAGAAGAACTGGATGCAGAGGTAAAGATATTCCAAAATGCGCTTGACTTTTCGAATATAAAGATACGCGACTGTATTGTACCGCGTACAGAGGTGGTAGCTGTAGATCTGACCACTACATTGGAAGAATTGAAATGTCTTTTTGTGGAGTCGGGTATTTCCAAAATCATAGTATATGATGGAAATATAGATAATGTGGTGGGATATATTCACTCGTCGGAGATGTTCAGGAATCCGGTGGACTGGAGGAATAACGTGAAGGAAGTGCCTATTGTACCCGAAACGATGTCGGCCCACAAACTGATGAAACTGTTCATGCAACAGAAAAAAACGATTGCTGTAGTGGTGGACGAATTCGGTGGTACGGCGGGTATCGTCTCTTTAGAGGATTTGGTGGAAGAAATTTTTGGCGATATTGAGGATGAGCATGATAACACATCCTATGTGTGTAAGCAGTTGGGTGAACGTGAATATGTGCTTTCGGCCCGTCTGGAAATAGAAAAGGTAAATGAGACTTTCGGGCTCGACCTGCCGGAATCGGATGATTATCTGACAGTGGGCGGTCTGATTTTGAACCGTTATCAAAGTTTCCCGAAACTGCATGAAGTGATTGAAGTGGATAATTATCAGTTTAAAATAATCAAGGTAACAGCCACTAAAATTGAGTTGGTAAGACTGAAAGTCATTGAATAATTTCATTTAGGCGTAATTTTTTAAAGAATAAATGGATGCGTATTAGCATTTTTTGTATCTTCGTGCGCTAAAATGAACATGTTAGGAAAATAATAATAAACAAATAAATCATATTAACTAAAATGGCAACATTACAAAACATTCGGTCTAAAGGACCTTTATTGGTGATTGTTATTGGTTTGGCGCTGTTTGCTTTCATCGCAGGTGACGCGTGGAAAGTGCTTCAGCCACACCAGTCACAAGACGTAGGTGAAGTGAACGGGGAATCAATTTCCGCTCAGGATTTTCAAGCATTGGTAGAAGAATATACAGAAGTCATCAAGTTCTCCAGTGGCAACAGTGCATTGAGCGATGAGCAGACAAACCAAATCAAAGATGAAGTATGGAGAACATACGTCAATAATAAGCTGATTGAAAAGGAAGCAAAGAAACTCGGTCTGGTTGTATCGAAGGCTGAGATTCAGGCTATCATTAATGCCGGTGTGCATCCGATGCTGCAACAGACTCCGTTCCGTAATCCTCAGACCGGTGCGTTTGATAAGGATATGTTGAAGAAGTTCTTGGTGGACTATTCAAAAATGAATAAGGCACAGATGCCTTCACAATATGCAGAATACTATGAATCCATGTACAAGTTCTGGTCTTTCCTCGAAAAGTCCCTTATCCAGGCACGTCTTCAGGAGAAGTATCAGGCTTTGATTACAAAATCTCTTTTCTCCAACCCGGTAGAAGCTCAGGACGCTTTTGATGCAAGAGTAGAGCAGTCAGACCTGCTGCTTGCTGCAGTTCCCTATTCTTCTATCGTTGACTCTACCATCGTTATCAAGGATTCCGATTTGAAAGCTGCATACGACAAGAAGAAAGAACAGTTCAAGCAATATGTGGAAACTCGCAATATCAAGTTCATTGATGTGCAAGTTACTGCAAGTGCAGAAGACAGAGCTGCTCTCCAGAAGGAAATGGAAGAATACACCGAACAACTTACTGCCAATCCTTCTGACTATACTACCTTCATCCGTTCTACCGGTTCCGAAGCTCCTTATACAGACTTGTTCTACACTACTAAGTCTCTGCCTGCTGATGTGACAGCCCGTTTGGACTCTGTTGCGGTGGGTGGTGTGTTCGGGCCTTATTATAACGTATCTGACAATACCCTCAACTCTTTCAAGAAATTGGCTACTGCTGCCATGCCGGACTCTATCGAGTTCCGTCAGATTCAGGTAGTTGCCGAAGATGCTGAAAAGACGAAGACTTTGGCCGACAGCATCTACAATGCTATTAAGGGTGGTGCCAGCTTTGCTGAAGTTGCGAAGAAGTACGGTCAGACCGGTGAGCCTACCTGGATTTCTTCTGCTAACTACGAAGGCGCACAGATTGACGGTGACAACTTGAAATACATTACCGCTGTCACAACTTTGGGACAGAACGAACTGACCAATCTGGCGTTGGGACAAGCAAATGTCATTTTGCAAGTAACCAACAAGAAGGCTGTCAAGGATAAATATAAGGTAGCCGTTATCAAGCGTCCGGTAGAATTCAGCAAGGAAACTTACAGCAAGGCATACAATGAGTTCAGCCAGTTCATCGCTGCAAACAATACTTTAGAGAAAATGATTGCCAATGCGGAAGATGCTGGTTACAAGTTGCTGGATAGAGCCGATTTGTACAGCTCTGAACATGGTATCGGTGGTATCAGAGGAACCAAAGATGCTTTGAAATGGGCGTTTGAGGCAAAAGCCGGTGAAGTTTCTGGTTTGTACGAATGTGGCGAGAGCGACCGTATGCTGGTAGTAGGTGTTGCAAGTATTGTTCCTGAAGGTTATCGCCCACTGGCTTTGGTAAAGGACCAGTTGAGAGCTGAAATTCTCCGTGACAAGAAAGCAGAGAAGATTATGGCTGATATGAAGGCTGCCAATGCAACTTCGTTCGAGCAGTACAAGAATATGGCAAATGCTGTCAGTGATTCTGTAAAGCACGTTACTTTCTCTGCTCCTGCCTATATCCCGGCATTGCGTAGTAGCGAACCTCTGGTAGGCGCGTACGCTTCTATTGCTGAAGTGAACAAGCTGAGTGCTCCTATCAAGGGTAACGGTGGTGTATTCGTTCTGCAACCATATGCAAAAGAGAAGCTGAACGAAACATTCAACAAGGAAACTGAAGAGGCTAACTTGGCTAACATGCATGCACGTATGGCAAGCCAGTTCATCAGTGACTTGTATATGAAAGCCAACGTAAAAGACCAACGTTATTTATTCTTCTAAGAATAGAAAACCCATATTGAAAAGCCGTCCGGTACTTCCGGGCGGCTTTTTCATTGTCTGTACATTTCATTTTCTACACTCTCCGTTGTCTTTGTGCAACTTTATTCCTACCTTTGCATTTTTGAAAGAGTTTTGTTTTAATGAAAAACGATATGCAGAAACGACCTCTATTGGGCTTGACGCTCGCTGAATTGCAGAATGTGGTGAAGAATTTGGGAATGCCCGGTTTCTCTGCCAAGCAGATAGCTTCCTGGCTGTATGACAAGAAGGTGGCTTCTATAGACGAAATGAGCAATCTTTCGTTGAAGCATCGGGAATTGCTGAAAGAAATCTATGAGGTAGGTGCCGAAGCGCCGGTAGATGCCATGCGCTCTGTAGACGGTACGGTGAAATACTTATACCGGGCAGGCGAGGGACATTTCGTGGAAGCTGTCTATATACCCGACGAAGACCGGGCTACGCTTTGTGTCTCCTCTCAGGTGGGCTGTAAGATGAACTGCAAATTCTGTATGACCGGCAAGCAGGGCTTTACCGCCAATCTGACATCCAACCAGATTATCAACCAAATCAGTTCGTTGCCCGAAAGGGACAAGCTGACCAATGTGGTAATGATGGGCATGGGCGAACCACTTGATAATCTGGACGAGGTATTGAAAGCGCTGGAAATAATGACCGCCTCTTATGGATATGCGTGGAGTCCCAAGCGTGTCACCCTTTCTTCAGTGGGATTGAAGAAGGGCTTGCAGCGTTTTATTGGGGAATCGGACTGCCATCTGGCTATCAGCCTTCATTCGCCGATACCTTTGCAACGTCGCGAGCTGATGCCGGCAGAGAAGGCCTTCTCCATCACGGAGATTGTTGAATTGTTAAGAAACTATGATTTTAGCAAACAGCGCAGACTATCTTTTGAATATATTGTTTTCAAAGGAGTGAATGACTCGTTACCGTATGCAAAGGAACTTCTGAAGTTGCTACGTGGGCTGGACTGCCGGATTAACCTGATTCGTTTTCATGCCATACCTGGAGTGAATCTTGAAGGGGCTGATATGGAAACCATGACTGCGTTCCGTGATTATCTGACTTCGCACGGTCTGTTTACCACTATACGGTCATCGCGTGGAGAGGATATATTTGCTGCTTGTGGCATGTTGTCCACTGCCAAGCAGGAGGAGAATAAAGAAGAATTAATATAAATTATTAACTTAGGTAGGGAGGATATTACGCATTCTTCGTAGCTTTGTGAAAAACTAAAATGATAGAGATATGAGAAAGCACTTGTTTTATTTGAGTATGGTTCTCGTACTGACGCTTTTTTCCGCTTGCGGTGGTGGTAAAAAGGGTGTGTTTACTCCGACCTCCAGCGGTCGTGCGTATGAAGTTCTGGTAGTGGTGGAGCCCGGCTTGTGGGAACGTCCTGCCGGTAGGGCGCTTTTCGATGTGCTTGATTCTGATGTTCCGGGGCTTCCCCAGTCAGAACGTTCATTCCGAATCATGTATACTGCCCCTTCCAATTATGATGCCACTTTAAAACTGATTCGCAATATCATTATTGTCGATGTGAACAAGGACCTCTATACCCAGCCTAAATTCAAGTATGCAAGGAATGTATATGCTGCTCCTCAGTCTATTCTCACTATTCAGGCACCGGACGAGGCTTCGTTCGAGAAATTTGTGGAGGAGAATAGGCAGGTAATCATCGATTTCTTTACCCATGCGGAAATGAATCGTCAGATTTCAGTATTGAAGGACAAGCATAGCGACTATATAGCAACGAAGGTGAAAAGCCAGTTCGATTGCGATGTATGGGTGCCGGGCGAACTGACATCTACCAAGGAGGGTGAGAACTTCTTCTGGGCAGGTACGAATGCAGCTACCGGCGACCAGAACTTTGTAATCTACTCTTATCCTTATACGGATAAGGATACGTTTACTAAAGAATATTTTGTTCATAAACGCGATTCCGTGATGAAGATTAATATCCCTGGTGCCCGTGAAGGCATGTATATGTCGACGGATTCTCTGATGACCGATGTACGCCCCATCAGTGTGCAGGGAGACTATGCACTGGAGGCCCGCGGCTTGTGGCGCATAAAGGGTGACTTCATGGGCGGTCCGTTCGTATCGCATGTACGTTTGGACAAGGCCAATCAGCGTATTATCGTATCTGAAATATTTATTTATTCACCTGATAAAATGAAACGTAATCTGGTACGTCAGATGGAGGCTTCGCTCTATACCTTGAAACTGCCCGGCAGCAAGCAGGAAGGTGCGGAAATTCCGGTAGGCGTAACCTCAAAAGATACTACTAATAATAAGTAATAAAAATGGAAGACAACAAAATAAGAGTCGGCATTACACAAGGCGACATTAATGGTGTAGGGTATGAAGTGATTTTAAAGACGTTTGCAGACCCGGTGATGCTGGAATTGTGCACGCCGATTATCTACGGTTCGCCTAAAGTGGCAGCTTATCATCGTAAATCATTGGACTTGCCTACCAACTTCAGTATCGTCAACTCCGCCTCCGAAGCGGTTCCCAATCGCTTGAGTGTAGTGAACTGTACGGATGATGAAGTAAAGGTTGAGTTCTCTAAACCTGACGTTGAAGCTGGTAAAGCTGCACTTGGTGCACTGGAAAAAGCCATTGAGGAATATAAGGAGGGAATGATAGACGTGATTGTCACAGCTCCCATCAACAAGCATACCATCCAGTCGGAGGAGTTTGCCTTCCCCGGACATACGGAGTATATAGAGCAAAAATTGGGAGATGGCGAGAAGGCCCTTATGATTCTGATGAAAGATGACTTCCGGGTAGCATTGGTGACCGGACATATTCCCGTTAAAGAGATAGCCGGAAGCATCACCAAAGAACTGATACAAGAAAAACTGAAGATATTCAACCGCTCCTTGAAGCAGGATTTTGCTATCAGCGCACCGCGTATTGCAGTGCTTTCGCTGAATCCGCATGCAGGAGACGGCGGATTGCTGGGAACTGAAGAGCAGGAGATTATCATTCCGGCCATCAACGAAATGGCTGCTAAGGGTATGCTTTGCTATGGTCCTTATCCGGCAGACGGGTTTATGGGCTCAGATAACTTTACCCATTTTGATGGTATCCTGGCCATGTATCACGACCAGGGGCTGGCACCGTTCAAGGCATTGGCTATGGACGAGGGCGTGAACTATACTGCCGGCTTGCCGGTGATACGCACTTCGCCTGCTCATGGCACGGCCTACGATATTGCCGGGAAAGGAATCGCCTCTGAAGATTCATTCCGGCAGGCTATCTATGTGGCAATAGATGTGTTCCGTAACCGCCAGCGTGAGAAAGAGGCACATGCAAATCCGCTGCGCAAGCAATATTACGAGAAACGTGACGATAGCGACAAACTGAAACTCGATAGTGTAGAAGAAGATTTGTAGAATGACAAAAGCGGAAATACAACAAGTAAAATTACGTTTCGGCATTATCGGCAACAATGAAGCGCTGATGCGTGCCATTGATATCGCTATCCAGGTAGCGCCCACCGACTTGTCTGTACTGATTACCGGAGAGAGTGGTGTGGGAAAGGAGAGCTTTCCGCAGATAATACACCAGTACAGCCGGCGCAAGCATGGACAGTACATTGCCGTGAACTGTGGAGCCATTCCCGAAGGGACGATTGACTCGGAACTGTTCGGTCATGAGAAGGGCGCATTTACCGGGGCTATCGGCGAACGGAAGGGGTATTTCGGTGAGGCCAACGGCGGAACAATCTTCCTTGATGAAGTCGGCGAATTGCCTTTGCCTACCCAGGCACGCTTGTTGCGTGTGCTCGAGAGCGGTGAATTCATCAAAGTAGGTTCTTCTAAGGTGGAAAAGACCGATGTGCGTATTGTTGCCGCTACCAATGTAAACTTGACACAAGCCATTGCTGACGGACGTTTTCGTGAAGACTTGTATTACCGTTTGAACACAGTTCCTATTCAGGTCCCTCCATTGCGCGAACGCGGTGAAGACGTGGTGCTGCTGTTCCGAAAGTTTGCTTCGGACTTTGCAGAAAAGTACCGTATGCCTGCCATTCAGCTGACGGAAGACGGCAAGCAAGTGTTGCTGGGCTACTCATGGCCGGGTAATGTGCGCCAGTTGAAGAATATCACCGAGCAGATATCCATCATTGAGACCAATCGTGAAATCAATGCATCCATACTGAAGGGCTATCTGCCTGAGCAGAACAATATGCAGCGCCTGCCTGCCTTGTTTGGAGTGAAGGAGGACAAGAGCTTCGGGAGTGAACGGGAAATTCTCTACCAGGTTCTGTTTGATATGCGCCAGGATGTAACGGACTTGAAAAAGCTGGTGCATGAGATTATGGCTGAAAGGGGAACGGTAGCCAATCCGGCGGTTGCCACATCGGCCTACTATACGCCGGCTACTCCGGCGGTGGTACCTCCGGTAACATCCAGTGTCCCCACCATTATACATCCTTCGGTAAAGCCGGTTACTCCGGTGGACGATGATTTCCAGGATACGGAAGAATATGTGGAGGAGTCACTCTCCCTGGATGAAGTGGAGAAAGAAATGATACGTAAGGCGCTTGAAAAACATCACGGCAAGCGTAAGAGTGCGGCTCAGGATTTGAATATCTCTGAGCGTACGTTATACAGAAAGATAAAAGAATATGGATTGGATTAAAAAAGCGGCATTTGCTTCCTTGTTGGTAAGCTTGTTATTTCTGGTGAATTCATGTAGTATGAAGTTGGGACTTGCTCCGATAAGCTCTATCGACTATACAAAGGTAAAAACGATTTCCATTGCCGATTTCCAGAACCGGGCAGAGTATGTATATGCACCGCTGGCAACAGAATTTAACCAGAAAATGAAGGATATGTTCATTCAGCAGACTCGCCTGCAACTGGTGAATTCCGGAGGAGACCTGGAAATAGACGGAGAAATAACCGGCTACAATCAATATAATGAATCGGTGGATGCCAGCGGCTACTCTTCGAAGGTGAAGGTGACGCTGACTGTCAACGTGCGCTACACCAATAACACGAACCATGAGGAGGACTTTGAACAGCAGTTCTCGGCTTTCCAGACCTATGATTCCTCAAAATTGCTGACCGAAGTGCAGGACCAGCTGATAACCTTGATGGTGAAAGACATTGCCGAACAGATTTTCAATGCAACTGTAGCTAACTGGTAAACTCATGACGCCTACCCATTTGCAACAATGGATTCAGCATCCCGAGACGCTGAATAGGGATACTTTGTACGAGCTTCGCACATTGGTGGCACGCTATCCTTATTTCCAGTCGCTCCGTTTGCTCTATCTGAAAAACCTCTATCTGCTGCACGACATCAACTTTGGCGCGGAGTTGCGCAAGGCTGTGTTGTATGTGGCAGACCGTCGTGTGCTGTTTTACTTTATAGAGGGTGACCGCTATACTTTGAAATCCCGGAAGGTCTCGTCGCTGTTTTCCGGCGATTTGGAGAAAGAGCCGAGTGTGGACCGTACCCTTTCCTTGATTGACGCATTTCTGGCTACTGTTCCCGAAGAGCATTCACAGCATACGGAGCTGGATTATGCGGTGGATTATACGGCCTATTTAATGCAGGAAGAACCCGGTGTGGATGCAGAAGATGAGTCGGAAGTGCCTAAACTGCGCGGGCATGAATTGATAGATGACTTTATCCAAAAGAGTGAGTCTTCGGATGCCTCGGATACGAGAAGGGAGTTTCTTGTAGAGAAGGAGGAAGAGACTGAAGAAGAGGAAGAACCCTCAGTATCGCCGGTAACGGAAGAGTTGGACGATAGCTGTTTTACGGAAACTTTAGCCAAAATCTATATAAAACAGCACCGATATGACAAGGCGCTTGAAATTATTAAAAAATTAAGTTTGAATTATCCAAAAAAAAATGCTTACTTTGCAGACCAAATCAGATTTTTGGAGAAATTGATTATTAACGCTAAATCAAAATAACAAAATGTATTTATTATTAGTTATCTTAATGCTGATTGCATCTGTGCTGATGTGCTTCATTGTATTGATTCAAAATTCTAAAGGAGGTGGTCTGGCATCAGGCTTTTCATCATCCAACCAAATTATGGGTGTGCGCAAGACTACGGACTTTTTGGAAAAAGCAACCTGGACTCTGGCAGCTGTCATGGTAGTCTTCAGTATTGTTTCTGCTTACACTATTCCTTCTTCCACAGGCAAGGGCGGTGATGTGATTCTGGAACAGGCGCAACAAGAAGAAAAAACTAATCCTTATAACATGCCCGTAGGTACAGAAGCTCCGCAATCGGAGGCCCCTGCAGCTACAACTCCGGCTGAAGCTCCTGCTCCTGCAGCAGAAGCCCCTGCAGCAGAATAAGATAAGGATATTGCGGATGACTCCCGCTTGGAAAAATAAGAGAAAGGTTGATACTGAAAAGGTGTCAGCCTTTTTTCGTTTTGATGAAGTATTTATTTACCTTTGTCAGTAATTTATGCAATCTGATTAATAAATTGAAATCCAAATAGTACAATGACAGAACAACTCAAACTTAAATTGAATGATTCCAAGGCTACCCGTTGGGGGGCATTGGTGATTGTTGCCTTCACGATGATGGCAGCTTATTATGTAAACGACGTGGTAGCACCGTTGAAGACAATGTTGGAAACGGACTTGGCTTGGTCGAGTACCGACTTCGGATTCTTTACCGGTGGTTATAGTTTTCTGAATGTTTTTTTCCTGATGTTGATTTGGGGAGGATTAATCCTCGACCGCTTTGGTATCCGTTTCACCGGAAAGCTGGCAACTATCCTGATGGTAGGTGGTACAGCACTTGAATACTATGCAATGACGGGACTTGCCGGTGCCGACGCGACTTTATTCGGAATCAATGAAATATTTGGCTATAAAACGGGTGTGTTTGTTGCTTTTGCCGGTTATTCCATTTTTGGAGTAGGAGCGGAGGTCGCCGGTATTACAGTTTCCAAAATCATAGCCAAGTGGTTTAAGGGGAAAGAGCTTGCCACGGCTATGGGGGTACAAGTTGCTTTAGCACGTATCGGTTCGCAAGCCGGTTATGCCGTAGCCATTCCTTTGGCCCGTGCTTTCGGTATTTCCACACCGGTGTTGTTGGGTTTGGTTCTGTTGTTGGGCGGTATGATTGCTTTCTTCATTTTTGCAGTGATGGACAAGAAGCTGGACAAACAGATGGAAGCTGCTGCCATTGCTGCCGGTACGGAAGATGAGGAAGAGAAGTTCTCTTTTAAGGATGTGAAGAATATTCTGGTCAATCCCGGTTTCTGGCTGATAGCATTGCTGTGTGTATTGTTCTACTCTTGTGTATTCCCATTCCAGAAGTTTGCTTCCGAGTTGATGATTATCAAATACGGTATCAATGAGAATGTGGCCGGTACATTTGCCGGACTTCCGGCATTGGGAGCGCTGATTCTGACTCCGGTCTTTGGTGGTTTCATTGACAAGCGGGGCAAGTCCGCATCTATCATGCTGCTGGGCTCGGCCATGCTGATATGTGTGCATTTCATTTATGCTATTCCCGATATAAACTATTGGCTGGTAGCTATTGTGCTGATGATAATTTTGGGTATCGCTTTCTCGCTGGTACCTTCTGCCATGTGGCCGGCTGTGGCCAAGATATTCCCGGTAAGCCAGTTGGGTACGGCATACGCATTGATTTTCTTTATCCAGAATATCGGTCTTTGGGGTATTCCTACATTGATAGGGTGGGTGCTTGATGCCTATTGTATATCCGGCAAGAAACCAGATGGAACGAATATGTATGACTATACGGTGCCTATGTGCATTTTTACCGGTATTGCCTGCTTGTCCCTTATAGTGGCTCTACTGCTGAAGAAGGCAGACAAGAAGTATGGTTATAAGCTGGAAGAGCCTAATATTCAGAAATAATAGGAAAAGCGGATACCGTATGATGGAAATACCCGAAGGAAAAGTAAGTCTGTTGGACGCTGTTCCGGTCCGCTGTGGACATATAACAACCGAATGGGAAGGTGAGTGCGCCGTACTCGCCTACCCACGGTTTAAATACGAATGGATGCGTCGTTTTTTATTGCCGAAGGGGATGTCTCCTGACATCCATGTGAGGCTGGAAGAACACGGTACAGCTGTCTGGAATCTGATAGATGGACATCGTACCGTGCGCGAAATCATCTCTCTACTTGCCAGGCACTTTGGGGAGGAAGAGAATTATATTCCCCGGGTCACCGCCTACGTAATGCAGTTGCGTAAGGATGGATTTATCCAGTTGACAATCCGGAATTAGAATTCCTTTATTCCCTATCCACTTTTATCAATCCTCCCGTTGCCGTATCAAACAGCACTTTGATGGTAGAATTCTTGTTGAACAGTACCGGTGCGAGGTATTCTACGGTGCCGAATTGGGTAATGGGAAGTTGGTCGTCAAACAATTTCTTATTGTTATACATCAATGTCACTTGTGCCTTGCCCGGAAGGTTATAGGCTACACCGTCCACTTTCTTTTTGCCTTCCTCGGTGGCAGATACATCGGGACTTTTGAGGTCGGTGACGCTGATATAATACGGTTCACCGGCAAGGTCATTATTGGCCACCACTCCCAGCTTTCGGGAAAAACGGAAAGCCACCTCATCTTTCATCTCTTTAGGCGTCAGCCGGATGGTGAATGTCTTGGGTTCTTTCTTTATTTTGCCCGAGAACATTTCCGTCATAGCCGTTTCCTGCTGGTTCAGATTGTCAAGCATCAGCTTGAGTTGGGCGCCGTCCTTGGGCATATTGTCTGCTTCGCCGCGCAGGAGGGCATTCTTGCTTTCGCGGATGCTGTATATTTCCTTGGCCACCAGCTCGGCCATCTTGGCACTGGAGTTGGACATCAGTATTTCTTCCGTCAGAAAACTGCGTGGGTCAATGCTGCTTTCGGTGGCTTTGGCTTCGGGCGTCTTGGCAGCAGGCTTACCGCTGAACGGAATGTTGATGGAGCGGACAATTCCGTCTTCGGTAAGCTCCATAAGGGGTGCTACGGTCTTGTCTTTCATCTTCACGAAATAGACGTTGTCCTTATCCGGTACACCGGCTATGCGGGTTTCTATCTTATCCAGTGTCCAGAACTCCTCGGGTTCGGCAGACACGTTGTTGAGACGCAGATAGCGGTCGGCATATCTGCAAAATTCTCCGGGAGTGTAGGTATGCTTGGTGGCTTGCAATACGATTTCTATTTCTGTTTTGGGTAACATATAGGTCACTCCGTAGTCTTTGCCACGCATCACACCGGTGGTTACGTCTGTTTGCGCCAGGGCAGTGGTAGACAAGAACAGAGCTGAGAGCATCAATATATTCTTCTTCATAATGTACATTCGTTTAGACTGATTTAGCTAAGGGACAAAGTTAATGAAGTTATCTTTGCTAAATATTGCTTTATAAATTATTAACAGAGCTGACGAACTGTACGCAAACCGGCATGTCGACTACAATGTCCTGATGAGTATCTTCCAAGAGTCCGGTAACTTCGTTTCGTTTGTATACCTGAATGACATTGCTGTCGCGGCAGGCGGCAAGCAAGTATTTACCGTTGGGCGTGATGTTGAAGTTGCGGGGATGGATGCCGGTGGGCTGATAACCTACCTTTGCCAAGGTCCCATTTTCGGGATTCACGGCAAAGATGGCGATGCCGTCTTCTTTCAGACGGTTGCTGGCGTAGAGGTATTTCCCATCCGGACTGAGGTGGATGTCTGCACTTCCACGGGCGGCTACGGTGTCGGCTGTGATAGTCTGTATCTGTTCCAGGCAGCCGTCGTCGTAACTGAAGGCAATGACCTTACCGGACAGTTCGGTGATGAGATAGGCAAACTTCCCGTTAGGGCTAAATGTCAGATGGCGCGGGCCGGAATCTGCCTCAATGCCAACGGCTTCCAGAGAAGCATGAGGAATAGGGTTGTCGGGGTGCATCACAAAGCGCAGGATGCGGTCGGCACTGAAGTCGGTGGCGAAGATATACTTTCCGTCCGGTGAAAAGACCGTGCAATGGATGTGGGGAGTGGCTTGCCGTATGGCGTCGGGACCGGTGGCAGAGCCTTGAAAGAGCGTGTCTGCAGGAGCCAAAGTGCCGTCTTTCTGTAAAGGAAAGACGGACATGGTTCCACCGCTGTAGTTGGCAGTCAACACTTCCCGGCCATTGGTGGCCACGTAGCAGGGGTCGGCGCCGAAGGTGGGAACGGTGTTCAGCAGGCGCAGTTCTCCCGTTTCCCGGTCTAAGGAAAGGGAGCTGAGGGCTGCTGTGCTGTCGTTCATTTCACTGACGGCATAGACAAATTCGCCATCTCCCGAGGGGACGAGGTAGGAGGGATTGGGCAATGCCGCTGAACTGAGCGGAACGGCTGTTCCCGTCTCCTGATTAAAGCGGAAGGTATAGATACCCTTGCTTGAGCCATTCGTGTAAGTACCTATTAGCATGGCGAGTTCGTCCTGGTCACCGTTAGTGCCCTTTGGAGAAGAGCCACATGCTGTCAAACCTAATCCGAGCATACAGAAAAGAAGTGTTTTCATTAATTTAATGTGTTAATGTGCCAATATGCTAATGTGCTAATTGGCTGCGCTGTATATGCTGCATGGTCATTGGTACATTAGCATATTGGCACATTAGCACATTAAAATTTAACTTCGGCAATACTGACGCGGTCATCGTTCAGCACGATGCGGAGGTCGCTGGCGGTAGTGCCTTTGAACGGATAGGAAATCAGTTTGCCGTATTCGCTGACGGTGCCCGAATATACGGTGAGGAACTGTCCGCCACCGCCCGAGAGCTGGATTTCGAAGGTTGCCGGCAGGTTGTTGTCACGTGTAAAGGCAATGGCAACTTTATCTACCTTGGCTCCGTTCTTCAAGGCAAAGGTAATATAATCTCCCTTATTTCCTTGCCATGCGGTATTGATTTTTTCGTCGAGCACGTTTTCGGCATCCTCTGGGTTGGTGCTGGCACTCACACGCTTTGCTGGTTTTTGGGCTTCAATGGCTTTGGCACGGGTCTGGTAGTCTTCTACGGTCAGCGTTCCGTTCAGGCGGATGTCTTCGGAAGAGGCGCCGGCCATGAGCACGAAGTCGCCGGGTTCCACCACCCATTTCATGTCGGCGTCCAGAAGCTCCAGGTGCTTGCGGTCGATGGTGAAGGACAGCTCCTGGGCTTCGCCCGGTTCGAGGTGGATGCGCTGGAAGCCTGCAAGATTCTTTTCGTAGGTGGTGATGCTGCTCAGTACGTCGCGGATATAGAGCTGCACTACTTCATCTCCGGCACGTTTGCCGGTGTTGGTCACCTTCAGGCGGACGGTGGCAGACTCGTTCGGGGTGATGACTCGGGGGGTGATGTCGAGGTCGGAGTACTCGAAGGTGGTGTAGCTCAAGCCGTAGCCGAAGGGGTAGAGTGCTCCGTTGATGCGTGACATGTTGCCCGTAGGTCCCGGATTCTTACCGCCGTCTATCTGTGAAGAAGGCTTGCAGGGGAAGTTGAAGGGGATTTGCCCTACGGTCTTGGGGAAGGTCACCGTCAGCTTTCCACCGGGGTTGTAGTCGCCGAAGAGGATGTCGGCCAGGGCTGTTCCGCCTTTGGAGCCGGGATACCAGGCTTCGAGGATGGCGGGGACGAACTTGTCTGCCCAGTTGATGGAGAGCGGGCGTCCGTTGATGAGTATCAGTACGACGGGCTTGCCCGTGGCTTGTATGGCTTGAAGCAGTTGCAACTGCCGGCCGGGCAGGTCGAGGCTGGTACGCGATTTGTTTTCGCCGCAGGTGCGTTGTCCGCCGCCCAATACTACGATGGCAACATCAGCTTGACGGGCATTTTCTACGGCTTTGTCTATCTCGGCTTGTTCGTCGTCGGTCAGCGGATAGTCTATGATTTCACTTTCGGGCCAGTGGGCGTCCACCAGGTCGCAGCCTTTGGTGTAGAGCACCTCTGCCTTGCCTTTTGTCTTTTCTTGAATGCCTTCCAGCACAGTGGTCACTTCTACGGCAAGTGGGCCGTAATGGGTCAGCGCGTAGCCTTCTTCATTGGCATTGGGACCACAGACGGCAATCTTCTTGGTGGAGTTGATGTCTAAGGGCAACAGCTCACCGGCATTCTTCAGCAGAACGATGGACTCGCGGGATGCCTGCAAGGCGATGGCTTCGTTCTCTTCTTTTTCCACTTCACGGTCGGCACCGGCAAGGTCTGTCTGGTAGGGGGCATCGAACAGACCGATGAGGAACTTTACCCGGAGGATGTCGCGCACACGGTCGTTAATGACTTCTTCGCTCAGTCCGCCTTCCTTCACCAGTTCGCGGAGGGGAAGGACGAAGGAGTCGGGCGAGCGGAAGGTACAGCGTACGTTCAGCCCGGCTTCCACGCTTTGGCGGACGGCTTCTTTCATGTCTTTGGCGGTGCCGTGCTTGGTGTAGAGGTATTCTACGGCGTCACTGTCGGATACGACGTAGCCACGGAATCCCATTTCGCCACGCAGGCGGGTGGTGAGCCAGTAGTAGCTGCCCTGTACGGGGATGCCGTCGTAATCGTTGTACGAACTCATTACGCCCAGCATGCCAGCTTCCCGGATGACGCGTTTGAAGGGGTAGATGTGTATGTTTTCCACTTCGCGCGGCGACATTTGCGGGTCCACGCGTGCCATGCCTTCGCGGGCGCCTTTGTTGTTACTGTAAGCGGCAAAGTGCTTGCCGGTGGCGGCCACTTGGTGGTTGTGCTGCAAGCCGCGCACCATTTCGATGCCCAGTTCGGCTACGAGGTAGGGAGATTCGCCGTAAACTTCTTCGTAGCGTCCCCAGCGCTGGTCGCGTCCTACGTCGAGGATGGGGGCGTAGACGTTGGTGTAGCCCAGCATGCGGGCTTCGCGTCCGGTGATGAGTCCTACTTGGCGAATCAGTTCACGGTTCCAGGTATGTCCCAGTCCCAGTTGGGTGGGGAAGTTGGTGGCGCGGTAGCTTTCCACGCCGCGTATGCCTTCGTTGGTAAAGTCTACGGGGATGCCGAGACGGGTATCTTCCACAAAGAACCGTTGCACCTCGTTCAGTGCCCAGGCGTGGCGCGAGGCGGGCCAGACGTAGGCATTGTCCGAGGGAGGCAGCCCCCATTGCTGGAAGCCGTTCAGGTGTTCGTCGATGGCGCCGATACCGTCTTTCCAGAGCAGCTCTTTCCATTCGGGGGTGGGGAGGTCGTCTTTCAGTACGCGTTTGTAGCCGTAGAGGGTGACCACTTGGCAGGTCTTTTCGTCCAGCGTCATCTGTTGCAGCAGGTTTTCGATGCGTGCTTCGAGCGGGGCGGAGGGGTCTTCGTACACGTCTTTCACTCCGTTTTTGTTGAAGTCTATCCAACCTTTGCGGTACATTTCACTTTTCACCGGCTTGTAGGTTGCCGGTGTTTTGGCAGGCTTTTGTGCGCAGAGCAGTGTGCTTCCTCCAAGCAGCAGGGTTAGGGCAATAAGGTTCTTCATGATATGTTCTAAAAATCTCTTGGTTATTATTGTTTCTTTTGTTGACAAAAATACGGCTAATGTGTGAAATAAAGGGATAAAATAGTCCGAAGTATCGGCTTTTATTGTCCGAAGGGTCTTCCTCTTACTAAAAATATCCTCCAAGACGCTACCGGGGAATTCAAATCATTATTAGACGAAACATATCATTCACTTTTAAAAAGAAAGAGAGAACACTATAATAACCTGAAAAGTAGATGCAATCGCGGTGTATACAAGTATTACGGCTACATCTGTTAAACGAGGGTGTATTTATATAATAGGAATCTGTTGACGGAATTGTTGCTTGTACGGAAGAACTTTCTTTTCAACCTTGGGATGTCTAAACCCAACCTTGGTTTAGACATCCCAAGGTTGGGTATGGAAAAACCAAAGTTTGGGATAGATTGCTTCCTTAATTCTTTCCGGTTTTTCAGTTAACTTCAGAGACTTTTTCCGTTAACTTCCCATCTCTTTTGTGCAAATATCCATTACAGAAGATAGATATTCCCTCTTGCAGGGGGTAATTCCGTCAACGGATACTGGCTTTGGTAGCTGTTTGAACATTGATGACAATGGGGTGCACATATTCTATGTATGGAAGATTATTGTTTTTATCACGAAAAGTCAGTATTAGCTAATATTTGTAAATATATGGTGATTGCTAATAAAAGAATATGTATCTTTGGGCCAAAGAAAGCGGTAGAGGATGAAAAATAAAGTAGCATTTATCCCTTTTTCACCCTCCCTACTTAGCAATGAGTTACGCAATCTTTTAAATTTCAGACCGTTACAAAGTCATGGGGTTGACTGGATTTGACAGCGGGCAGAAATGGTAAGTAAGCATGCAGTGCGTCGTTGATTTGCACTTTAATCTCAGTCCTCAAAATTTTATCTGGCGAAACTCGTTACGCTCTCGCTGCTTAATCGAAGTATAGTAGATTGAAGCTTAATCCCGGCACCAGGTGCTGGGACGTGACATCACTCGGAAGCTGTTGCTCCGAAGCATTCCGATAAAGTGGTGCAGTCAAATCGGGGATAGTTCGTGTCAGCCTCGTGGCGCGGGTGAAAATTTAGAGGATAAGGCAACGGTTGATGGCTTTGGTTCTGCCGCTGCACGAAAATTTAGGCAAAGATAAGCATGTAGAAAGCTTATGATTTCCTCGTTTGGACGAGGGTTCGATTCCCTCCAGCTCCACTAAATATTATAAACCGCTTATTTATAGCGGTTTATTTATTTAATAAATGTCTATTTCTATTATATAAATGTCTGTTTTTGTATGTGGTTAGTAAATCGTCAAACTATTAACAACAAAAACAATGTGAAATGGGAAGAAGACAAATGGCTATTGTGTTGCCTCATTTGGTCGACAATGGTGGTGACTTATCGAAAGATTGGTTTGTGGAATACTCTGTCAGAGATCCATATACCGGAAACATGAAGCGATTTCGAGAGTATTCTGGATTTAAAAAACTGAAATCTGCCGAAGAACGCTATGAGTTGGCCAATACTATTATTGCGAAATTGCGAACGAAGATGGAAGAAGGTTGGTCTCCATTCGGTCGTGAGAAGGTGACGTATGAAGATGCGTTGCTTGTGCAGAAGTATGCCGAACGATGGGGCAGGGAGAAAGAGAGTGTTGTGACTATCCGTACTCACCTTTCCGAGTTCCTTTTGAGGAAAAAAAACAGTGTTACAGAAAAGTCTTACCAAACTTATCGTTCAAAACTTCGCATATTCTGCGAATGGACTGAGCAATGCAGGCTTGATGCGGTACATGTGGGTGTCATCAGCGAGGAACATGTATGTGAGTTCCTTCGTTGCATTGCTGAAGATGGTAACTTGAGTAGGCTTACGATTCAGAAATATGCCCAAATTCTTCATGCTTTTTTTGACTATCTGATAAAAAAGAAACTATTGAAGAATAACCCTGTGTCTAACATCCCCAATATCGGTATTGTGGTGGACAAGGCTCCACGTCCTATTCCAGAACAAGAACGTACAAAAATAATTGCTGTCATGCGCAAGTACGATCCTCAGTTGTTACTTGTCTGTCAGTTGGAATATTATTGTGCCATTCGCCCTAACGAATGTCGCTTGTTGCAAGTAGGAGATGTAGACTTTGAAAACAAGGTAATAAGAGTTCCACAAGACAAAAGCAAGAATAGGCAGACAGAACATGTGTGTATTCCCAGGCAATTATATAATGCCATGTTGAAGGCAAAACTGAATGAATACAATCGGGATTTATACTTGTTCGGTGCGAAGGGAGTTCCTGGCGTGAAGCCATTAGGAAAGAATAACTTCAGAAATCGATTCAATGCATTTCGGAATAGGTTGGGATTGTCAGCTGAATACAAATTGTACAGTTTCAAACATTCGGGTGGGGTAGAGTTGGTTAATGCTGGTGTTGACACATGGGAGTTACAGCGGCACTTCCGACATAAATCAATTGATACAACCGAACGGTATGTCCGCAAGAATTTTGCGATAAATAGTGATAAAATAAAGAATCATTTCCCAGATATGTAGATGCGTATTATATTAGGAGGCTAATATTAGCCTCCTACGCTCCTACAGTCCTACATATTATCTTCCATATATTCTTTCAACCGATACAACCTGTCAATCGCCGGATTGTAGAACGGGTCCGGATAGTGCTGGTTTATGTCGCAGATGTTGGCGTGGACGTACATGGAGGTGTCGATGATGTGTTCCGACTCGCTTAATGTCACTTCCTTGGGCAATTGGGTTGTTTGTGCCCATTCGATTATTGCCTTGACGGATTCCTCGTCGTAAGCATATTTACTTTCTTCTGCCATAGCTACTTTATATAATCATTTATAATTGAAAATACGCGTCGTTCGCCATATCAACGGCATCCTCCAGACTGCCGCCACTTTCTTCCACAAATGCGACTATCGCATTTATGAATTCATCAAAGGAGGCAACACCCTCACCCAAAGTCCTGGCATTGTATTCCTCCTCTGTAAAACCTATATTCTCTATCAATTCCGTTTTCATTGAAACAAGCAAATACCGTTTCTTTTATAAATATGAAAAGCCCCGACGGAAGCCGGGGCCACTTATCAAATGAATGATAAGTAAAACTACTACAGCAACAAAGGTATGTTTTTTCTACCACATAAACAAATTATAACTCACCCCACCACCGACATAAAAACCACCCGGATAGCCATATCCTACCTGCAACCCTAATCCCCAGCGCTTCTTCTTCGACTTGACAACCACCGGATGATAGATATCATTCGTCACCGTCTGATACACAGTCTTCGGATACACCATCATACTATCCAGCCGAGGGTCAACATATCCACTTACCACAGCCCGATACGAGCTGTCTGAATACACTACTTGTCGGCGATGGAGCAAGGTATCACCTATCCGTGTCGTATCATCCGGCACGAAACGCCAGAACACAGCCATCGGTGCAGAGATAAGCATCGTATCTACCTTGACAACCGTCTTTATCTTCGTCTCTACACGAACTTCAGCCGGAGGCTGCTCATGCGGACGGAACCAAACCACTATACAAGCAATTGCCAGCAGTACAATTAATATCCACGGTAACTTTTTCATTCCTCGAATCTCAAATCATTAATCCGATTCATCCAACCTCTCTTAAATTTATTGTTCGCCGGACGTTTTTTGCATATATCCTCGATGAAATCGAACCGTGCAATCTTGATCTGGTCGAACAACTCACGCGGGTTCCTGGCATTCACCGCAGCAAGTGTCTTAGGACCTACTATTCCATCCACAGTAACACCAAGCAAACGTTGAGGAATCTTTATTCCGTGTGCACCGGATGCCCACACCCAATCGACAAGGATATTTGCTACGGACTGGCTTGTTATCAAATCTGCCTTCCATCTGTCCCAATAATGCGGCTTGAGCACCCGTTTAACGACATCCTCACGGGTAAGCAGATGCAGGTCATCCACGTCTATATCACCGTCACCGTCCTTGTCATAGCCGCATGACTTCCACGTACCGATAGTCACCCCCATATTCGTAGCACCTCCAAGGTCTGCCGGGTCATTCACGAAACCGCCTTCCCACTTTAGGATAAACGGTGCAAGTTGATTCACATTCGCCATTTCAATTTTCCTCCTTATTCAATTAATACCCATTTTGCGGTTCTCTATCACCGCACTTCTTTCTCTCACACCGTTTCAGTGCCAGTTCCAGTTTCAGGTCAGAATTAGTCTCCTTCAGTGTAAACAGCTCATCCTGTGCCTTACGGAGCCGGTCAGTCTGCTCCACAAACCGCTGTTCCTTCTCCGAAAGCTGCTTCTGCAGGAACTCGTTGTACTCCCGTAATGCCTTGAACTCCTCGACATCAGCATGTGCGTCCTCAATACGCGCATTGGTCTTGCGCGACATCCACCACTTAATAAGCTGCTTGATGCCCTCGATGCCACCGAGGGCGGTCACCAGCATAACCCAATCATTCATATCCATTTCACCAATTCATTTAATAATCTACTAATAACCATTTTTTGTCCGACACCGCACAAATGTACATCAGGCAAAATCAAACAAGTTGTTGAATTACAATTTTCCACTGACATTCCGTGACAGCAAAAGTAATTGCTTCCACAACCTTGAAAAAGGACATAAAAAAAGAGCTCGATGACAACGTAAGTTGCCACCAAGCTCTTGGTGTTTATATGCATTTCTACAAGCAAATACAGGAATTTATATTTGAAATCCGATTACTTATTGCATCCTTTTTAAATGGTCATCCAATGTTTTAGGATTGCATTTCAATTTTCTACAAATGGCAGCTTTAGAATATCCGTATTCAAGCATAGTTTTAATCAATCCTTCTTTGCCCGTCAGCTTGTAATGCGAGTTATGCCCACCCTTATGCCGCCCTAATTTCTGTCCTTCGGCAACACGCCTGGCAAGACCTTCTTTGGTCCGTTGCGAAATCAAATCACGTTCAATCTGAGCTGACAGACCAAAAGCGAAGGCAAGAATCTGAGACTGTATATTGTTACCCAACTCATACTTCTCCTTTACAGTCAGAACAGTGATTTTTTTTTGCATGAGAGTGTTTAGAATGCTCATCACTTCCATCAGACGACGCCCAAGACGACTAATTTCAGAGCAAATAAGGGTATCACCCTTTTTAAGTTTTTTCAGCAAAGCGCCAAGCTTCCGTTCTTTTGCAGACTTGGTACCGGATATGGTTTCCGACACCCATTTGTCTATTTGCAGTTCTCTTATCTTACAAAATTTCTCTATCTCAAATTTCTGATTCTCAACCGTTTGTTTATCTGTACTGACTCTAATATACGCGTAAATCATTTTTCACGCAAAGATATAAAACTCAATTACAAGGTAGAAAATAGCACATCCTTATAAGATGCCTATCCAAAGTTATCGGATTACATTGCAGCCTTCTACAAATGGCGGCTTTGGAATATCCGTATTCAAACATCTTTTTTATTAGCCGTTCCTTTCCAGTCAATTTATAATGGGAATTCTGAACACCTGGTTTTCGCCCAAGCTTCATCCCCATGGCTACCCGCCTGGCAAGTCCGGCTTTGGTTCTCCTTGATATATCTTCCCGCTCTCTTTGAGCAAATAAGACCTTTAAAAACGTATCTTGCACAGAATCTGAATCATCTTTAATAAGCTTGTCATCACGGATTTCCACAATATTGGCTTTGGCAATCAGACAATGAGATATGATAGCTATAACCATATACGCACAACGTCCAAGTCTTGAAAGTTCCGTAACATATATGGTATCGCCTTGGTCTATCGTATTCAGTATCTTACCTAATTTCCGCACATTGGGATGCCTGGCACCAGACACACTCTCTTCAATCCACTTATCTATAATGAGCCCCTTGCGCTTGCAATATTGCATAATCTCGTACCGTTGGTTTTCAACGGTCTGTTTTTCACTGCTGACCCGTATGTAACCGTAATTCATAGGATTCTGTTTTTCTCCTTTAAAAGTAAGAATTTATATGCAATTAATAAAGTATCGAACATAAAGTTTTCATAATCCGGAGGATTCGCCCCTTAAATGTACAGAAGTATGGCAGAACAAGATATTAAAGAAAATGAGATGACTTCAGTAAGTAGTGTGGACTATGTGCGAGGCTTGAAAGGTAAGGACAGCGTGCTTATCGCTCCCGGTGATTTGTTGAGTGCACTGTTTAAATATAGAGGTTCAATTAATGACGCTAATATTGCAACGAATACTGGTTATTATAGAATAAATAGCGGCATTCAGAACATGCCATATGATGGTTTTGGAATCTTGTTGGTGTTTAAAGCCCTCGATTACATATTACAGATATACAGTGGAGGTTCGAGAATTTTAGTGAGGAAAGCCAGTGGTGATAATGTTAGTTGGGGAGACTGGAGGTCAGTAACTCTTACCTAATCTGGAGGATTAATTGCACCCTTCTATTTCTTGCCGAATCCTTTGCCCCTTAAA
>NZ_QSOO01000007.1:0-253913 GCF_003436255.1 Bacteroides sp. D20 | reverse complement strand
TTTTCAGAAGAAGCCTCCGTGTCTGATAAGGATACGGAGGCTTTGTTCGTTTTTGGCGGTCTCATAAACTTTTCTTATATTTGCGCCGAACTAATTTTATATCAACGTTTAAAGCAAATTGAAAGTATGAAGACTAAAGTTTTATTGGCTGCCGTTGCGGTAGCGTTTTCTTTCGCAGTGACATCTTGTGGCAACAAAAAGGCTGCAGATTCTAATGCAACTGAGGCAGATTCTTGCTGTGCTGCAAAAACAGAACAAGTATGTGACTCTGCAAAGGCATGTTGCCAGGCAGCTGATTCAGCAGCGTGCCCTAAGGCTGCATGTGATGGTGCCAAGTGTAACAAACCTTGTGAGAAGAAGTAATTCAGAACTTGTATTGAATTGAAGAATAAGGAAGAGGCGTACCTCAAGGTACGCCTCTTTTTGTGATATATTTTAGCGATAAATGAATACAAACTTATAAAGTGATATTTTTTATCGGAAAAAAGTAACGAATTTCTTTGTGTGCTACGAAATAATATCTACCTTTGCAACGTCAAAACAAAAAGAAGATGATTCAGAACTTTACATATATTCTACTGTGTGGTATTATTATTCTACTGGCAAGGTTTAGTGGAAGTGAGTGCTGTGCGTGAATATATATGTAAGATGCAATGATATATGAAGCCTTTCTCACTTCCAAGTGCGAAAGGCTTTTTTTATGGAACATAAATTAAATACAATAAAGCAATGAGTGACAAATTATTTATTTTCGACACAACGCTCCGCGATGGCGAGCAGGTTCCGGGATGCCAATTGAATACAGTGGAAAAGATTCAGGTAGCCAGACAACTGGAAGCCCTGGGGGTGGACGTGATTGAAGCCGGATTTCCGATTTCAAGTCCGGGAGATTTCAATTCGGTCATTGAGATATCAAAAGCTGTGACATGGCCCACCATCTGTGCCTTGACACGTGCCGTACAGAAAGATATTGATGTGGCGGCAGAGGCTTTGCAGTTTGCCAAGCATAAACGTATCCATACTGGTATCGGTACATCTGACTCGCACATTAAATATAAATTTAATTCCAATCGCGAGGAAATAATAGAGCGTGCAGTGGCTGCCGTAAAGTATGCACGTAAGTATGTGGATGATGTAGAGTTCTATGCCGAAGATGCAGGCCGAACGGATAATGAATATTTGGCACGGGTGGTAGAAGCTGTTATCAAGGCAGGTGCGACTGTGGTGAATATTCCCGATACAACGGGGTATTGCTTGCCTGATGAGTATGGCGCGAAGATAAGATATCTGATGGAACATGTCAACGGTATTCATAATGCCATTATTTCTACTCATTGCCACAATGACTTGGGCATGGCTACTGCCAATACAATGGCTGGCGTACTGAATGGTGCCCGCCAGGTGGAGGTAACCATCAATGGTATTGGTGAACGTGCCGGCAATACTTCTCTTGAGGAAGTGGCGATGATTATCAAATGTCACAAGGACATAGAAATCGAGACCAACATCAATACACAGAAGATTTATCCAACCAGCCGTATGGTGTCCAGTCTGATGAACATGCCGGTGCAGCCCAACAAGGCTATTGTAGGTCGCAATGCTTTTGCCCATTCGTCGGGTATTCACCAGGATGGTGTGTTGAAGAATGTACAGACTTACGAAATCATTGACCCGCATGATGTGGGTATTGATGATAATTCCATCGTATTGACAGCCCGTAGCGGACGTGCAGCCTTGAAGAATCGTTTGTCGATATTGGGAGTACAACTGGATCAGGAGAAGTTGGACAAAGTGTATGAAGAGTTCTTGAAACTTGCCGATAAGAAGAAGGATATCAACGATGATGATATTCTGGTATTGGCAGGGGCAAACCGTACGCAGAACCACCGTATCAAACTGGAATATCTTCAGGTGACCAGTGGGGTGGGGGTTCGTTCGGTTGCCAGCTTGGGATTGAACATCTCTGGCGAGAAGTTTGAAGCCGCCGCCAGTGGAAACGGTCCGGTAGACGCTGCTATCAAGGCTTTGAAGAAGATTATTGACCGCCATATGACATTGAAGGAATTCACTATCCAGGCTATCAGCAAGGGTAGCGACGATATGGGTAAGGTACATATGCAGGTGGAATACGATAATCATATTTATTATGGGTTCGGTGCCAATACGGATATTATCGCGGCATCAGTGGAAGCGTACATCGACTGTATCAATAAGTTCAAGATGTGATTTTAATCGTAAATTGTAAATAGCTAAATTGTACATAAAGAGATGAATACATTATTTGATAAAATCTGGGATGCCCATGTGGTACAGAAAGTGGAAGACGGTCCCACACAGCTTTATATTGACCGGCTTTATTGTCATGAAGTAACCAGCCCGCAAGCCTTTTCAGGATTGCGCGAACGTGGAATCAAGTGTTTCCGTCCGGAAAAGATTTTCTGTATGCCCGACCATAACACGCCGACGCATGACCAGGACAAGCCGATTGAAGACCCGGTTTCAAAGACTCAGGTAGATACACTGGCCAAGAATGCGGAAGAGTTTGGATTGGCCCATTTCGGCATGATGGACAAGAAGAACGGAATTATCCATGTAGTAGGTCCGGAACGCGGGCTGACCCTGCCTGGCATGACCATTGTCTGCGGTGACTCGCATACTTCCACCCACGGGGCGATGGGAGCAGTGGCTTTCGGTATCGGTACGAGTGAAGTGGAAATGGTAATGGCCTCGCAATGTATCCTTCAGACCCGTCCTAAGACAATGCGCATCACTGTTGACGGCAAACTTGGCAAAGGAGTGACGGCAAAAGATGTGGCATTGTACATGATGTCGAAGATGACGACCAGCGGCGCTACGGGATATTTCGTGGAATATGCCGGAGAAGCTGTGCGTAGTCTGACTATGGAAGGCCGTCTGACCTTGTGCAATCTGAGTATAGAGATGGGTGCCCGCGGCGGTATGGTTGCTCCGGATGAGACCACTTTCGAGTACATCAAAGGACGCGAATATGCTCCGAAGGGTGAGGCATGGGACAAGGCATTGGCCTATTGGAAAACATTGAAGAGTGATGAGGATGCAGTGTTCGACAAGGAAGTCCGTTTTGCTGCCGAAGATATTGAACCGATGATTACATACGGTACCAACCCGGGCATGGGTATGGGTATCACACAACATATTCCTACTACCGAAGGCATGGGAGAAGCTGCCCGGACCTCTTTCATGAAGTCTATTAGCTATATGGGTTTCCAACCGGGAGAACCTTTGCTGGGTAAGAAGGTTGACTATGTGTTTTTGGGTGCCTGCACCAATGGACGCATTGAGGATTTCCGTGCATTTGCCTCCATTGTGAAAGGCCGTCGGAAAGCCGAGAATGTAGTGGCATGGCTGGTTCCGGGCTCCTGGATGGTAGATGCACAGATTCGCGAAGAGGGACTGGACAAGATTTTGGAAGAGGCCGGTTTTGCCATTCGCCAACCGGGTTGTTCTGCTTGCCTGGCAATGAACGACGATAAGGTGCCTGCCGGAAAGTATGCAGTGTCTACCAGTAACCGTAATTTTGAAGGACGCCAGGGACCGGGTTCCCGAACACTGCTTGCCAGCCCGCTTGTAGCTGCAGCAGCGGCAGTGACTGGAGTAATTACTGACCCGAGAACGCTGATTTGATGTACGATTGGACGATTTACGATTAAAATTACTTCGTAAATCAAACATCGTTCAACAAAGGTAAATCAAGAGTATTTTCAATCGTAAATTGTAAATCGTAAATACAAAGATGAAGACAAAATTTGATAGATTAACCAGTACTTGTGTGCCTCTTCCATTAGAGAATGTGGATACAGACCAGATAATCCCTGCACGTTTTCTGAAAGCTACTACCCGTGAGGAAAAGTTCTTCGGAGATAATTTATTCCGCGATTGGCGCTATCATCCGGACGGTTCTCTGAACAAGGACTTTGTTTTGAACAATCCCACTTACGGTGGACAGATTCTGGTGGCGGGAAAGAACTTCGGTTCCGGTTCCAGCCGTGAGCATGCTGCATGGGCCATTGCCGGTTACGGTTTCCGCGTGGTGGTATCGAGTTTCTTTGCCGATATACACAAGAACAATGAACTGAACAACTTTGTGCTTCCGGTGGTGGTAAGTGAGCCGTTCCTGAAAGAGTTGTTCGACTCTATCTCTGCCAATCCGAAGATGGAAGTGGAAGTGAATCTG
Source organism: Bacteroides sp. D20 (assembly GCF_003436255.1). Classification (NCBI taxonomy): domain Bacteria; kingdom Pseudomonadati; phylum Bacteroidota; class Bacteroidia; order Bacteroidales; family Bacteroidaceae; genus Bacteroides; species Bacteroides sp. D20. The sequence goes on along the minus strand of NZ_QSOO01000007.1, from coordinate 249,700 downwards.
CCCGAACAGACCATCACCAACAAAGCTACGGGCAAGATCGAACATTTTGAAATCAATGCCTACAAGAAACATTGCCTGATGAATGGCTTGGATGACATCGATTTTCTGGTTGAGAATAAAGATAAGATAGAAGCTTGGGAGAATAAAAATGAAGCATAATCATCCGAAGATAGAAATCATGGACACTACGCTCCGCGACGGTGAACAGACCAGCGGAGTCTCCTTTGTGCCCCATGAGAAGCTGATGATTGCCCGTTTGTTACTGGAGGAATTGAAGGTAGACCGGGTGGAGGTGGCTTCTGCGCGGGTATCCGAAGGAGAGTTTGATGCCGTAAAAATGATTTGTGACTGGGCGGCACGCCGTAATCTGTTGCCAAGAGTAGAAGTGCTTGGCTTTGTAGATGGCCACACGTCGGTGGACTGGATACATGCGACCGGTTGCCGTGTCATCAATCTGCTGTGCAAAGGCTCGCTGAAGCATTGCACCTACCAGTTGAAGAAGACTCCCGAAGAGCATATCGAGGATATTCTGTCCGTAGTGGATTACGCCAACGAGCAGGATATGGTAGTGAATGTCTATCTGGAAGACTGGAGCAACGGCATGAAAGATTCTCCGGAATATGTGTTCCGTCTGATGGACGCCTTGGAGCAGACCAATATCCGCCGCTATATGTTGCCTGACACGTTGGGCGTATTGAACCCGCTGCAGGTCATCGAGTTCATGCGCAAGATGGTGAAACGCTATCCGCATGCCCATTTTGACTTCCATGCCCACAATGACTATGACCTTGCCGTGAGCAATGTGCTTGCCGCCGTACTTAGCGGTTGCAAGGGACTGCATACTACCATTAACGGCCTGGGCGAACGCGCCGGCAATGCTCCGCTTGCCAGTGTGCAGGCTATCTTGAAAGACCACTTCAATGCCATTACCAACATTGACGAAAGCCGCCTGAACGACGTAAGCCGTGTGGTGGAGTCCTACTCGGGCATCGTCATTCCCGCCAATAAACCGATTGTTGGCGAGAATGTATTTACCCAAGTGGCAGGCGTCCATGCCGACGGTGACAATAAAAGTAACCTCTACTGCAACGACCTCCTGCCCGAACGCTTTGGTCGCAAGCGAGAGTATGCTCTGGGCAAGAACAGCGGTAAAGCCAATATCCGGAAGAATCTGGAGGACTTGGGGTTACAACTGGATGAAGATGCCATGCGCAAAGTGACCGAACGCATCATTGAGTTGGGCGACAAGAAAGAGCTGGTGACGCAAGAAGACCTGCCCTATATCGTTTCGGACGTACTGAAGCACGGAATGGCAGAAGAACGCGTCAGCCTTAAGAGCTATATTGTGAATCTGGCGTATGGATTGAAGCCGATGGCTACGTTGAAGATAGAAATTAACGGAAAGGAATATGAGGAAAGTTCCAGTGGAGATGGCCAGTATGATGCTTTTGTGCGCGCCTTGCGCAAGATATATAAAGTGACACTGGGTCGTAAGTTCCCGATGCTGACGAACTATGCCGTGACCATTCCTCCCGGTGGGCGTACCGATGCCTTTGTGCAGACGGTTATTACCTGGAGTTTTGAAGATACGATATTCCGTACACGCGGATTGGACGCAGACCAGACGGAAGCGGCCATCAAGGCGACGGTGAAGATGCTGAATATCATAGAAGACGAATACGAATCATAAAAAATGGATCTCATGGAGAAAAAGAAATCGTTTTTTGAGAGGCGTCCTTATGTATGCTATGCGTTGTATGCAGGCTTGCTTTTTGCTTTCAACCTCTTTCTGCGTTGGTGGAGCGGCGAGTTGGATGCGGACGAGTATCTTATGTCAGCCATCAATACCCTTATATTGACAGCTGGTTTTGTGTGGGGTGACCGGTATCGCCGCAAGAATCTTGCAAACAAAAAGAAGATAGATGAACTTTTAAATAATAAAGAAAACAATGGATTTTAAAATTGCAGTGTTGGCCGGTGACGGTATCGGCCCCGAAATCTCTACCGTAGGCGTGGATGTGATGACTGCCGTGTGTGAGAAGTTCGGACATAAAGTGAACTATGAATATGCCATCTGCGGTGCAGACGCGATAGACAAGGTGGGTGACCCGTTTCCCGAAGCCACTTATGAGGCTTGTAAAAATGCGGATGCTGTATTGTTCTCTGCCGTAGGTGACCCGAAATTCGACAATGACCCTACTGCCAAAGTGCGTCCCGAGCAGGGCTTGCTGGCTATGCGCAAGAAACTGGGACTGTTTGCCAACATCCGTCCCGTGCAGACCTTCAAATGTCTGCTCCATAAGTCTCCCCTTCGTGCGGAACTGGTGGATGGTGCCGATTTCCTTTGCATCCGCGAATTGACCGGTGGCATGTACTTCGGTGAGAAATACCAGGACAATGACAAGGCGTATGATACGAACATGTATACCCGTCCTGAGATTGAGCGTATCCTGAAAGTCGGATTTGAATATGCCATGAAACGCAGTAAACATCTTACGGTGGTGGATAAAGCCAATGTGCTTGCCTCTTCCCGTCTTTGGAGACAGATTGCCCAGGAGATGGCACCGCAGTACCCCGAGGTGACAACCGACTATATGTTTGTGGACAACGCCGCCATGAAGATGATTCAAGAGCCGAAATTCTTTGACGTAATGGTTACGGAAAATACGTTTGGTGATATTTTGACGGACGAGGGTTCCTGCATCAGTGGCTCTATGGGATTGCTGCCTTCTGCTTCTACGGGAGAGAGCACGCCGGTATTCGAACCTATCCATGGTTCCTGGCCGCAGGCGAAAGGCTTGAATATAGCCAATCCGCTGGCGCAAATTTTGTCTGTAGCCATGCTTTTCGAATACTTCGACCTGAAAGAGGAGGGGGCGTTGATTCGTAAGGCAGTTGATGCTTCACTCGATGCGAATGTACGTACACCGGAGATTCAAGTAGAAGGTGGCGACAAATACGGTACCAAGGAAGTGGGCGCGTGGATTGTAGACTATCTTAAGAAGTCTTGATAACAGTGTCTCATTACCGTTCTGTTCATCAGTAACTTCTCACTGCAAAGTTCTGCAAACCTTTTGCAGTGTCACTGCAAAGCTGTTACAGTTGCGCTGCAAAGCAGTTGCAGTACCACTGCAAACCTATTTGCAGTAACGCTGCAGCTCGTTTGCAGTACTACTGCAAAAAGCATGCACCATCTTTGCAGTGGGAAGTCGCTGATTGTCAGATATGGTTCTTCCTCCTCATCCTGCCTTCTTCAATCGTTTCATATCCTTTCATCCTCTTTATTCGTGTTAAGCTTTGATAGATGGCAGTATAATCTTTCCTTTCCCGCACGGTTTATTTCTTGGAATTTCCATATCTTTGTCAGCATATCCATGTTACATAAGTGTGTACGGGAAGAATGTATTAGACAGTGAGATTATGGCGAAAATTGCAAAGAACCTGACGGAGTTGATTGGGCATACTCCTTTGATGGAATTGGCTGAATACAGTCGTAAATACGGATTGAAAAGAAATATTGTGGCTAAGCTGGAATCTTTTAATCCGGCGGGAAGCGTGAAGGACCGTGTGGCATTTGCCATGATTGAGGATGCCGAGGCACGTGGGGCTTTGAACCCCGGAGCCACGATTATTGAACCTACCAGTGGCAATACCGGCGTGGGACTGGCGATGGTAGCAACCATCAAGGGATATCATTTGATATTGACCATGCCGGAGACCATGAGTGTGGAACGCCGTAATCTGTTGAAAGCCTTGGGTGCGGAGATTGTACTGACCGACGGACTGGCAGGTATGGCCGGCTCCATTGCCAAAGCGAAAGAATTGCGGGATGCGATACCTGGTGCGGTTATTCTGCAGCAGTTTGAGAATCCCTCCAATGCCAAGGCTCATGAACATACTACGGGGGAAGAAATCTGGACGGACACGGATGGTAAAGTGACTGTTTTTGTTGCCGGTGTGGGCACGGGCGGTACGGTCTGTGGAGTGGCGCGTGCCTTGAAGAAACATAATCCGGATGTCTATGTTGTGGCTGTAGAACCGGCCTCCTCTCCGGTTCTGGAAGGAGGGGAAGATGCACCGCACCGCATCCAGGGGATTGGGGCCAATTTTATTCCTTCCATTTATGATGCTTCTGTAGTAGACGAGATTATTCCGGTGCCCGATGACGAGGCCATTCGTGGAGGACGAGAGCTGGCTTCTACGGAAGGCTTGCTGGCTGGCATCTCATCCGGTGCGGCGGTATATGCGGCACGGTTGCTGGCCGAACGCCCTGAATTTGCGGATAAAATGATTGTTGCCCTACTGCCCGATACGGGGGAACGCTATTTGTCAACAGAACTGTTCGCTTTCGATACCTATCCTTTGGAATAAATACTGAACTATTATATGAAGAAACTTATTTTTTCTTTCTTCTTGTGTGGAGCCACGATGTTCCCTGCCTTTTCACAAACCTATCAGGAACTGAGCGAACGTGCGGTTGCAGCCACGGAGCAAGACAGCTTGTCATTGGCCGAAAAATACATTGAACAAGCTTTGAAAATGGAGCCCGCCAATCCTCATAACGCTTTGCTGTTCTCCAACTTGGGTACGATACAACGTCGGCAGCACCGGTATGAGCAGGCCCTTGACTCGTATACTCTGGCATTGAACATTGCTCCGCGTGCCATACCTGCCCTGATGAATCGTGCCGCTCTTTACCTTGAGTTGGGGAAGGATGATTTGGCCCGGATAGACTATTCTTTGGTGCTGGATATAGAAAGCGATAATCAGGAAGCCTTGCTGATGCGTGCCTATATCTATATGCGGCAGCGCAACTATAATTTTGCAAAGTCTGATTATGAACGTCTGCTGAAACTTGCCCCCCGGAGCTACAATGGCCGTCTGGGGTTGGCTACGCTGGAGCAGAAGGAGGGCAAATACGAAGCGGCGCTTTCGATATTGAATGCCATGATTGCAGAAAAAGGAGGAGAATCTACCCGGCTGACTACCCAGCAATATGCCGTGCTTTACGTGGCACGTGCGGGTGTGGAGCAGGATATGAAACATGTGGACCTGGCCATGATGGACTTGGAAGAAGCTATTAAGCTGGATCCTTCACAGACGGAAGCCTACTTGATACGGGGACAAATTTATCTTTCCCAAAAGAAAAAGGAGTTGGCAAAACGTGACTTCGAAAAAGCCATTTCGCTTGGCGTACCGCAAGGTGACCTCAGGGAGTTGCTGTTGCAGTGTAAATAATATTCAACTATATTTCCGTATCAGATCCACAAACTCTTTTCCGTATTTCTTCTTTTTATATTCACCTATACCGCTGATATTACCAAATTCTTCTATGGTAGTGGGGCGGGAGGCGCTGAGTAGGTGGAGCACTTTGTCGGACAGTACGATATAGGCAGGAAGTGCTTCCTGGTCGGCAAGGCGTTTGCGGAGAGTGCGGAGAGCCTCGAAAAGTTCCCCACTTTCTGTATTGGGCAATCCCAATGGCAATTCTTTGGTTGGAACTGTAGCCTTGCGTTTACGGCCTCTTGTAGCTTGTACAGCTTCCTCGCGGCGGATGGTGACAAGCAGGGCGCGTGCTCTGCCAAACAAGACATCTGTTCCGCTTTGAGTGATTTTCAGGTGGTTGTTTTCATTGTAGGCTATTTCGAAATAACCGAGCTGTAACATTTGCAGCAGGTAGTCATGCCAATCTCTGGGGGGGACTTCGCGCCCGGCTCCAAAGGTCTTGAGTCGATGGTATCCTCTTTCTGTAACTTCAGAACTCATGTTTCCTCGGAGGATGTCCACTAAAATACCGGTTCCTATCTGTTGCTCGGAACGCGCGATTGCACTAAGTGCCTTTTGTACGATTATTGTACCATCGAAACGTTCGGGGGGATTTTTGCATACATCACAGTTTCCACAGTCGCAGGTCGTATTTTCACCGAAATAACTTAACAGAATGCGACGGCGGCAGATATCTGCTTCCGCATATTGCTGCATACGTTGCAGCTTTTCCAGGTTGATGCTTTGTTGCCCGCTGTCTGTTGCGAATTTAGTGAGCAGAATGAGGTCGGCCAGTGAATAGAACAAAAGGGTGTCACTGGGCATTCCGTCTCGTCCGGCACGTCCTATTTCTTGATAGAAACTTTCAATGCTTTTGGGCAAATTGTAATGAATTACCCAGCGCACATTGCTTTTGTCAATTCCCATTCCAAAGGCAATGGTGGCGCATACCGCTTGCACGCGGTCGTTGATGAAGTCGTCTTGTGCTTCATCTCTTCGTGCCGGCGATAGGCCGGCATGATAGACTGCTGACCTTATTCCATGTTTCTGAAGCATCTGTGCCACCGATTCGGTCTTGCTGCGGCTCATACAATAAATGATGCCGCTCTCTCCCGGATGGCGAGCGATGAAGTCGAGGATGGCTTTGCTTTTTTCCTTCTGCTGGTAACCTCTTTTTACGGTGAGACTCAGGTTGGGACGGTCGAAAGATGAAATGAAAATTCTCGGTTGGTTGAGGTGTAGCTGTTTAATAATATCTTCACGGGTTATTTTATCGGCTGTGGCAGTAAGTGCAATGATGGGAACCTGGGGAAACAGTTGGTGAAGGATGCCCATCTGTGTATATTCCGGACGGAAATCGTGTCCCCATTGTGAGATGCAGTGAGCTTCATCAATGGCGAAAAGGGAAATATGTATATCCCTTAACAGATAGTTGGCTTCCGCCAATAATTTTTCAGGAGAAATATATAGCAGTTTCAGCTTGCCTTCCATGCATGCACGTCGTAGGGAAGCATTCTCTGTTTCATCATTATTGCTGTTCAGTGCACCGGCCGCGATACCGTTTGCACAGAGCGTTTCCACTTGGTCCTTCATCAAGGAAATGAGCGGAGAAACCACTACCGCCGTGCCTTCACTCAATAGGGCGGGAAGTTGGTAGCAGATGGACTTTCCACCTCCCGTAGGCATCAGTACCAATGCGTCTTTACGGTCCATCAGATGGCGTATGATGTCTTCTTGTAAGGGGCGGAAACTGTCGTAACCGAAATATGTCTTGAGCGTTTGTAGCATAATCTGGCAGTATGTATTTCTTCCGGCAAAGGTACACTAATTATTGCATATACTACAAATGGAAAGTCATCAAGATTTTGTATCATATGAGTTTCTGCAAAAAGTTAAAGTTTCTTATTAATGGCTGAATTGACCTACTTTTCAACCTTTTTCGTTGTTTATTTATCAAAAATATATACGGGAAAAGTTGTGTATTAAAAAAAAATGTCTGACTTTTGTAAAGTCTAAGGGGCTAACCCTTTGGCTTTTCCGATTTTAAACAACCCTAACCAGTTAATTCAATGAGTGATTTAGAAAACAATGCCCAGGAAAAAGGAACGAAGAAACGTCCTTACAACTTGCGCGAAAAGAAAGAAAAGGATGCTGCCTACCGTTCTTTGATAAGGCCGGAATTGGCAGATGAGTTGTATGACAAGATATTGAATATCGTTGTTGTACAAAAGAAGTACAGAGATGCTGATTATTCCGCTAAGGATTTGGCGAAAGAATTGCAGACCAATACTCGCTATTTGTCTGCAGTGGTGAATTCACGCTTCGGCATGAACTATTCTTGCCTGCTGAATGAATATAGAGTAAAAGAAGCGCAGCATTTGTTGACAGACAAAAGATATGCTGACAAGAATGTAGAGGAGATCAGTACGATGGTCGGCTTTGCAAACCGTCAGTCTTTTTATGCTGCTTTCTATAAAAATGTAGGTGAGACTCCTAATGGATATCGTAAAAGACACGCAGAAAAAGAAGCTAAGAAGAAATAATTCTGTATGACTGAATGAATAAAAAGGAAATATTCCGGAACAGTTGTTTCGGGATACTTCCTTTTCTTCTTTTTTAATACCAATCTATATACTCCCGACACATGAAGAAACAACTAATTTCTATGGTGACTGCCCTTTCTCTATTGACGGCTTGTGGCGGAAATCCGAAAACAACTGCTGAGGCAGAAAAATTTGACTATACAGTGGAACAATTTGCAGATTTACAGATTTTACGTTACCGCGTACCAGGTTTTGAGGATTTGTCCCTCAAACAAAAAGAATTGGTTTATTATTTGACGGAAGCGGCTTTGCAGGGCAGAGACATTCTTTTCGACCAGAATGGCAAGTACAACCTGACGATTCGCCGGATGCTGGAAGCTGTCTATACCGGCTATAAGGGAGATAAGAACACTCCTGATTTCAAGGCTATGGAAGTGTACCTCAAGCGGGTATGGTTCTCCAACGGCATTCATCATCACTATGGCAGCGAAAAGTTCGTTCCGGGATTTACTCCCGAATTTTTCAGGCAGGCTGTACAGAGTGTGGATGCAGCTACGTTGCCGCTTGCCGAAGGACAGACTGTGGAACAACTGTGCGAGGAAGTGTTCCCCGTTATTTTTGACCCCACGGTGATGCCCAAACGGGTGAACCAAGCTGCCGGTGAAGATTTGGTTTTGACTTCCGCATGCAATTATTACGATGGCGTGACGCAGCAGGAGGCCGAAGATTTCTATAATGCCTTGAAGAATCCGCAGGATGAAACTCCCGTTTCCTATGGTTTGAACAGCCGTTTGGTGAAAGAGGATGGCAAGATTCAGGAGAAAGTATGGAAAGTGGGTGGCTTGTATGGACAGGCACTTGAAAAGATTGTCTACTGGCTGAAGAAGGCAGAAGGAGTTGCCGAGACTCCCGAGCAGAAGGCGGTGATAGCCAAACTGATGGAATTCTATGAAACCGGCGATTTGAAGACATTCGATGAATATGCCATTTTGTGGGTGAAGGATTTGAACTCACGCATTGACTTTGTGAACGGTTTTACCGAAAGTTATGGTGACCCGCTCGGCATGAAGGCAAGCTGGGAATCTCTGGTGAATTTTAAAGATTTGGAAGCTACCCAGCGTACAGAGTTGATAAGCGGCAATGCACAGTGGTTTGAGGACCATTCGCCGGTAGACGGACAATTCAAGAAGGAGAAAGTGAAAGGGGTGTCTGCCAAGGTAATCACGGCGGCTATTCTGGCCGGTGACTTGTATCCTGCAACTGCTATCGGCATCAACCTGCCCAATGCCAACTGGATACGTAGCCATCATGGTTCGAAATCCGTTACAATCGGTAACATTACAGATGCTTATAACAAGGCAGCTCATGGCAACGGGTTCAATGAGGAGTTTGTGTACAGTGATGCAGAGCTTCAACTGATTGATAAGTACGCAGATGTGACAGATGAACTGCATACTGACCTGCATGAATGTTTGGGACATGGTTCCGGTAAATTGCTCCCGGGTGTGGACCCGGATGCGTTGAAGGCATATGGTTCTACTATCGAAGAGGCGCGCGCCGACTTGTTCGGACTCTACTACGTGGCCGACCCGAAGCTGGTGGAACTGGGGCTTACTCCAAGTGCGGATGCTTATAAGGCTCAATACTACACCTATCTGATGAATGGTTTGATGACACAGCTTGTACGTATCGAGCCGGGTAACAATGTAGAAGAAGCCCATATGCGCAACCGTCAGCTCATAGCCCGCTGGGTGTACGAGAAAGGTGCGGCAGAAAAGGTTGTGGAATTGGTAAAGAAGGATGGGAAGACGTACGTCGTGATAAACGATTATGAGAAAGTGCGTGACTTGTTTGGCCGGTTGCTTGCCGAGATACAGCGTATCAAGTCTACCGGTGACTATGCCGGCGCCCATGATTTGGTGGAAGCCTATGCCGTGAAAGTCGATCCCGCTTTGCATGCCGAAGTGCTGGAACGCTACAAGAAGCTGAATCTTGCGCCGTATAAGGGGTTCGTCAATCCCAAGTATGAAGCGGTGACGGATGCCGACGGTACTATAACAGATGTGACAGTGACTTATGATGAAGGTTATGCGGAACAGATGTTGCGTTATAGCAAAGACTATTCTACATTGCCTTCTGTCAATAAATGATGAACTATGATAGATACTAAAGAGCAGCTGCATCAGCGGCTGAAAGATATAAAGACACAGCTCCGTCTCTCAATGAACGGGGTTGTGTCCCAAAGTATGCGTGAGAAAGGGCTGGTATATAAGCTGAACTTTGGCGTGGAGTTGCCCCGTATCAAGGGTATTGCTGCCGGTTACGAGAAGGACCACTCTCTGGCTCAAGCTTTGTGGAAAGAAGATATCAGAGAGTGCAAAATATTGGCGGGACTTTTACAGCCGGTAGAGAGTTTCCTGCCCGAGATAGCCGATATCTGGGTGGAAGATATCCGTAATATCGAGATTGCAGAACTTACCACCATGAATTTATTCCAACATCTTCCTTATGCGCCTGCCAAGTCCTTCCATTGGATTGCAAGCGAGGACGAATACACGCAGGTTTGCGGCTTCCTCACCATAGCCCGTCTATTGATGAAGAAAGGGGATATGAACGAACGGGTTGAAAATGAGTTCCTCGACCAGGCAATAACGGCTTTTTTGTCGGGCTCCTACCATGTACGCAATGCAGCCATGACTGCCATCCGCCGCTTTATGCAGCAAAATGAGGAAAATTCTTTTCAAGTTTGCCGCAGGGTGGAGGGTATGGACAATTCTTCTTCTGATGTAGAACAATTACTATACAATCTTGTAAAAGAGGAGGTTTGTTAGATAAGTTCTATGGTTATAGAGACTGATGCGGTAAGGGAATATTTCCCTTATCGCAATTTTTATCTCTTTCTCGTTTGCTTTCCACAAAAAAGGATTAACTTTGTTGGCTGTAAAACTGCGCCGTCAAATGGAAAGTCAGAATGTGAAAGATACAGTTAGGCAGATATTCACTGAATATCTGAATGCGAACGGGCATCGGAAGACTCCCGAACGTTATGCTATACTTGACACCATTTACTCCATAGACGGTCATTTTGATATCGACACGCTCTATTCACTGATGGCCGACCAGGAGAACTTCCGCGTCAGCCGTGCAACGCTTTACAATACCATCATTTTGCTTATAAATGCTCGTCTGGTCATCAAGCATCAGTTCGGCAACTCTTCCCAATACGAAAAATCTTATAATCGCGATACGCACCATCACCAGATATGCACCCAGTGCGGAAAGGTGACCGAGTTTCAGAACGAGGAGTTGCAACATGCCATTGAGAATACCAAACTGAGCCGTTTTAATCTTACGCACTATTCCTTATATATGTATGGGTTGTGCAGCAAGTGTGACCGGGCCAATAAACGGAAGAAAAAGAACAATAACCATAAAAAAGAAAAATGAAAGTAGACGTATTATTAGGATTACAATGGGGCGACGAAGGCAAAGGCAAAGTCGTTGATGTGTTAACTCCGAGATACGATGTCGTAGCTCGTTTCCAGGGCGGACCGAATGCCGGACATACACTCGAGTTTGAAGGGCAGAAGTATGTGCTCCGTTCCATTCCGTCTGGAATATTCCAGGGGGACAAGGTGAATATCATTGGTAACGGTGTAGTGCTTGACCCGGCTCTCTTCAAAGCGGAAGCCGAATCTTTGGAAGCGTCTGGCCATAACTTGAAGGAACGCTTGCACATTTCCAAGAAAGCGCACCTCATTCTGCCGACTCACCGCATACTGGATGCTGCATACGAAGCTGCCAAAGGCGATGCAAAGGTAGGAACGACCGGAAAAGGCATCGGACCGACTTACACGGATAAAATCAGCCGTAACGGTGTGCGTGTAGGCGACATTCTGCATGACTTTGACAAGAAGTATGCAGCGGCCAAGGCCCGTCATGAGCAAATCTTGAAAGGCTTGAACTATGAGTATGACATTACCGAAATGGAGAAGGCATGGTTCGAAGGTATCGAATACTTGAAACAGTTCCAGTTGGTGGATAGCGAACACGAGATGAACAATCTGCTGGCTGCCGGCAAGTCTGTATTGTGCGAAGGTGCACAGGGGACAATGCTGGACATTGATTTCGGTTCTTATCCGTTTGTAACGTCTTCCAATACGGTTTGTGCAGGTGCTTGTACCGGTCTGGGCATTGCTCCCAACAAGATTGGTGAGGTATATGGGATTTTCAAAGCCTATTGTACGCGCGTAGGTGCCGGTCCGTTCCCGACGGAACTCTTCGACAAGACCGGTGACCAGATTTGCACGCTGGGTCATGAGTTCGGTTCTGTGACAGGACGTAAGCGCCGTTGTGGCTGGATTGACCTGGTGGCATTGAAATATGCCATTATGGTAGACGGGGTTACCAAACTGATTATGATGAAGAGCGATGTGCTCGATTCTTTTGAAACCATTAAGGCTTGTGTAGCTTACAAGATGGATGGGGAAGAGATTGATTACTTCCCGTTCGATATCAACGAGACTATTGAACCGGTTTATGTAGAGCTACCCGGTTGGCAGACGGATATGACCAAGATGCAGAGTGAAGATGAGTTCCCGGAAGAATTCAATGCATACTTGTCATTCCTGGAAGAACAGCTTGGTGTGCCCATCAAGATTGTTTCTCTGGGACCGGACCGTGAGCAGACCATCGAACGGTATACAGAGGAATAATAAAACAAACAGATAACCTTAGACACGGATTACACGGATTTCGCGGCTTCATCTGAAGAACCGTGGGTGTCCGGATAATCCGTGCCTTTTTTATTTATTGCCATGAAAACACGTCTTTTGTCTTTTTTACTGTTGTTTCTTCTTGTGTGCTCCGCACAGTCGCAGACTTACCAGCCGACGGAGGAGAACCTGAAATCCCGTCAGGAGTTTCGGGACAATCGCTTCGGTATCTTCCTGCATTGGGGGATATACAGTATGCTGGCTACCGGAGAATGGACCATGACGAACAAGAACCTTAATTATAAGGAGTATGCCAAACTGGCGGGAGGTTTCTATCCTGCCAAATTCGATGCTGCCAGATGGGTGTCAGCCATTAAGGCGTCCGGGGCAAAGTATATCTGCTTTACATCCCGGCATCACGATGGCTTTTCTATGTTCCACACACGCTTTTCCGATTACAATATTGTGGATGCTACCCCTTTTAAGCGGGATATTCTGAAAGAATTGGCGGACGAGTGCCACAAGCAAGGTATTCGTCTGCATCTCTACTATTCGCACATCGACTGGTATCGCGAAGATGCTCCGTGGGGACGCACCGGACGTGGAACGGGACGACCGAATCCGAAGGGCGACTGGAACAGCTACTATAAATTCATGAACAACCAGCTGACCGAGCTGCTCACCAATTATGGAAAAATAGGTGCCATTTGGTTTGATGGCTGGTGGGACCAGGACCAGAATCCGGATTTTGACTGGCAACTGCCCGGGCAATATGCCATGATACACCGCCTGCAACCGGCTTGCTTGGTTGGGAACAACCATCATCAAGCACCGTTTGCCGGCGAGGACATCCAGATATTCGAGCGCGACCTGCCGGGAGAGAACCGTGCCGGCCTTTCCGGGCAGGATATCAGCGCCTTGCCCCTTGAAACCTGCGAGACGATGAATGGAATGTGGGGATATAAGATTACGGACCAGGATTATAAATCTACCAAAACGCTGATACATTACCTGGTGAAGGCTGCGGGTAAAGATGCCAATCTGCTGATGAATATCGGTCCTCAGCCGGACGGTGAGCTGCCTGCTGTTGCATTGGAGCGTCTGGCAGAAGTAGGGGAATGGATGAAGGTATACGGTGAAACCATCTACGGAACCCGTGGCGGCTGCATTGCTCCGCATCCTTGGGGAGTCACTACACAAAGAGAAAATAAATTATACGTGCATATTCTCGAATTGCAGGATAAGGCTCTCTTCCTGCCGTTGGAAGGCAAGAAAGTGAGGAAGGCAGTGGGGTATGCCGACCGTCTTCCAGTGAAGTTCCGTAAGTGTGAAGGAGGGGTGATGCTCTACTTGCCGGAGGTTCCGACGGATATTGATAAAGTGATAGAGGTGGAGATTGAAAAATAAATTATAAATCAGAAATCTTTAATTCTTCCTAAAAGATAAAGGAAACGCTGGCATTGCTCACCGTTTCCTTTTATTTTTGGCAGACTATTTGTTATACAATAAGAAACGACTGATTTATTCACAATTTAAAGAAAGAAAATTATGGGAACAGGAATGATAGGAATGCAATGGATTATTTTTATCGGTATTGCCGTCGTCAGTTGGCTGGTACAGATGAATCTTCAGAACAAGTTCAAGAAGTACTCTAAAATCCCTACCGGCAACGGAATGACGGGAGCGGACGTTGCTTTGAAGATGCTGCACGACAATGGCATTTACGATGTGACCGTGACGCATACTCCCGGACATCTGACCGACCATTATAATCCTGCCAATAAGACAGTAAACCTGAGTGAGAGTGTTTATAGCAGTAATAGCATCATGGCTGCTGCCGTTGCAGCCCACGAATGTGGTCACGCCGTGCAGCATGCACGCGCATACGCTCCGTTGACAATGCGCAGCAAACTGGTGCCGGTAGTCTCTTTTGCCTCACAGTGGATGACGTGGTTGCTGCTGGCAGGTATCTTGATGCTGAACTCCTTTCCGCAACTGTTGCTGGCGGGCATTATACTGTTTGCATTGACAACTTTATTCAGCTTCATCACCTTGCCGGTGGAAATCAATGCAAGTAAGCGTGCGCTGGTATGGCTTAGCAATTCCGGCATTACGAATTCATATAATCATGCGCAAGCGGAAGATGCACTCCGCTCGGCTGCCTATACGTATGTAGTGGCTGCTCTCGGTTCGCTTGCTACCCTGATTTATTATATCATGATATTCATGGGACGCAGAGATTAAACACATGATGCAGACATAAAAAACAGACCATCTGTTCACCCGAAACAGATGGTCTGATTAAATAGATGATGTGTCTCTGCCGGATGCATCATCTGTTTTTTTATTCCTAATAGGGCGACTGCCAGAACCAGGCATCGTCATTGACCACGTACTTGGCTTGGAAGAAGTTTTCTGCATTAGGGTCTGAGGGGCAAAGCAGTACATCGTCTGCTTTTATGCTATAGAGATTCTTGGCCATATAGCTGTCTAAATAATATTCTTTGGTAATCTTCTGCTGGTTATTCCAGTTGGCTTCTTCATTTAGGATTACCGGACGACCGTCTCGCAGACGTTCGCGCACTTCTTGCACGCTTAGCATGATGCCGTTTTCATCCATCACCCAGGCATTGTTGGTAGGGTCTACCCATATCCATTTATCCAAGGTATTGGAATAAACTACGTTAATGGAATGGCATTCGCCAATGTATTTTTGGGGTAATTCGCTGATGTGGCGTGCCTTAAATCCCATGGACAGATAACAATCCTTCAGTACATGGGCAAGACCTCCGCAATGCAGACCTCGCGCACCGCCTTTGCAAGCTTCTGCCCATTTTATGATGTTGCTGCCTGCCGGACTTTCATGGTTTCCGTCATGTTTTATGGTATTGTGTATATAAGTCAGTATGTTCTTTATTTTTGATAGTTCGTCGCCTGCGCCTGCCACACTGTCCAACTTGAAGTATTGGCGTACCTCTACTAAATACTTGTTGTTGGGATTGATGTATTCGAAGCGGGGGAGTGTATCAGGGCGCTCATTGTGGGTGTATCCCGGTGTTTTTTGAAGTATGTCGAGGTAGTCACCCACTTTCTTCACTTTGGCAAGCACTGCCTTGAACCGTTTATCGCTGCGCAGGTTGTCTAAGTCGGTATCATTCATCATGTGGTTGTAATCTTGAAATCCATTGTCGTAGGCCAGTTCTAAATTTTTGATGGCTTCACCTTTTTTCTTTAACAAGGATTGGAAGCAGGCTAAATTGTAGTAATAGGACTGTATGAGCCAGCTGTACTTTTTCTGAGTGTTCTCGTCTTGTTCTTTGAACAGAGTTATCAAAGCCTTACCGTTCTTTTCGGCTTCTTTATAGTTTTTCTCATTGACGGCTTGTTGCAGCTTTTGTACGATGGTTTCTTCTTTTTGGTCGAAGTCTTTGGCGTTGCCGGATTGTGCCCGGCTAACACCGATGCCGCATAGCAACAACATGCAGAATAAAATCAGTCTCTCTTTCATAAATGTGTAAGTTTGAAGTTTGTTTTGGTCGTTTTTATGCGACGGTAATGATACAAAGGTAAACATTCTCTTTTCTTAATCAATAAAATACTGTAACTTTGTCGTCCGATTTTTAAAATAATTGAACTGATTATGGCAGCAAAACCAAGTATTCCGAAAGGAACCCGTGACTTCTCGCCCGTAGAAATGGCGAAGCGTAACTATATATTCAATACGATTCGTGAGGTGTATCATCTCTATGGTTTTCAGCAGATAGAAACGCCCTCGATGGAAATGCTTTCTACCTTGATGGGGAAGTATGGTGAGGAAGGCGACAAGCTTTTGTTCAAGATACAGAACTCCGGTGATTACTTTTCCGGACTGACAGATGAAGAACTGTTGAGCCGTAATGCTCCGAGACTTGCCTGCAAGTTTTGCGAGAAAGGTTTGCGCTATGACCTCACAGTACCTTTTGCCCGCTACGTGGTGATGCACCGCGATGAAATAACTTTTCCTTTCAAACGTTATCAGATACAGCCCGTGTGGCGCGCCGACCGTCCGCAAAAAGGACGCTATCGTGAGTTCTATCAGTGCGATGCCGATGTGGTAGGCAGTGATTCCTTGCTGAATGAGGTGGAGCTGATGCAAATTGTCGATACGGTATTTACCCGCTTCGGCATCCGTGTTTGTATCAAGATTAACAACCGTAAGGTATTGAGTGGCATTGCCGAAATCATCGGTGAGTCTGACAAGATTGTTGATATTACTGTGGCCATTGATAAGTTGGATAAGATAGGTCTGGACAATGTCAATGCCGAGTTGAAAGAGAAAGGCATCAGTGACGAGGCTATCGCCAAACTGCAACCTATCATTTTGTTGAGCGGAAGTAATGAAGAGAAACTTGCAACTCTGAAGGAAGTTCTTGCTGCCAGCGAGACCGGACTGAAAGGCGTGGAGGAAAGTGAATTTATCCTTTCCACCTTAAAGAACCTTGGCTTGAAGAACGAAATCGAGCTGGATTTGACATTGGCCCGTGGCTTGAATTACTATACCGGTGCCATCTTCGAAGTAAAGGCGCTGGATGTGCAAATCGGTAGTATTACTGGTGGAGGACGCTATGACAACTTGACGGGTGTATTCGGTATGTCCGGTGTCAGTGGTGTCGGTATCTCGTTCGGTGCAGACCGTATCTTTGATGTGCTGAACCAGCTTGACCTTTATCCGAAAGAAGCGGTGAACGGTACTCAGTTACTGTTTATCAACTTTGGTGAGAAAGAGGCCGCATTCTCAATGAATGTATTGACTGAAGTGCGTGCGGCAGGCATCCGTGCCGAGATTTTCCCCGATGCAAGCAAGATGAAGAAACAGATGGGGTATGCGAACTCCAAAGCCATCCCGTTTGTGGCCCTGGTGGGTGAGAATGAAATGAATGAAGGTAAGGTGACATTGAAAAATATGGAGACCGGAGAGCAGAAAATGGTCACTCCCCAAGAGCTGGTTAGCGAACTGAAATAATAAAAACTGAAATACATTTAAAAAGGAGCACAAAATTGCTCCTTTTTTTGTATATTTATGGCACAAATATAGGTATTTGTAATAGTGGCGTAGGAAAAATGAAACATCCTGCATTTATCTTTGTACTGACAAAAAAGGAGGTTCTTATGGTTTCTGTTGAGCTTAAGCAAGAAAAACACAATGCCCTCGTCAGTTTCCTGATGATTGTCATAGCGGCATTGTTCCTGCTCTATATGGGCAGTTCATTGGTACATTCTACAAAAGCGTTCTGGGAAAATTATTCCATAGAAGAGTTGCTGGAATAGAAGGAATTCAAGTCAAATCACTACCTTTGTCGGCAAAACATATTGCCGATGATACTTTATTTTACCGCAACCGGAAACTCACGCTGGATTGCAGAATTGCTTGCAGAGGCTATGCATGATACTGCCGTCAGCATTGTTGATTGCCTTAAGCAAGGCTCGATACCCGCAGGGCTGTCGATAGCTGACAGACTAGGTATTGTTTTTCCGGTACACTCATGGTATGCACCTCGTGTCTTGATTGATTTTTTGTCGCAGCTCCGGTTGCCGGACTGCTGTTACCGTTATGCCGTGTGTACATGCGGGGACGATATGGGAAAGGGAATGAACCGCCTGGCGGAACATTTTCCGTTGGATGCAGCCTGGTCTGTTGCAATGCCCAATACCTATGTACCGATGTTCAATTTGGACGATGGGGCGCTTTGCCTCAAGAAGATAGAGAACGCACGGCATGCTGTCGCTTCGATTGCCGAAGATGTCATTGCACGGAAGAGGGTCTGGAATGTGCATGAGGGCAGTGCTGCCTGGCTGAAAACGTATGTTGTGAATCCTTTGTTTGTCCGTTTTGTCATTGGTACAAGGAGTTTCCATGTAGATGAAGGCTGTATCTCTTGCGGAATATGCGGCAAATCTTGTCCGGTAGGTAATATCCGGTTGGTGGATGGGCATCCGGTGTGGGGAAAGCAGTGCATTCATTGTATGGCTTGTTTGCATTTTTGCCCCCGGAAAGTGATACAGTATGGAAAAGCGACACAGAAGAAGGGGAGATACCGGTTGGAAGATTATCTTTGCCGCTTCACCACTCCCACATAAATCAGCAGAATAACATTCATTACCAGTGCGTAGATAATAGCAGGTATTGCAATAATGTCATTGTTGAATACAAACGGACTACTGGCAACAGCAATTGCTTGTGCGGCATTCTGCATACCGATTTCTATAATGAGTGTACGTTGTTCTTTCCGGTTGAGGCGCATGGACTTCGATAGCACTACGCCGCCTCCCATAGCCAGCAGGATAAGAATGGAGATGCAGAGGCCCAGTTTGCCGAATTGGCCGGTGATGGTAGCATGGTGCTGTATGAAGAAGATGGTTGCCAGCAGGATAAGTGCAGGAAAGGCTGTCTTGGACAATATCTTATGAAGCCTTTCTGCCATTTGCGGACGGTAGCGCCTCGTGAGTATGCCGGCTACAATGGGAAGAAGCATTAGGACCAAGTTCTGCATGATGAGGCTGCCTACGGGGAGATGGATATCTATGTCCAGATTGCTGTCTACAAAGTGTGTGGCGAATTCCATAATCACGGGGATAGTGAACAGCGTAATAATGCTGCTGCATGCCGTCAGTGATACGGACAATGCTACGTCTCCTTTGGCTATCATGGAGAAGATGTTGGATGAGCTGCCGCCTGGCGAGCAGGCTATGAGTATGATGCCGATAAAGAACAGAGGTTCGAGATGGAAGACATGTCCTAAAGCAAATGCCAGTATCGGCAGTAGGATGATTTGGCCTGCCAGCCCGGCAATAATGGGGCGGGGGCGTTTGCGGAACAGTTTAAAGTCTTCGGTTTGTAATGTCAGTCCCAGTTCAAACATCAATAAGGTAAGAATGGGGAGGACTATCCATATTGCGTTCATAAGTCAAATCATTTTTGAGGCTGCAAAGATAGCAAATATTGTTGTATACTTTGCCATTTTGTCAGCCTTTGTCTGCCAAACAATCAGCTTGTTCGTTTGGCACGGTTTTCGTAAGTTGTTTATCGCTTGTTTAAAGCAAAATTACCATTATAACAAATGTATAACATATAAAACAAAAAGATTATGAACATTAAACCATTAGCAGACAGAGTGCTGATACTCCCTGCACCTGCAGAAGAAAAGACAATTGGCGGTATCATTATTCCTGATACAGCGAAAGAGAAACCTTTGAAAGGTGAAGTTATTGCAGTAGGCAACGGAACAAAAGACGAAGAAATGGTGTTGAAGGTTGGTGACACAGTGCTGTATGGCAAGTATGCCGGTACTGAACTGGAAGTTGAAGGAACCAAGTACCTCATCATGCGTCAAAGCGATGTGCTCGCTGTTTTAGGTTAATTTGTAAATTGTAAATCGTTAAATTGTAAATATAGTTATGGCAAAAGAAATATTATTCAATATCGATGCTCGCGACCAATTGAAGAAAGGTATCGACACACTGGCAAATGCAGTAAAAGTAACCCTCGGCCCTAAAGGTCGTAACGTTATCATCGAAAAGAAATTTGGTGCTCCCCACATCACGAAAGATGGTGTAACGGTAGCTAAAGAAGTAGAGTTGGCAGACGCATATCAGAATACTGGCGCACAGCTGGTAAAGGAAGTTGCTTCCAAGACCGGCGACGATGCAGGTGACGGTACTACAACTGCTACTGTTTTGGCTCAGGCTATCGTAGCCGAAGGTCTGAAGAACGTGACTGCCGGTGCTAGCCCGATGGATATCAAACGCGGTATCGACAAGGCTGTTGCCAAAGTGGTTGATTCTATCAAAGGCCAGGCGGAAACAGTGGGTGACAACTATGACAAGATTGAGCAAGTTGCTTCCGTTTCTGCCAATAACGACCCCGTTATCGGCAAGCTGATTGCAGACGCTATGCGCAAAGTTTCCAAAGACGGTGTTATCACTATCGAAGAGGCAAAGGGTACTGATACTACTATCGGTGTGGTTGAAGGTATGCAGTTCGACCGTGGTTACCTCTCTGCTTACTTCGTTACCAATACGGAGAAGATGGAGTGCGAAATGGAAAAACCGTACATTCTGATTTATGATAAGAAGATTTCCAACCTGAAAGATTTCCTGCCTATCCTCGAACCGGCAGTACAGACCGGCCGTCCTTTGCTGGTTATTGCAGAAGATGTGGATAGCGAAGCGCTGACAACTTTGGTTGTAAACCGTCTGCGTTCTCAGTTGAAGATTTGTGCAGTGAAGGCTCCGGGCTTCGGTGACCGTCGCAAGGAAATGTTGGAGGATATTGCAGTGCTGACCGGTGGTGTTGTCATCAGCGAGGAAAAAGGTCTGAAGCTGGAACAAGCTACTATCGAAATGCTGGGTACTGCCGACAAGGTAACTGTTTCCAAGGATAACACGACCATCGTAAACGGTGCCGGTGACAAAGAGAACATCAAGGAACGTTGCGAACAAATCAAGGCTCAGATTGTTGCTACGAAGTCTGATTATGATAAGGAAAAACTGCAGGAACGTCTGGCCAAGTTGTCTGGCGGTGTAGCTGTTCTTTATGTGGGTGCTGCTTCTGAGGTTGAAATGAAGGAAAAGAAAGACCGTGTGGACGATGCACTCCGTGCTACCCGCGCTGCTATCGAAGAAGGTATCGTTCCTGGTGGTGGTGTAGCCTATATTCGCGCATTGGATGCATTGGAAGGCTTCAAGGGTGACAATGTGGACGAAACCACAGGTATCGACATCATCAAGCGTGCTATCGAAGAACCGTTGCGTCAGATTGTTGCCAACGCCGGTAAAGAAGGTGCTGTTGTTGTGCAGAAAGTGCGCGAAGGCAAGGCAGACTTCGGTTACAATGCCCGTACCGATGTTTATGAGAACCTGCACGCAGCTGGTGTGGTAGATCCTGCCAAGGTTACTCGTGTGGCTCTTGAAAATGCTGCTTCTATTGCCGGTATGTTCTTGACTACAGAATGTGTAATTGTAGAGAAGAAAGAAGATAAGCCTGAGATGCCGATGGGTGCTCCCGGAATGGGAGGCATGGGCGGAATGATGT
Organism: Bacteroides sp. D20; assembly: GCF_003436255.1. Classification (NCBI taxonomy): domain Bacteria; kingdom Pseudomonadati; phylum Bacteroidota; class Bacteroidia; order Bacteroidales; family Bacteroidaceae; genus Bacteroides; species Bacteroides sp. D20. Next base: position 228,107 of record NZ_QSOO01000007.1, on the reverse strand, counting down.
AAGATTGTTTTCCCTGATTGCTTAATCAAATAGGAGAACCGCAGTGTCTTTTTGATAGATACTGCGGTTTTTTTGTTCTATTTACCTTCTTGATTATTAATAAAAAGCGTGTAATATTACAAAAGTGTTACAAAAATGATTAGTTTTCATATCTTTTGCTCGTTTTTGTTGTTGGTAAAATAAAAAATCATATCTTTACCCTTCGTAAAGATAACCTAATCAACAAGAACTATTAACCTTTTTAATTGAAGAGAAAATGAACAAAAGCGAAATTGGACTAAATGCTGGGAAAGTTTGGCAGTTGCTTAGCGATTATACCAGATGGAGCTACGGTTCTTTAAAGAGGAAGTCCGGACTGAAGGACAAGGAGTTGGGAGCCGCATTGGGGTGGCTTGCCCGTGAGGACAAGATTGAAATTCATCAGGAAGAAGATGAACTTTATGTTTCACTAGGGGTAAATGTTTATATCGGATAAAGGAAACCGATTGAATGGATTGATTGAGGAGCACAGATTTCGCAGTGCGGAAGCATTTTCTGCCGGGGGGATGAAATCTGTGCTCCTTTGTTTTTTCATGTTGCAGAATATTCTTTCCTTTGCACATTCTTTTCAATGAACAAAAACAGAATGACTATGAGAAGTTTTGCTTCAGACAATAATTCAGGCGTACATCCGCTGGTAATGGAGGCACTGAACCGGGCCAACAGTGACCATGCTGTAGGTTATGGAGATGACCCTTGGACAGAGGAGGCTGTCTGTAAAATAAGAGAAGCGTTTACGCCGGATTGTGAACCGTTGTTCGTATTCAACGGTACGGGCAGTAATGCGGTGGCTTTGCAGCTGTGTACCCGCCCTTATAATTCCATTATTTGTGCAGAGACTGCACATATCTATGTCGATGAGTGCGGTGCGCCTGCCCGTATGACAGGTTGTCAGATTCGTCCTATAGCTACCCCTGACGGCAAGCTGACGCCCGATTTAGTCCGTCCTTATTTGTGCCATTTCGGCGAACAGCATCATTCGCAGCCCGGAGCCATCTATATTTCGCAATGTTCGGAGCTGGGCACTGTCTATAAGCCGGACGAGTTGCGGGCTTTGACGGATTTGGCCCATCGGCATGGCATGTATGTCCATATGGACGGAGCCCGTCTGGCAAATGCTTGTGCAGCCTTGAATCTTGGCTTTAGGGAACTGACAGTGGATTGCGGGATAGATATCCTCAGCTTCGGTGGTACGAAAAATGGACTGATGTTGGGAGAAAGCGTGGTTGTCTTTAACCCAGCTTTGAAGAAGGAAGCTTATTTTGTGCGCAAGCAGTCGGCACAGCTCGCATCCAAGCTCCGCTATCTGTCCTGCCAGTTTACTGCCTATCTGACGGACAGCCTTTGGTTGAAAAATGCCGCGCATGCCAATCGTATGGCAAAGATTCTTTACGACGGATTGAAGGAATTGCCAGGTGCGCATTTTACGCAGAAGGTGGAAAGTAACCAGCTTTTCCTTACGATGCCCCGTCCGGTGATTGACGAGCTGTTGAAGGACTATTTCTTCTACTTCTGGGATGAGGCCATCCACGAAATCCGTTTTGTAACCTCTTTTGATACTACGGAAGAAGATATCGAGCAATTGCTGCAATCGGTAAAAAGGCTTCTCTGAAATATATAAAAGCTCCTAACCTTCACAGGCTGGGAGCTTACTTCGAAACTTTCCCCTCTTGGGGGTAGGGGAAGGTTTACTGAAAACAAACCGATTGAATATTTACCTTAAATACCTTTGCACGATAACCTTTTTAACTAACCTTTTCAATAAATCTTTGTTAGAGTATGCTTATATACCGACAGCCTCGCGGACCGGTACAAAAGTGTAGCCTTTTCGTTTCAGCGTCTTAATCATCTTGTCCAGATAGCCATTATAGAACTTGTCTGTGCGGCGGTCGTCCGTTCCGAAGTGTATCAGCATTAGGTGTCCGTTCAGACCTTCTTTCTTTTCCACCTCCATAATCTTGTCGTAGATGAATTTGCTGCTCCGGTACTTCTGTCCCATGTCCGGAGTGGTGTAGTCGGCATTGCTCATGGTACCAGGGGTATAGTTGATGACTTGAATACCCATATTCTTTGCCCAGGCGGATATTTCCTTGTTATAGTATTCGTAAGGAGGAATATAGACGGGAGCGTCTTTGTATTCGATACTTGCCTTGCGGAGGGTCTCGTAGCTTTTCATCATATCGTTCTCAAACTCTTCGCGGGTGACCAGCAGAGAATCACGGTCTTCCCAAGGCATGTACAACAGATGTCCGTAACTGTGGCTGCCTACAAAATGCCCTTCGTCGAGCAGGCGTTTCACTACATCGGGATAAAGTTCATAGAACTCTCCGGTAAAGAAGAAGCCACCTTTGATGCCATGCTTCTTCAAGGTACTGATGATGGCATCGGCACCGTCTGCTTTGTCGGCGGCAGTGAATACGAGGGTGATTTGCTTTTTTGAGGGATCGGTGCGGATAATGCCTCCGTCCACATATACATTCTTGTCATTTGGGATACCGGCTTGCTTCATTCCATCCTTCTGCATGGCAGAGAGGTAGTACGTGAGGCAGGCGGTTCCATCCATGGTAGGCTCATTGGTGGAATAGTCGTGGATGGCGTCGTGATATACCATCAGGTCTGGCTGGAAGCGTTCGTAGTCTTGTCCGGGAGTTCCGGGAATTCCCGTCATATTGACACCACGCAGGCTTTCGAAGATGGTACGATAGACAGGACCGTCCACCAGTCCGCCAGTAGTATTGCCCACGCCTGCATTCAGCAGTGAGGAGTGGGGTTGCGAGGGATAGTCTCCGTAAAGGGGAAGTTCCACAATCATGCTGGTTCCCCAAGGGTTACAGCCGAACAGCCAGTCGCGCAGGGAGGCTTCCATTTCGGCGTATGTGTCATCGCCGGTGGTTTCACGGTACAGCCGGCATTGGGTTAGCATGGCGGTAGTCAGATTGTTGGAACACCAGATGTAGGGTATACCGTGCAGGAAGGGGCTTTCTACCGCTTTCTCGTACGTGCGTTCGATGCCCGTACGCATGTTGCGGATGAATTCCTTGCTGATGCGGCTGTTGTCCACTTTGGCAAGATGGTAGTGGCCCATGTTCATGAACGGATACCATTGGTAGTGGCGTGCACTGTCGGCGCCCATCCAGGGAGTCACCGGTTCGCGACGTCCGTATTCAAGGGCTTGGGCCAGGTATTTGTTGTCGCCGGTGGCTCTGTACAGCTCCATGGCTCCCAGTTCCATATCGTCCACCCAGTTGTCCTCTTCGTAAATGTAGGGAGACAAGACAGAGGCAGTCTGGCATGCTCCCGGTTTCTTTACGCCTTCCTGATAGGCGGCATCGGCCTTGGCTTCGATTTCTGCTGCAAATTCAGGATAGTAGTCTTTCAGTATCTTGGCGCCTAAAGCGAAGCAGGAGGCAAACTTGCCGGCAGTGCTTGCCACTCCGGTCGTTGCATTCTTGAACTCTCCACGTACTTGCGGTTCGCCACTGCAAAAGTAAACGGGGCGTCCTTTACCCGGTCCGTAGCCGTAATCCACCAGGTCTTTGTTAGGTAGGCGCATTCCGGCATGGTCACGGTCGTCGGCTATCTGGTTGTACAGCTCGCCCGGAGCAGGATTCATCCGGTTCAGCCAGTCCAGTCCCCACTTGATTTCGTCCACGATGTCGGGAATGCCGTTGGCTCCCGGATGTCCGGCTGCATCATAGGCGTCACCGAATGATTCCGGATTTTCCTGATAGGCAAACATCATCTGGTAGATGGCATTGGCGGAGGTGGTGGTGTATTGCAGATAGTCCGTAGCATCGTGCCAGCCTCCGCGGACGTCTATATGTTGTCCGGTTTTGGTGGGATGATAGACGATGTAGCCGTCGTGCACGTGGCAGCTGTCTTTCAGGAACGGATTATAGCCGCAGCGTTGCTGCCGCATGTAGTGCAGCAGGTAGTCTGCGGTACCGTTGTAGACTTGTGCATTGATGGGGAAACGGGGGGAGACCGCTTTGCCTGCTTTCAGATAATACGTGCCCGGTTCTGTGAAATCACTGAAGTTCAACCGGTAGGTACTCTTCATGCCTCCCATCTTGCCGGTGGCCTTGGTTGTGTTGAAGGTACGCACCACCTTTCCGGTGAAAGCGTCAATCAATGAATAATTTCCTACGTTTGTTCCTTCCTCGCTCATGAATACAGCGACTTTGACGGATTGCGGCAAATAGCCGAGTTGGTTGATTCTGATCCATTCGCCTGCTTTGCCCGGCAGGGCTACGAGAGCGAATATTACCGTTAGGAGCCAATAATTACTTTTCATAATGGGGGTTTTTAATCTAAGGTTGGGGATTATATATAAAACAAATTTTCCTTATTACAAATAAAGCATTTTCTGTCAATTTTAGGAAGATTTAGGATGAATAATTAGACGATATTAGGTGTCGTTTACACTATTTTGGTATTTTATAGACGTGAAATAAGTGTTTGATTGAAACTAAATGTTTGTTTATCATGTAGTTGTTGTGCTTGGTGTTACTTTTTAATTTTCGTTTACTTATTTTAGTGATGCGTAAAACAAATTGGCGTGTTATTTGTTTTATGGTATTTAGACAATAAAACTAATAAACTATGGCTTATATTGATTACTATCAGGTCCTTGGAGTGGACAAAAAGGCATCTCAGGATGACATCAAGAAAGCGTTCCGCAAGCTGGCGCGCAAGTACCATCCTGACTTGAATCCGAACGATGCTACGGCCAAGGATAAGTTTCAGGCTATCAACGAGGCGAATGAGGTGCTGAGTGATCCTGAAAAAAGAAAGAAATATGATGAATATGGTGAACACTGGAAACATGCCGACGAGTTTGAAGCGCAGAAGCGGGCACAGCAGCAAGCCGGGGGCTTCGGGGGATTTGGCGGTGCCGGTTTTGGAGGTTCCGGTGCGGGATTTGGTACGGACGGAGGCGGTACGTATTGGTATTCTTCCGACGGCCAGGAATTTTCGGGCAGTAATGCCGGTGGTTTCTCAGACTTCTTCGAACAGATGTTCGGTCATCGTACGCGCGGCGGAGGCGGTGCCAATGCCGGTTTCCGCGGGCAGGATTATCATGCGGATTTGAACCTCTCGCTTCGTGAGGCTGCGAAGACCCATAAACAGATATTGACGGTGAATGGCAAGCAAGTGCGTATTACCATTCCGGCCGGTGTGGCCAACGGACAGGTCATCAAACTGAAAGGCTATGGTGGCGAGGGCATCAACGGAGGTCCTGCAGGTGACTTATACATCACGTTTGTGATTCCGGACGACTCGGTATTCAAGCGTTTGGGAGATGATTTGTATGTGGATGTGACCGTCGACCTTTATACAGCCCTGCTGGGTGGCGACCAGTTGGTGGATACTTTGGATGGTCAGGTGAAGCTGAAGGTGAAACCCGAAACTCAGAACGGGACTAAGGTACGTCTGAAGGGTAAGGGCTTCCCCGTATATAAGAAGGAGGGACAGTTTGGCGATCTCATCGTGACTTATTCCGTGAAGTTGCCGACAAACCTGACGGAACAGCAGAAAGAGATGTTCCGTAAAATTCAGAGTATGAACTAATGAAAGGAGAACGGATTATGCAGAACGAATGGATTGTCATCAGCGAATATTGTGACAAGTGTCATATAGAGCCCACTTTTATTGATATGCTGTGCGAAAGTGGACTGATAGATGTGGAGCAGGAAGGTGGAGAGCGTTATCTGCCTTTCTCCGAGTTGCCGGATGTGGAACGGTACAGCCGTATGTACTACGACCTTTCCATCAATATGGAAGGGATTGATGCCATCCACCATCTGCTGGCAAGGATGGAAGAGATGCAGCGGGAGATACACTCGCTGCGCGGCAGGCTGAGGCTGCACGGAGAGTATTAATTTTCCTTTCGTCTCTTTGAGAACTTTTGTCCTTTTAAGAAGGGGCAAGCAGGAGGAAGTATTTCAGAAAAAACAAGCGGGCACCGGAGTAGCTAAACTCCGGTGCCCGCTATATTTGCCTTGTCCAAGCAATGCGTTTATTTGCGGTAGCTTTCCAGCTCTTCTGCCTTGAACTTACGGATGAAGTTAAAGTGTTTTTCCACTTCAGCTTCTGCGTAGTTCACATACACCAGAGCCGACTTGCCGAACAGTTCGGGAGCCTTTGTCGCGTCCTGAATGATGAGGTGCGACATGATACATACCGCAGCCATCTCATAGAGGCGACGTGCCACGAAGTCCAGCAATTCCTGATTCTGTGCCTCTTTCACCGCATTGGTGCAGGCTTCGAACTTGTTGGTCATCTCTTTGATGCGGTCCATCAACGGTTGCATTTCTTCGCTGCACGGCACTTGCTCGTAGTCGCGCAAGGTGGCAGAGTATGAGCCGTTTGTTACATAGCGGATAGCAGCTACGGTCTGCAACTGAGTAGTACCTTCGTAGATAGAAGTGATACGTGCATCACGATAGATACGTTGGCAAGCATACTCCAGCATGAAGCCCGAACCGCCGTGAATCTGGATGCTGTCGTAAGCATTCTGATTGGCATATTCAGAGTTCATACCTTTTGCCAGCGGAGTGAAGGCGTCGGCAAGTTTGGCATACTTCTTTTGTTCCTGGCGTTCTTCCGGAGTCAGTTTGCGTTCGCGAGCAATGTCGTCCAGCGCTTTGTAGATGTCAACGTAGCGGGAAGTCTGGTACAGCAAGGAGCGTCCTGCATCCAACTTGGCTTTCATAATAGCCAGCATGTCATATACAGCCGGGAATTCGATGATAGCCTTGCCGAACTGCTTGCGGTCTTTGGCATAAGCCAGACCTTCGTTGTAGGCAGCTTGTGAAAGGCCTACCGACTGTGCGGCAATACCCAGACGGGCACCGTTCATCAAAGCCATAACGTATTTAATCAAACCAAGCTTGCGGTCGCCGCAAAGTTCTGCCTTTGCATTCTTGTAAACCAGCTCGCAGGTGGGAGAGCCGTGGATACCCAGCTTGTTCTCGATGCGGCGCACGTCTACACCGCCTTCATTCTTATCGTAGATGAACATGGACAAGCCACGTCCGTCTTTGGTACCCTCTTCTGAACGTGCCAGTACGAGGTGGAGATTGGCGTCACCGTTAGTAATAAAACGCTTCACGCCGTTCAGGCGCCAGCAGTTGTTGGCCTCGTCATAGGTCGCTTTCAGCATTACGCTCTGCAAGTCGGAACCGGCATCCGGTTCTGTCAGGTCCATAGACATGGTCTCTCCGGCGCAGACACGCGGTATAAAACGGCTGTGCTGGTCTTCGTTACCGAATTCGTAGAGCGTTTCGATACAGTCTTGCAGTGACCAGATGTTACCGAAACCGGCATCGGCGGCGGCAACGATTTCCGCACACATGGTGTACGGAGTAATCGGGAAGTTCAAGCCACCGAAACGGCGCGGCATGGTCATACCGTTCAATCCGGCTTTTACCATGGCGTCGAGGTTCTGCTTGGTGCCGCTGGCATATTCCACACGGCCGTTGGCACAGTGGGGACCTTCTTCGTCCACGCCCTCGGCATTGGGAGCGATAATCTCTCCAGTAATCTCTCCGGTGATTTCAAGTACCTTGTCAAAAGAGTCCATAGCATCCGCATAGTCCTGCGGGGCATAGTCATACTTGTCTTTGTCTTGGTAACCGCGTTCTTTCAGTTCGCAGATACGTTCCATCATCGAGTTGTTCAGATGATACTTCAATTCGGGAACTTCGGTATAAAAATTTGCCATAATTTCTTGGTTATTTAGGTATTCTGAAGTATAGGGGTATGGTGAATTTCACTCGCTTGGCCTCTCCGTCCTGATAGCCGGGCGACCAGCGGTAGACGTCGGCAATGGCCTCGAAAGCGCGTATGGCTTCTTTGTCGATGTCATAGCGCACGGACTGGAGAATTTGGGGATGGGTCATCTTGCCTTCTTCGTCTACAACGAATCGTAGGATTACCCTTCCTTCTGCCTTTTGCTTCCAGGCGTCTTCCGGATATTTGGTAACATTGGCCACCAGTTTCATGAGGTTCTCTATTCCACCGGGGAAGGATGGAAACATGAAATACGGCTGATGTTCCATTTCAGTTCCGTGCTCGTCGAACATCTTTCCACCGGTACACTGATTCTCTGAATAGTGTTCCTCTCTACGGAGTTTCCCGTCGGGATAGTACTGCAGGAGTGTTCCGTCAAGTTTACCATCGCTGTAGCTCCGGGCCAGATGTATGGCACCGTCGGGATAATACACCATGGTCTGCCCCTCCAGGCGGTTGTCTCTATATACTTCTGTCAGGCTGTCCTTGCCATTTGCATAGAATGATGTATGCAGGCCTTCCCTTATCCTTTTGCGGGGATTGCTTTTGTATTCGGAGAAATGCCAGACATCCTTCTTTTGTCCTTCCAAAGCATACTCTTCCACCTTGATGCACTTCTTGTTTATCTTGGAAACAAGAGCATACTTGACTGCCTGGATGGAGTCGTCCGTCCATTGGTAATTCTTGTCCAACCAGAGCTTTTCTTGAGCGATAGCGGAAGATATACCTGAAAGAAGAACAAATATAAGAATCAGCCCTTTCATGATTACCTTTATTGTTATTTACTGTGTGATTTATAATATTTTATCATCTTCGGGATAACCTCTTCCACCGTACCGTTGATGACATAGTCGGCAATCGTATTGATGGGAGCGTTCTCGTCATTGTTGATGGAGATGATAATACCACTTTCCTGCATACCGGCAATGTGCTGGATTTGTCCGCTGATGCCGCAAGCAATATACAGTTTGGGGCGGACAGTGACACCGGTCTGGCCAATCTGGCGGTCATGGTCGGCATAACCGGCATCGACGGCAGCACGGCTGGCGCCTACCTCTGCATGGAGTTCTTTGGCAAGCTCGAACAACATGTCAAAACCTTCCTTGCTTCCCATGCCGTAGCCGCCAGCAATCACGATGGGAGCGCCTTTCAGGTTGTGTTTTGCCTTTTCTACGTGGCGGTCGATGACTTTTACCACATAATCCGTCTCGGGCACGTACTTGGCAACGTCGTGGTTGATGACTTCGCCCTTATAGTCAGCGTCCAGTATCTCTTTCTTCATCACACCTTCGCGAACGGTTGCCATCTGCGGACGGTGCTCGGGATTCACAATCGTGGCAACGATGTTACCGCCGAATGCGGGACGGATTTGATACAGCAGGTTCTCGTAAACCTTGCCTTCCTTCTTGTCTTCGTGGTTGCCGATTTCCAGTGAGGTACAGTCGGCGGTCAGTCCGCTGGTCAAAGCGGAAGAAACGCGCGGACCGAGGTCGCGACCGATAACGGTGGCGCCCATCAGACAGATTTGCGGCTTTTCTTCTTTGAACAAGTTGATGAGGACAGAGGAGTGGGGAAGGGAAGTATAGGGGAACAAGCCCGGAGCGTCGAATACGTGGAGTTTGTCTACTCCGTAGGGTAATACTTGCTTTTCAATGCCTGCCAGATTGCTTCCGGCAGCAACTGCCTCCAGTTGGCAGCCCAACTGATTGGCTAATTTACGACCTTTGGTCAAGAGTTCGAGACTGACGTCGGCAACTGTTGTGCCTTCTATCTCTAAATATACAAATACATTATTCATAATCTTATCCTATCGTATGGTTGGCTAACAGTTCAACAATCAAATCTTCCACATCCTTGTCGCTGCCCGTCAGCGTTTTGCTTTCTTTGGCCTGGAATGAGATGTTCTGAATGGTCTTCACCTTGGTAGGCGAACCGCTCAGACCGCATTGTGCAAGGTCGCCGTTCACGTCGGCAACACTCCATTCCGTGATGTTCAGATAGGGATATTTCTCGTAGAGGCCGGCGTAGGCAAGCTCAGCGCCTTCCTTGGTGATGGCAGCTTTTTCCTGGGCACCGAGGGCGCGTTTGTACTTCTGCACCAGTTTGGCATTGCGCGGGCGGCAGGGAGCGGCACTTCCGTTTACGGTGATGACTATGGGCAGGGGAGCCTCAACGGTTTCCACACCACCGTCAATATGACGTTTCACGGTAATCTTCTTGGCGGCTTTATCCACGTTCAGAATCTCTTCTGCGTAGGTCACTTGCGTCAGCCCCAGCTTTTCGGCAACCTGCGGGCCTACTTGGGCGGTATCACCGTCGATGGCCTGGCGTCCGCCAATGATGACGTCATAGTCGCCTATCTTCTTGATGGCTGTGGCAAGGGCATACGAAGTGGCAAGCGTATCGGCACCTGCAAAGGCGCGGTCGGTCAGCAGATAGCCGTTGTCGGCACCACGGTAAAGTCCTTCACGAATAACTTCGGCTGCACGTCCCGGTCCCATGGTCAGGATGGTAACGGTGGAGCCCGGATGTTCATCTTTCAGTCGGAGAGCCTGTTCAAGAGCGTTCAGGTCCTCGGGGTTGAAGATGGCAGGGAGTGCCGCGCGGTTGATAGTTCCGTCGGCTTTCATGGCATCTTTCCCAACGTTGCGTGTGTCGGGAACTTGTTTTGCCAATACAACAATTTTCAAACTCATGCTATTAATTATTAGTATTAGTATTTCTTTGTATGTCAGTACCGGGAATAGGAGTAGTAGAATCCTGCTACTGAAATTGGCCGGTTAACTCATTATCAGCCTGCAAATTTACGGAAAGAGTTGGGTTTGACAAGAAAATGGGGTGAAAAATGCACAAGTTGAGGGATTTTGCGCAAATATCAGTTGGCTCTATATCTGTAAAAAAGGTAATAAAACCGGTAATTTATCTACCTTTCCGTTCCCGTTTCCTCTGTACTTTTGCAGCGTCTGGATGAGGTCTGCATAACGGGCAGCATCGGATAAACAAGCATTGCTACTTAAATGTTATTATAGAATATGTATATTGAAAAAGTAAATTCCCCTGCTGACGTGAAAAAGTTATCAGTCAGCGAAATGAACGGATTGGGTGGAGAAATCCGCCAGGTGTTGTTAAACAAGTTAAGCTCCCACGGAGGACACGTAGGTCCCAACCTGGGAATGGTAGAAGCCACCATAGCCCTGCATTACGTGTTCGATTCACCAACGGACAAGATAGTCTATGACGTGTCTCACCAAAGTTATACCCATAAGATATTGACAGGCCGCCGGGCAGCGTTTATGAATGCGGACGAGTATGACGAAGTCTCCGGATATTCCGAACCGTCGGAAAGCGAGCACGACTTCTTCGTCATTGGGCATACCTCTACCTCCGTCAGTCTGGCAAGCGGACTTGCCAAGGCGCGTGACCTGAAGGGGGAGGCGGGTAATGTGATTGCCGTCATCGGCGATGGCTCGTTGAGTGGAGGTGAAGCCTTCGAAGGATTGAATGTAGGTGCCGAACTGGGCACGAACTTCATCGTCATTGTCAACGATAACCAGATGTCCATTGCCGAGAATCATGGCGGGCTATACCGCAATCTGCAACAGTTACGCGAAACGGAGGGGCAGGCTCCCTGCAACTATTTTAAGGCAATGGGATATGATTATCTCTATGTGAAGGATGGCAATGACGTGGAGCAATTGATAGAGGCTTTCCGTGAAGTGAAGGACAAGAAGCATCCGGTTGTGGTACATATCAATACCTTGAAAGGTAAGGGATACAAATTGGCAGAAGAGCAAAAAGAACGTTTCCATTACAGTGTTCCGTTCGACCTTGAAACCGGCAATCTGACCGGTGAGTCTGGAGAGGGTGAAGACTATGTCGACCTTACCGCCGGTTATTTGTTGCAGGAGATGAAGAAAGACCCGACTGTGGTGGGCATCACCGCAGGTACACCTACGGTATTTGGCTTTACACCGGAGCGCCGCAAGGAGGCAGGGCGGCAGTTCATCGATATGGGCATTGCCGAAGAGCAGGCTGTTGCCATGGCTTCTGCCATTGCTGCCGGAGGTGGAAAACCGGTATTCGGGGTCTACAGCACCTTTATCCAGCGCGCCTACGACCAGTTGTCCCAGGATCTTTGCATCAACAATAATCCTGCACTGATTCTTGTCTTCTGGGGAAGCTTATCGAGTATGAATGATGTTACCCATCTTTGTCTTTTTGATATTCCGGTCATCGGTAATATTCCGAATATGGTTTATCTGGCACCTACTTGTCGTGAGGAGTATATGGCAATGCTGGAGTGGGGCATCCGTCAAACGGAACATCCGGTTGCCATTCGCGTGCCGGCCAATGGGGTTGTCCGCAGGAATGTAGAACCGGAGAAGGATTACGGCAAGACGCTGAACCGTTATGAGGTGTCCCATCGTGGAGAGAAGGTCGCCATATTGGGACTGGGCTCTTTCTATCAGTTGGGCGAAGCCGTGGCTGCCCGGTTGAAGGAAGAGAAAGGAGTGGATGCCACGCTTGTCAATCCTCGCTACATCACGGGTGTGGACGAGGCTTTGCTCGATGACCTGAAGCGCGACCATACACTGGTCATTACTCTTGAGGACGGAGTGCTGGACGGTGGCTTTGGCGAGAAGATTGCCCGTTACTACGGTCCGTCGGATATGAAGGTACTGAACTATGGTGTGAAGAAAGAGTTTATCGACCGTTACGATGTGGAGGAGCAGTTGAAGAAGAACCGGTTGACGGTTCCGCAGATTGTGGAAGATATCTGTAGGATTTGGTAAGAATTGAAAAAGGAGATGCATCAAACTGCATCTCCTTCTTTTATTTATTTAATACCCAGTTTCTTGGCAATATCCTTAGGCAGTGCATCCTTGTGCACAATGATGTTCATTGTTTTATAGCGCACGAAAGCTTTGGAAGCATACCACAGTCCTTTGTACTTTCCGGCTTCACCCCAAGAGTTCTTTACCATATAGTATTCGTTGCCTTCCTGGTCTTTGGCTATACCGTAAATCAGCATACCGTGGTCGTCAGTAGTTTCCCAGTTGTCGTATGCCAGCTGGCGCTCTTCTTGTGTGCACCACTTCTGCGGTTGAGGCTTGCTGTTCAGTTTCTTTTCTTCGGGTTTCATTTTCAGCCAGTGTGCCATGTCCGAACCGCTCAGTTCTTGCACCTTTTCTGCATCGGGCATTACGGCTATACCGTCGCGTGTGAAGCCTTGTTCGCTTACGTCACTACCCCATGCAATGGTGTAACCCTTATTGATAGCGTTGTCAAACACTTCCATCAACTCGTCAATAGGCAAGTTGTAGGAAGAAGCCCAACGCCAGTTGTCTTGTATTTCCAGGACGAACGGCTGGTAGAAGGGATGGTGGGTATAGGAAGTCAGTGAGATATAGTCATCTGCATTCAGTCCGGTAGATTCATAGAAAGACTTCGGAGTATATTCCTTGCCTTTGTAGGTGAACTTCTCGGGACGTTCGCCCAGATAAATATCGTGGATAGCGGTAATGGCTTTCTTCCAGAGCGGGTTCTTGTCTTGGTCTGTTTGCAGGCTGCGGTGTTTTCCCTTGGCAATGGCTGCCACTACGGCATCAGATACGGCTGTCAATTCGGTGTGGTTGCTCAGCGTGTCGCCATACATAACGCCCGGACGCATTTCCTCTTCGGGCACCAGACCAAAAGTTTTCATACCATAAATTACATCGTAGAACGAACCGCCTTGTGAGAACGAAACGTCACCATGTGTACGCACTGCCTTGTCGGCACGGTCCAGATAGGTGTTGTGTACGATAAACATTTCAGAAAAGTCGTATTCGCCTTTGCCCATGCGGAGCAGTTCGGATTCGATGAATGCCAGTCCGGAATAGCACCAGCATGTACCGGCACGGTTCTGGTTCTTAACAGAAGTGATAGGATTTTCTTTTACGGTCGTAAAGATGAAACCTTCCTCTTTCGGAGTGTCTTGTGCTATTGTGTTTAAACTTAATAAACCCAATGCAGCCATCAGTATTGATTTCTTCATCATAATTAAAATGTTATAGATTTATTGTTGCAACTGCAAATATAGGTAGAATATCGTAAACAAAAGCTATCTTTGAAGCGTTAATTCCGACACTTATGGAGAAAATAATACGTATCGACGACCATAGCGGTCTTGTTTTGGAGGGCGGCGGTATGCGCGGCGTCTTCACTTGCGGTGTGCTCGACAGCTTTATGGATCGTGGCATTCGCTTTCCCTATACCATCGGCGTCAGTGCCGGAGCCTGCAACGGACTTTCCTATATGTCCGGTCAGCGCGGGCGTGCCAAGTACAGCAATATCGACTTGCTGGAAAAATACAATTACATCGGATTGAAGTATCTGTTGAAGAAGCGGAATATCATGGATTTCGACTTGTTGTTCCAGGAGTTTCCGGAACACATACTTCCCTACGACTACGAGGCATACTTTCATTGTCCCGAACGTTATGTGATGGTAACTACCAACTGCGAGACGGGCGAAGCGAACTATTTTGAGGAGAAGCGGAGTAAAGAGCGCGTCATTGATATTGTGCGTGCTTCGAGCAGTCTGCCGTTTGTCTGTCCCATTACCTACGTGGACAACATCCCGATGCTGGATGGAGGTATTGTGGACAGTATCCCTTTGATGCGTGCCCGTCAGGATGGATTTACCAATAATGTAGTGGTGTTGACGCGCAATCATGGGTACCGTAAGGAAATTCAGGGAACGAAGGTTCCACCTTTTATATATAAGAAATATCCGCTATTGCGTGAAGCCATCAACCGCCGCAGTATTGTCTATAATCAACAGTTGGAGCAGGTGGAACGGATGGAAGCCGCCGGGGAAATCGTTGTGATCCGTCCACAGAAGCCGGTAGTGGTAGACCGCATCGAGCGTGACATCAAGAAGCTGACGGAGCTTTATGAAGAAGGATATCGGTGTGCGGAACAGTTTGTTTTTTGAGAAGTATAGATTTATTTTCCTGAGGTTATTATTGTTTACTAATAGATAAATGGTGAGGCATTAATGACTTTTTTGAGTAAATTGGCATTATATATAAATCCTTAAAATATCTGTATTAAAGAGTCGTGTAGGATTGATTCTAGCACGACTCTTATATTTACTGTTGCATGAGAGGAGTATTATTAATATCCGGGGTTCTGCGTAAGATTTTTATTTAAGTTGAGTACATCGATAGGAATTGGAAATACTGTTGTGTATCCGTTGGCATCGTATACCCAGTCTCCTGCAGAATTGGCATGCGGTACGCCTGGATACTTATCATCTGTAGCCTCAGTGTAGGTACCAAAACGGATTTGATCTTCTCTCCGAACAGGCTCCCACATTAATTCAAGAGCACGTTCATCAAGTAAGTCTTGTAATGTAAGGGTTTCTCTTGGTTGGGCATTCACCCGATTACGAACTTCATTTACCAGTGTAAGTGCTTCTGAAATATTCCCTAGACGATATTGTGCTTCTGCTGCGAGTAGTAGCGCATCCGCATATCGGTATACCACAAAATCTGCATTAGTATAATGAGCCCACATTGTGTTTTTGTCGGTTTTATCAAGCTCCAGTTTTTTTACTCTAGCTCCAGCCCATTTCACTATATATAATCCTTTAGGGTCAGAGTATGAAGTTACGTCATAATCAATACGGGCTTGGAATGGTAAATAGGTTCCATAAGGATTATAAGATTCGGAAACTTGTGAGGCAATTCTTTTTCCGTCAACATACACATCTCCATAGAAAAAGCTCATGTCCCAACGTGGATCTGTTGCTGAATAGTCAGCAGTTTCTGTCGCTTCGTCATAGGTCGCACCAAATATTTTAACAGCTTCTATTGTTGCTATTGGACCGTTCCCACCATTAAATCCCATAGCAGCAGAATGTGCATAATGCAATGAGTACCAATGTAAATTTTGACTAAGGCGGTAAGTGTCTGTATCATTAGGACGAATAAAAATATTTTCAATAGAACCTTCGTTGCCTACAAGGAAATTAGATTTAAAGTTATCAGCTAGTGCATATCCTAATTCTTTAATACGTTGTTTGCAGTATATAACAGTTTCCCAGGCGTTACGTGTAGTTCCTTCAAGAGTGATTGTTATATTCTTTCCGGCATTTGTAATATAGGATTCTACTGCGTTAATTCCTCCAGTGAAGGAGCCATCGTTCCAATCTTCTTTTGAAAAGATTGGTGCATTGATAGCTAGTTTTGCCATCATCATATAACCGACAGCCTTTGTGATACGCCCATAGTATTGGCTGTTTGAATCTGCGGACTTTGCTTCAGGTAGGTGTGGTATGATATCGGTTAATTCATCACGTAAAAAATCATAAACTTGAGTACGATTTGGTTGCTTTACGTCTGCCACTTTGGTATCTGAGGAAACTATAATAGGTACCCTGCCAAAAAGATTTATTGCATGATAATAATAAAATGCTCTACAAGCTCTAATTTCATATTGATAGTCTTTGAGATAATCTTCTCCTCCCTTATCTATCATATCTTGTAAGTCTTCATAAGCAGAATTACATAAACTAATCTGTTTGTAAATGTCATTCCAAGTTGCTAAAAATGCCGCATAAGATGGTGACCAACTGTGTAAGAAAGCATTCTGATGGAAACCGCCATCTACCCAGTCACCTTGACGACCGGGCAACATTGCTAAATCCGATGTGAATTCTGATAAAAAGGAGTAAGGGTATGTACGAAACTCAAAGCAGGTTCCTTGTAATCCCATTCCTGAATATATAGCAGCAACAGAATTGATATATACTAATGTGGGATTACTTAATGCGTCCTCTTTTTGGAATTTGTCATAGGCAACTTCGTCAAGAAAATCAGAACAACTGCTTAGTAATAGTATTGCTATTGTCACTAAACCTAATATTTTTTTCTTCATGGCTTTCTATTTTTATGTTTAGAAACTAAGAATTAACTGAATAGTATATGTTCTATTAATAGGATAGATATTACGAGAATCAACTCCACCTTGAAAACTTGCTGAGTTAATCATTGGAGTTAGTCCGGAATAACCAGTAATGGTAGCTACATTATTACATGAAAGTGCTATGCGAGCATTGGAAAAGACTTTGAATACTTTGGTGGGAATGTTGTATCCCAATGTTATATATTCAATGTTTACATAATCTCCTTTTTCAAGCCAATATGAAGTATGTACAATATCATAGATACCTAAGTCAGGGGCTGTCTTAAGTACATTATATGAAGGAAATAAGTTTAAGTTATTATAATTAAGATGGGTTGCGTTATAAATTTTATGTCCAAATGCGCCATTGAATTGGACAGACAGGTCGAATTGCTTATATCGTAACTGTGCATTAAGATTCATGTTGACTTTTGGTACAACTTGACCAAGTATCTCTCTATCTCCAGAATCTGAGTGGTCAATGGTTCCATCACCGTCTAGATCTTTAAATTTATATGTTTTCTTTCCATCTGAAGCTTGATTGAAGCCATCGTGTACTGGTAAACGGAAAATACCAACGGGATAACCTTCTGCCATATAAGTAACAGCTGTATTTGCGGTAAGCCCTGAACCACCTGCACTTGATACTACTACCCAGTCTGTGGTAGTTAATGCTTCACCATTATATGCTCCTGAAAGTGATATTAATTTATTTTTTAAGAATGATACATTACCTGATAAATTGAGTCCCCATTTTTTATTTTTGATTACTTCTCCTGAAATGGAAAATTCAAATCCTTTATTAACCATTTCTCCCATATTGGCAAGTAAGGTGGGGTATGTAAATGGCGGAACAGATACATTATATGTATACAGTAAATCTTTAGTTGTTGAATGGAAGTAATCCATCGTTCCACGTAAACGACCATTGAACATTGTAAAGTCCAATCCAATATCAAAAGTATATTTTGTTTCCCATTTTAAATCGGGATTAGCATTGGAAGCTACAGCATAAGTTACTACTGACTGATTGTTGTAAGATGAAATTCCATTTGGAGATAAGACTTGTAAAGAGTTGAGTGGTGAAATAGCATCTTGATTACCTGTAACTCCATAACCGGCACGTAGTTTAAGTGTAGAAAATATTTTTTGCTTTTTCATGAATTCTTCATTACTGATAATCCATGCGGCAGATGCGGAAGGGAAAAATCCCCATTTATGGTTAGCTCCAAGTTTAGATGAACCATCTGTACGTGCATTCACTGTTATTACATATTTATTGTCAAACATGTAGTTGAGGCGTGCCATATAAGATAAAAGTGTGTTCTTTTGAGCCCCTGATGATGCATTTCCATAACTTAATAGGGCACCGGCTGCAAGATTATTATATTTAAAGTAGTTGGTATCAAACCCTTCTGTATATACAGAACTATTGAATGTATAGTAGGATTGACCTTCTACTAGAGCTAAAGCATTAATTGCATGTTTGTTAAATTCTTTTGAGTAATTTGCTTGTATATTACCCATCCAATCTTTGCCATGTCGATTGCTGACCTGAGCACGTCCACGATTACCTCTATAAGCATATACATCATTGGGGTAATATGCTTTATTATTTGCGTTTACATACATAAATGAGCCAAAAGCGCTTAATGATAATCCATCGATTATCTTATATGTTGCTCTTGCACTGGCATTAATGCGTGTGCTTTCATTTTTCAAATCGTATTCCATTATTTCTCCTGGATGTACAACCATTGATGAAACATTGTTGTCAATGTCCCATATACCAGTTTCTGGATTTCTTTCAGATGGATATGTTGGATTATAAACGGCAGCGCTTGACCAAACATTGGAACCTGGCTTGGATTCACGGTAAATAGCAGATAAATTAAATTCAAGACTCAATTTATTATTTAGACCATGTAAGTTTGAGTTGAAACGTCCGTAATACGTGGTATTACCAGTATTACGTACTGATCCGGTTCTGTCATTTATACCAAATGTGGCACGCATGCTTCCTTTTTTTGTTGCTTGTGTAAGAGAGACTGTATGATTATTTTGGGTATATACAGAATTTTGTACCCAATCCATCCAGTTGGTACTTGCACCTAAATCTTTTCCTACTCCAGAAAATAAAGTTTGATTGACATGCCTCCATTCGTCAGGTGATAACATTTGTAATTGTTTATATGCATGGCTGATACCGAATTGGCCATTATATGTGATATTGGAAACTCCTTCTTTTCCTTTAGCTGTAGTTACAACAATTACGCCTGCTGCACCGCGTGAACCATATTGGGCTGTTTCAGAAGCGTCTTTTAAAACTGTAACTTCTTCAATATCTTGGGCTGCAATTGTATTTAACATCTCTAGGGATCCGAAGACTCCATCTATGATTACTAATGGATCATTACCTCCTGATAAAGAAGATGTTCCACGAATGCGGACAGTCGGTTCAGCATTAACATTCCCACCGTCTTGAGAAATAACCATACCAGGAACTTTGCCTCTGATGGCATCAATAGGAGTAGCAATATAACCAAGATTCATATCTTTTGCCGTAACACGATCTACTGCTCCTGATACAGATCGTTTATTACCGACAGCATAACCGATAACTACTACTTCATCCAGAGCTTTACTGTCTTCCACGAGGGTTATATTAATTTTTTTTCTACCAGCGATAGCTACTTCTTGGGTTATGCAACCTACGTAAGAAAAAACAAGAGTAGCATCACTGTTTGTGTTGATTGTGTAATTTCCATTAAGGTCGGTGATAACTCCTTGGGTGGTTCCCTTAACTAATATGCTAACACCTATAATAGGCTCATCATCTGTTCCAATAACAGTTCCTGTCACACTGATTTGTTGAGCTAATATGGAATTGGAATAAAGTATGAATAAAAATGTTATCCATATGAATTTTTGGGTAAATATATGTGTTTTCATAATCACATTTTCTAGTTAATCAAAAGTTTGTTATGTGGGCTGTCCTTTTTATAAGGATAGCCCAGCTTTTTTTAATGAGTGGCTTCATTGATTAAATCAAGTAGTCCATTGACAATGGCGCTTTCTGCATATCCGGGTTTTAATCTGGAAGAAAGTACTTCAAATGTCTGAAAACCATAAGCTGCATCATTAGGTATATATCCAGAACGTGCTGTTCCATTTGTTATTGTTGCCATCATTGTGCGTGTATATGGAGATTCATTTTTCAATCTGACTGCTATATAATTAAATATTTCTGCATTAACAGATGTAATAGGTATATTGTCTAGCATAATTAGACCGAGACGGAGCTCAATCGGGTCTGCATCTTCATATTTGCCTTCGTAGCCAGCTCTTCCTTTATTTAATCGGTTACGTCCTGGACAAGTTATAATTTTGCTTCCCGTATTAATTGGAATAACTGTTTCATAACGTTTGATATTACGCATAACATGTTGAACTTCTTCTCCTAACATTTGCCCCATAGATATGATGATATCTTTCTGTTGTTGCATTAGTTTTGCTACTTGAGGGTTGTTCCGGTCAAGCCCTGTGCCTCCTGGAGGCATTGCATTTGAGATATCTTCGCCTCTTTTTGCATATTCCTTAATACGGATATCTCGTAACTCATACGTCTGATTGAAGTAAATCGGGTTTTGGTCACCACTGGCTCCGGTTGACCATACTGCTATTATTTCATTATCAAAAGTGTCTTCTATGTATTTGGAAGTTGTTCCTGGTACATCTCCACTAATCATATCCAACTGCCCTGCTGCAACAGCATGCATTGCGTAATTATAATATACTGCGATGGGTTTGTTATCCATTGTTTTGAAACAGATGACTGCAACTGTTTTATCTGATATCCCTTCATAGTTGGGGCCTTCCCACCAGCCGTGACGTTCTTGATCAAAAATATTGCGATTGATATTGATATATGAAACTCCACTACCATATCCTATTTGGGCAGGTTGTAGTTTGGATGTGGCTTCTTTAATGGAAGAGAATATTTTTTCATTCAAGACTTCTGGTTTTAAACGTGCTCCACTATGTGTATGTGACGCTGTAATCATTATATTATTTTGGGGTATTCCAATTTCCGTCTCAACCCGTTCTGTTATAGTCTTCCATTGAGCATCACTGATACCACCTATATCTACTGTAACCAATGCTGCTTTCGTATGATTATTATCAATTACAATAGCTCGGCTATGAATATGGTCAAGGATACCGAAAGAATTCGGTGGTAATTCATCTTGATTAGGAGTAATGTCCACTTTTGCAGCTCCAACCCTTAATGTTCCTTTGGGACCGTTTTGCGCATAAGTAGGACTTACAAGCATTATGGAAAAAAGCATTATAGCTAATCCATACATTTTTTTTGCTTTACATGTTTTCATGGTCTTAATAATTTGAGTTTAACTTAATATATTATTTATTTTATAACAATGGCAAATATAGCGCTAAGAAAATGAAATGCTTGTCAAATATGTTTCAAAAACTATGAATTTTGTTACCTCAGCATTGTTCTACAATGCTGAGGTAACATTTGTTATAGTAGTTGCAACATTAATTATGTCCAGGCTTCTTTTTTTGTTGTTTCTTTGCAAAACCTTATTAATATAATACCATTAAACATGAAACATTTATTAACACAGTGGCAGATGGCAGTAAAATGGAGTATAGCATTATTCGCAAGTTTGTGCTGTTTACTCTTTTGGGGTTGTAAACAAGCTACTCATTTTCAGATGCAATTGGAGCATATGAATGAGTTGGAAAGTATTATTTATGTGGAAGGACAAGCAAAAATATTGCTTCTTCCAATTCAAGAGTCTGCAGATGAATCTCTTTTGCAAATAGAGAGTGGGGACGGGAATAAAATTATGCAGACTTTAGACGTACATATGGCAGTTGACAGTATAGATTATTTTGTTCCTCTTGATTTAGATAATTATCGGCAGGGTAGTGGAGAGACTATTATGATTCGTATGAAAGGACTCTATAATAATGCTGTTACGTGGGATGCTATAGAGCTGGTTGATACTTTTGATACTACTAACCGTGAAACTTTTCGTCCAATTTACCATCACACACCTTTGTATGGTTGGATGAATGATG
The DNA here is from genome assembly GCF_003436255.1 of Bacteroides sp. D20. Lineage (NCBI taxonomy): Bacteria > Pseudomonadati > Bacteroidota > Bacteroidia > Bacteroidales > Bacteroidaceae > Bacteroides > Bacteroides sp. D20. Next base: position 206,214 of record NZ_QSOO01000007.1, on the reverse strand, counting down.
CCAATGGATTGGTCTATAAGGATGGAGAATATCATCTTTATTTTCAATATAATCCTTATGGCTCTGTTTGGGGGAATATGCATTGGGGACACTCAGTTAGTAAAGATTTGATGCATTGGGAGCATAAAGCACCGGTGATTGCTCGTGATTCTCTGGGACATATATTTTCAGGTAGTTCTGTTGTAGATGTAGAGAATACAGCTGGTTATGGTGCAGGAGCTATTATTGCTTTTTATACTTCTGCAAGTGAAAAAAATGGGCAAATTCAGTGTATGGCTTACAGTAAAGATAATGGGTATACTTATACTAAATATGAAAAGAACCCTATTCTGACTCCTTTTGATGGGATAAAAGATTTTCGTGATCCCAAGGTCTTTTGGTATAATCCTGAAAAGAAATGGATTATGATTGTTTCTGCTGATAAAGAAATGCGCTTTTATGCTTCGTACAATTTAAAGGATTGGACATATCTTAGTGCGTGGGGAGAAGGATATGGTGTGCAACCTCGTCAATTTGAATGCCCAGACATGGTCCAATTACCAGTTAATGGTAATAAGGATTATATGAAATGGGTTATGATTGTCAATGTAAATCCTGGTTGCTATTTTGGGGGAAGTGCTACGCAATATTTTGTAGGCAATTTTGATGGGACGAAGTTTGTCTGTGATAGTCCTAAAGAGACAGTAAAATGGCTGGATTGGGGAAAGGACCATTATGCAACAGTTTGTTTTTCAAATACTTGTGATAGGGTTATTGCAATACCTTGGATGAGTAATTGGCAGTATGCAAACATCGTTCCTACAAAACAGTTTCGTAGTGCTAATGCCTTGCCTCGTGAGTTAGGGTTGTATGAACAAGATGGTGAATTTTATGTATCAATAACTCCTGTAAAGGAAGTACGTGATATACGTAAAGAAGTGAGGGAGATATCTACATTTATGGTTGATACCGAGTATCATGTGGATACATTGTTGAATGAGAATAGTGGGCCCTATGAAATTGAAATGCAGTTTATCAATGGTACAGCAAATATAATGGGGTTTAAACTATTTAATGAAAAAGGTGAAGAGGTTGATATTTACTTAGATTTATTAGAAAGTAGATTAGTAATGGATCGCACGAAGAGTGGTATTGTTGATTTTGGTCGTAATAGTCAATCTCATATACTTGAAACCCATGATAAACGTATGAAAACTTCGATTAATTATATCGATGATTTTGCTCTTGCTACTTGGGGGCCTATAGTAAAAACAATGAGCCATACTTTAAATATATTTGTTGATAAGTGTTCTGTTGAGATTTTCCTTGATGGTGGTAAGGTAGCTATGACTAATTTGGTTTTCCCTAATGAGCCATATAATCGTATGAGTTGTTATGCAAAAGGTGGAAGCTACAAAGTGAATAATTGCAGAATTTACAGATTAGGGTTTTAAAAAATAGGATATAATTATGCAAAAAACGAATTCCTTGGCAAAGCTCTTTCCGGTCATGCTTTGCTTCTTCGCCATGGGCTTTGTGGATTTGGTGGGCATCGCCTCCAACTACGTGAAGGCCGACTTGAACCTGACCGACTCGCAAGCCAACATATTCCCGTCTCTGGTGTTCTTCTGGTTCCTCATCTTCTCCGTACCTACGGGTATGCTGATGAACCGCATCGGACGCAAGAAGACGGTGCTTCTCAGCCTTGTCATCACGTTTGCCTCTTTGCTTCTCCCGGTTTTCGGAGACGGCTATGTGCTGATGCTGCTCTCGTTCTCATTGCTGGGCATCGGCAATGCGCTGATGCAAACGTCGCTCAACCCGCTGCTTTCCAATATCGTAAGCGGCGAGCGGCTGGCAAGTTCGCTCACCTTCGGACAGTTTGTAAAAGCCATTGCTTCGTTTCTGGCTCCATACATCGCCATGTGGGGAGCTACGCAGGCCATTCCGTCTCTGGGCATGGGCTGGAGGGTGCTGTTCCCGGTCTATATGGTCATTGCGGTGATTGCCATTCTCTGGCTGAGCGGTACTTCCATCCGCGAGGAAAAGGAAGAGGGACGCCCTTCCACCTTCGGGGAGTGCCTCGCCCTGCTGGGCAAGCCGTTTATCTTTCTCTGCTTCCTGGGCATCATGTGTCATGTGGGCATTGATGTAGGTACGAATACCACAGCGCCCAAAATCTTGATGGAGCGTCTGGGCATGACGCTGGCCGATGCCGGCTTTGCCACCAGCCTTTACTTCATTTTCCGCACGGCGGGTTGCTTTCTCGGCGCCTTCATTCTTCAGAAGATGGCTCCCCGAACCTTCTTCGGCATCAGCGTGTTATGTATGTTGGCTGCGATGGTAGGGTTGTTCGTTTTCCATGAAAAGACAATGATACACATTTGCATTGCCCTTATCGGTTTCGGCAATTCGAACATCTTTCCGGTTATCTTCTCCCAAGCGTTGCTTGCTATGCCACAAAAGAAGAACGAGGTTTCCGGTTTGATGATTATGGGGCTCTTCGGCGGTACGGTATTTCCGATAGCAATGGGCTTGGCAAGTGATGCTGTAGGACAAAGCGGTGCCGTGGCTGTGATGACGGTAGGGGTAGTGTACTTGTTCTTCTATATGCTGCGTATGAAGCGGTAATCTTTGTTCGCAGGCTGCGGACACATATCCCAAGGCTGCGGACACATATCCCAAGGTTGCGGATGTCTATCCCAAGCCTTGGGATAGAGATAATCCTTAGTTCTTAGAGACTTTTTAATAGATAATTGGCAACTTTTCATTCTATAGTTAGGAACTTTTTTATTAGGTTTGCAGCGGGTAGGACATTGAGTTTGCCGTGAATAAAATATATCATTCATTAAACAATATAATATTATGAATAAGATAATAGTAGGTATGGGCGAGGCTCTGTGGGACTGCCTCCCCGAAGGAAAGAAGATAGGCGGTGCTCCGGCAAACTTTGCTTACCATGCATCGCAGTTTGGTTTCGACAGCCGTGTGGTCAGTGCCGTAGGTGCCGATGCGGATGGGGACGAGATTCTGGATGTGTTCGCCCGGAAGGGGCTGCGCACGCAGATTGAGCGCGTGCCTTACCCCACGGGAACGGTGCAGGTGACGCTCGATGCCGTGGGCGTGCCGTGCTATGAGATAAAAGAAGGCGTGGCCTGGGACAACATTCCCTTTACCGACGAACTGAAGCGTCTGGCACTGAACACGCGTGCCGTATGTTTCGGCTCTTTGGCGCAACGCAGTGAAACAAGCCGCATCACCATCAACCGTTTTCTCGACACGATGCCCGATGCGGAGGGGCAACTGAAGATATTCGACATCAATCTCCGCCAAGGGTTCTATACCAAAGAGATACTCTGCGAATCCATGCGCCGCTGCAACATCCTCAAGATAAACGATGAGGAGCTGGTGACCATCAGCCGTATTTTCGGCTACCCGGGCATCGACTTGCAGGACAAATGCTGGATTCTGCTGGCCAAGTATAACCTGAAGATGCTTATCTTGACTTGCGGAACGAACGGCAGCTATGTGTTCACTCCGGGAGTGGTTTCCTTCCAGGAGACGCCCAAGGTACCGGTGGCGGACACCGTTGGAGCCGGTGACTCGTTCACGGCAGCCTTCACCGCTGCCATTCTCAGCGGGAAGCAGGTGCCCGATGCCCATAAACTGGCGGTGGAAGTCTCTGCCTATGTATGTACCCAGAGCGGTGCCATGCCGGAATTGCCGGTGGCCTTGAAAGAAAGGCTGGCATAGATTTTTCTTATTCTTTTCACATTTTTCGTTATCTTTGCTCATCTGCAATCTTAAATCAGAGGAAAGTGAAGATGAGACAGCATAACCTTCGGATTTTATTCTTTTTGCTCGTGCTTTGGGGAGTGGCGGTTGCCTGCTCCCGGCGCGAGGCACGTTTCCGTATCGGCGTTTCCCAATGTAGCGAGGATGAATGGCGGCGCCAGATGAACAGTGAGATACTCCGTGAAGCCCATTTCTACGAGGATGTGGAGGTGGACATCCGTACTGCTGTCGACGATAATGACCGTCAGGCAAAAGACATTCGTGAGCTGATAGCCGAAGGGGTGGATCTGCTGATTGTGGCCCCTAATGAAGCCACTCCGATAACTCCGGTTGTGGAGGAGGCATACAACCGGGGCATTCCGGTGATTGTAGTGGACCGTAAAATCCTTTCGGACAAATACACGGCCTACGTCGGTGCAGACAACTACGAGATAGGGAAAGCTGTGGGAGAGTATGTGGCCAATGTGCTGCATGGGCAGGGAGATGTGGTGGAAATCTCAGGTTTGGTGGGCTCCACACCTGCCGTAGACCGTCATCAAGGATTTGTGAAGGCTATATCCGCTTATCCCGGTATCCGGTTGCTGGCCGTTGAAGACGGTGCCTGGTTGCAACTCAAGGCCGGAGAGAAAATGGATACTCTGCTGAGCCGCTTTCCGCATATCGACCTGGTGTATGCGCAGAATGACCGTATGGCGGCCGGAGCCTATGCTGCCGCTGCCCGAGAGGGGCGGGAAAAGGATATGCGGTTCATCGGCATAGACGCCCTGTCCGGCAAAGACTATGGAGTGGAGAAAGTGCTTGCCGGCGAACTGGATGCCACGTTTATATATCCTACCGGTGGCGACCGCGTGATGCAGATTGCCATGGATATCCTGAACAAGCGTGATTTCCCCCGTGAAACTATCCTGGGCACTTCCGTCGTCGACCGCGACAATGCTCTCATCATGAAGATGCAGACCGCCCACATCGGCACCCTGGATGGAAAGATAGAAACCCTGAACGGAAAGATAAACCAGTATTTAGCCAGTTATGCCACGCAGCAGGTTGTCTTGTACGGCAGTCTGTCCGCCCTATTGTTGCTGGTCGGTTTGTTGGTGGCTGTCTACCTCTCCTTGCGTGCCAAGAACCGGTTGAACCGTGAACTGTCCATGCAGAAAAAGAAACTGGAGGAACAGAAAACCCAGTTGATACAGCAGAAGGAACTGTTGGAAGTACAGAAGTCGCAGTTAGAACAGCTTTCCCATGAACTGGAGGAGGCTACGCACGCCAAGCTGGTGTTCTTCACGAATATTTCACACGATTTCCGTACTCCGCTGACGCTGATAGCCGATCCCATAGAGCAGCTTCTTGCCAACCGCACCCTCGACGGACAGCCGCGCCAGCTCCTCGAGCTGATGAAAAAGAATGTGCATATCCTGCTTCGCCTGGTCAACCAGATACTTGATTTCCGGAAGGTGGAGAACGGGCGCATGGAGCTCCATCTCGAACCTTTTGATTTGCTCGACAGCTTCCGGGGCTGGAACGACTCTTTCCGCATGGCGTTGCTGAAGAAACATATTGCTTTCAGCTTTGAGGCATCTCCCGATACGGACTTCCGGATGATGGCAGATGCGGAGAAGATGGAGCGCATTTACTTCAATCTCTTCTCCAATGCCGTGAAGTATACGCCGGAGAATGGGAAGATAGCTATACGCTTGTCAATGACAGAGCAGAACTATAGCTTGTCTGTTTTCAATTCCGGCAGTTACATTTCTTCGACCGATGTGGAAGCTATCTTCGAGCGTTTTTATCAAGTGGACGGACATCAGGCAGGTACCGGTATCGGCCTTGCGCTGGTACGTGCTTTTGTAGAGATGCATGGTGGCAACATTGCGGCACACAGTGATGATAAGGGTACTACCTTCACCGTCACTTTCCCGAAGCAGGATGTTTTGCAGTACCATCCCACCATAGTGACGTTGCCTGCCGAAGAGAAGGACGTGTCGTCCACCCTGATAGATACGGAAGTGAAGGCATGCGAAGAGGTGGTTGAGGCTGATTGTCCTACTGTGCTGGTAATTGACGATAATGCGGATATTCGCAACTATGTGAAGTCACTGTTGACGCAAGAATTTCGCGTGCTGGATGCTGCGGACGGGACAGAGGGTATCCGGCTGGCCATGAAGTATGTGCCGGATGTGGTTATTTCGGATGTAATGATGCCCGGTATGGATGGTGTGGAATGTTGCCGCCGCTTGAAGGGGGAGTTACAGACATGCCATATCCCGGTGATTCTGCTGACGGCCTGCTCGCTGGACGAACAGCGTATCCAGGGCTATGATGGCGGTGCCGATTCTTATATTTCCAAACCATTCAATTCGCAGTTGCTCTTGTCTCGTGTCCGTAATCTTATTGCAAACCGCCGTCAGTTGAGGCAGTTCTTCGGAGATAACCAGACTATCGAGAAGGAAGCCATCAGTGATTTGGATAAGGGTTTCGTCTCCCGCTTCAAATCGCTTGTCGAGGAGAGGATGAAAGATGCGGAACTCAATGTGGAGGATTTGGGACGGAATATGGGTATGAGCCGTGTGCAGCTTTACCGTAAGCTGAAATCGCTGACCAACTATTCGCCGAATGAGCTGCTGCGCCAGATGAGGTTGAAAAAGGCTGCCTCACTGCTTGCCTCCTCTGACATGACGGTAGCGGAGATTGCCTATGAAGTGGGCTTTTCGTCACCTTCCTATTTCACGAAATGCTATAAGGAACAGTTTGGGGAGAGTCCTACCGAGTTTCTGAAAAGAAGGGGATAGCTGTTGTCTATCCCCCTTGTTCTTAATACACGTCTGTTTACTTCTGTAAATGATACTGGAACTTATTTCAGTATTTGAGGCAGGTTTTCCCTTCCCCAGAAGTAGTAAACACAGATTCCAATCCAGCTTGTGAGCAGGATGATAATTGCAACTAATAGTTTCTTCACGCCGTCTACCGGCCACTTCATGATTTCAAGTACGGCTTTGACACACAGAACCACACCGATAATCCAAATGATAAATCCAATCATAACCTGTGATATTTAGTATTGTTAATTAAAAACAAATAGAGACTACGCCTTATTCAGGAGCAGCCTCTATTCTTTATTTAGTAATCGGAATTACTCTGTAACTTCAGCGCCCCAATTTTCTTTGGAAAGACGCTTGTAGCTGTTGTAACGCCATTTAGCGTTTTCTTCAGCAGCCTTGAACAGCTCGTCGGCCTCCTGCGGATATTGCTTCATTACGGATGCGTAACGAACTTCACCCTTCAGGAAGTCTTGGAATCCGCTCCAATCCGGTTCCTTGCTATCCAGCGTGAACGGATTCTTGCCTTCAGCCTCCAGAGCCGGGTTGTAACGCCACAAGTGCCAGTAACCGCACTTAACGGCCTTTTCTTCCTCTGCCTGGCTCTTGCCCATACCTGCCTTCAGACCGTGGTTGATACACGGAGCGTAAGCGATGATGAGTGACGGACCGGGATATGCTTCTGCTTCACGGATAGCCTTTAAAGTCTGAGCCTGGTCGGCACCCATAGCGATTTGGGCAACGTATACGTAACCGTAAGTAGTAGCCATCAGACCGAGGTCTTTCTTGCGTACACGCTTACCGGCAGCGGCAAACTTGGCGATAGCGCCTACCGGGGTAGCCTTGGAAGACTGACCGCCTGTGTTGGAGTAAACCTCAGTATCCAGTACGAGGATGTTGACATCCTTACCGCTTGCGATTACATGGTCGAGACCACCGTAACCGATGTCGTAAGAGGCACCGTCGCCACCGATAATCCACTGGCTGCGTTTTACCAGGTATTGAGACAGACTGGCGATAGTCTTGCAGCTGTCGCACTTGTCTTTGGCAGCTTCTACCATCGGAATAATCTTTTCAGCCAGTTCCTTGCTCTTGTCTGCATCGTACATGTTTTCAATCCAAGCCTGGAATACTTCTTTGTATTCAGCCGGAGTTCCTTCTGCTGCGATGGCATCTTCCATAGCCTTCACGATACGTGCGCGCATCTTTTCGTTGGCAAGCTCCATACCCAGACCGAATTCGCAGAAGTCCTCGAACAATGAGTTTGCCCAAGCAGGACCGTGACCTTTTTCGTTCTTGGTATAAGGAGTAGAAGGTACTGAACCGGAGTAGATGGAAGAACATCCTGTTGCGTTGGCTACCATTTCGCGGTCACCGAACAACTGGGAAATCAGCTTCACATACGGAGTTTCACCACAACCGGAGCAAGCACCTGAGAACTCGAACAACGGAGTGGCGAACTGAGAGTTCTTCACGTTGGCCTTGATGTCAACCAAGTGTTGTTTGCTCTTCACGTTTTCAGCACAGTAAGTCCAGTTGGCAGCTTCCGGCAATTGGCTTTCGAGGTGCTTCATAGTCAGAGCCTTGCCACCCTTCTTCGGGTTGCCCGGACAGACATCGGCACAGTTGCCACAACCCAGACAGTCGAGAACGTCTACCTGAATACGGAATGTCATACCGTCGAATGCTTTACCTACAGCCTTCAGTTGAGTGAAGTTGGCACCCTTCTGCTCTTCAGCATCGAGTACGAACGGACGGATGGAAGCGTGAGGACAAACGTAAGCACACTTGTTACACTGGATACAGTTCTCAGCGTTCCATTCGGGAACGAATGCGGCTACACCACGTTTCTCATATTTGGCAGTGCCTTGTTCCCAAGTACCGTCTTCGATACCCTTGAATGCAGATACCGGCAATAAGTCACCGTCTTGTGCGTTGATAGGACGAACCACTTCGTTGATGAATGCAGGGTCGTTGTTTTCAGCCTTGGCGTCGTCTGCCAGATTGGCCCAAGCCGGGTCAACGGTCAGCTGCTTGTATTCGCCGCCACGGTCAACAGCTGCATAGTTCTTGTTGACAACATCTTCACCCTTCTTGCCGTAAGACTTAACGATGAACTTCTTCATCTGCTCTACAGCCAGGTCAACCGGAATAACGCCGGTGATACGGAAGAATGCGGATTGCAGGATGGTGTTGGTACGGTTGCCCAAACCGATTTCCTGTGCAATCTGGGTTGCATTGATATAGTAAACAGTGATATTGTTCTGTGCAAAGTACTTCTTCACCTTGTTAGGCAGATTCTTGGCAAGCTCTTCGCCTTCCCAGATGGTGTTCAGCAAGAAAGAGCCGTTCTTACGCAAGCCGCGGGTTACGTCGTACATGTGCAGGTAAGCCTGAACGTGGCAAGCCACGAAGTTAGGCGTATTTACCAGGTATGTAGAGCGGATAGGAGTGTCGCCGAAACGCAGGTGCGAGCAAGTGAAACCGCCTGATTTCTTGGAGTCGTAAGAGAAATAGGCCTGGCAGTGCTTGTCGGTGTTGTCACCGATAATCTTTACGGAGTTCTTGTTGGCACCTACTGTACCGTCAGCGCCCAAACCGTAAAATTTGGCTTCGAACATACCTTCGCCGCCCAATGCGATTTCTTCTTCCTGGGGCAGAGAAGTGAAGGTAACGTCGTCCACGATACCGATAGTGAAGTGGTTCTTCGGCATCGGCATAGCCAGATTCTTGTAAACGGCGAGGATTTGAGCAGGAGTAGTATCCTTGGAACCCAAACCATAACGGCCGCCTACGATAACCGGAGCATTCTCTGCACCGTAGAAGCAGTCTTTTACGTCGAGGTACAACGGTTCGCCGTTAGCACCCGGTTCTTTCGTACGGTCCAGTACGGCAATCTTCTTGGCAGTCTTGGGAACGGCGGCAAGGAAGTGCTTGGCAGAGAACGGACGATACAAGTGAACGGCAACCAAACCAACCTTTTCGCCATTGGCAACGAGGTGGTCGATAGCTTCGCGGGCAGCTTCCGTTACAGAACCCATGGCGATGATAACGCGTTCTGCATCTTCTGCACCGTAGTAATCGAACAAACCATACTTGCGGCCTGTGATTTTGGAAATCTCGTTCATGTATTCCTCAACGATAGCCGGAACTGCTTCATAGTAGTTGTTGCAAGATTCACGGTGTTGGAAGAAGTGGTCAGGATTTTCGGCCATACCACGGGCAACCGGGTTCATCGGGTTCAATGCACGTGCGCGGAATTCAGCCAAAGCTTCCTGGTCGATAAGCGGAGCGAGGTCTTCGTTCTCCAACATTTCAATCTTCTGGATTTCGTGAGAAGTACGGAAGCCGTCGAAGAAGTTCATAAACGGAACACGGGCCTTGATGGTGGCTAGGTGGGCAACACCTGCCAAGTCCATAACTTCTTGTACAGAACCTTCGGCCAACATGGCAAAACCAGTCTGGCGTGCAGACATAACGTCCTGGTGGTCACCGAAGATACACAGTGCATGGCTTGCCAATGTACGTGCTGATACGTGGAATACACAAGGCAGGAATTCACCGGCAATCTTGTACATGTTCGGGATCATCAGCAACAGACCTTGTGAAGCTGTGTAAGTAGTAGTCAGCGCACCGGCTTGCAGAGAGCCGTGAACGGCACCTGCAGCACCGCCTTCTGACTGCATTTCCTGTACCAATACTGTTTCGCCGAAGATGTTCTTGCGACCTGCGGCAGCCCATTCGTCTACGTATTCAGCCATCGTAGAAGAGGGGGTGATGGGGTAGATGGCAGCTACTTCGGAGAACATATACGAGATATGTGCAGCAGCCTGGTTACCATCACAAGTAATGAATTTCTTCTGTTTAGTCATAACTAAATTGAATTATTTATTTAAGTAAAAAAATCTCTCTCTTAATACAAGAAACCGAATAACCAGAGAGGTATTTGGTTGCCTCGGCCTATTTCTGCCTTATGCAGTACATAAGTAACTCCCGGATTATTCTTTATCTTTGTTCCTTCCGGACAAATCTTGAAAGGCATCACCTCATCTACCATGAACGAGATGTTCTTGTCGCCCTTGTTCACCTTGTGGTCCTTCCACATTGTGTTGGCAAAGAAAGTGTCCAGTACGTCTTGCTCTTCCACCTTGACGGGATAGATGGAATACATCAGATTTGAATTGTGCATCATTATCTTCGACGGCTTCTTGGGGAATTCTTCTCCCTTCGGATAGACCATATTGATGAGTCGTGCGTCTGCCAGATACTTGATGTAATTCATTACTGTGGCGCGGGAGGTCTGTATGTCGTTTGCCAGTTGGCTGACATTCGGCGCTTTCGGCCCGTCCACGGCCAACAAATATAGTAATTTCTTTATCTTCGAAAGGTATTTCAGCTCAATTTGTTTGATGAGCAGGATATCCACTTCCACCATCATGTTCATCGTCTTGAGCAGATTCTCCGAAAAGTTACGCTTTTCAAGGAAGAAAGGGTAGAAGCCGTGGTGCATATAGTCCTGCATGTAGTCCAATGGACGTACTTTGGAGAGGATGCCTTTGGCTATCTGTTCGTGGTTGCTCAGGATTTCTTCCAACGGATAGGCATGGAACTTCATGCCCGTCTGCAGGTTCAGGTATTCGCGGAAGGAGAAGCCGCGCAGGTTGTAGCTCTTCACGATGTCGCGCAACTCCATATTCTCCTCTTTCAGACGCATCACGGACGAGCCGGTGAACACGATTTTCAGGTTGGGGAAGCGGTCGTAGCACATACGCAGTTCCTTGCTCCATTCCGGGTACTTGAATACTTGGTCTATCAACAGCACTTTTCCTCCGCGGCGCTGGAATTCGGCGGCGAACTCCACGATGCCATGTCCGGAGAAGTAGAAGTTGTTCATGTTGATGAAGAGGCAGGAGCGGTCTGTGCCGAATTTCTCTTTGGCATATTGCAGCAAGAAAGTAGTCTTACCTACGCCTCTTGTGCCTTTGATACCGATAAGACGGTCATTCCAGTCTATTTCGTCCATTAGGTCGCGGCGTACGGGGGCATTGGTATGCTCTACGAGATAAGCGTGTGTACGGTAAAATGCTTCCATGCTTTAAATTCGGTTTATCGGGCGACAAATATACGGCTTTTTTATAGATTTGCAAAGTAGAGATGGCAAAATATTATATAACTTTGCACTCTCATACAAAACGTGAGTAATTGGTTAACATTTGAAAGATGAAACTTTATGTGTTCAATCCTGATGCAGATATGGCATTGGGAAATAATGAAGAAAATTATATGGCGCCCGCTACCATCCGCCGTATGGCTGAAGACTTGGCTTTGTTGCCGATTTGGTATGCCCAGCCGGGTAGTGGGGTACTGGCCTCTTCCGCCTATAATGCAGATTATCTGAAACAGATGCAACAGTTGTTCCGGCTGGATGTGCATTTGGTGACAGAGCCGGAGCTGCCCGATTATGCTGATGTGCGGGTAATGCCTTGGGGATGGAACCCCGCTATCCGTAAACGGATGTTGAAAGGCGGTGTTCTGGAAAAAAATCTTCCTACGCCGGATGCTTTGGATAAATATCGCATGAAGGCTGCCCGTAGTAACGCTTTGGCTTTTCGCGCACTTTTCTATTTCAATAAAATAGATTATACTTGTGGTGACGGTTGTTGCTTGGTGGAGGCTGATGGTAGAATGACGGATATCTCTCCGGATATTGTTGATCGTTACAAGGAGGGATGTGTGTTCAAATCACTTTGGTCGGGAAGTGGAAAGGGATTGTGTTGGTGCCGTCATGGCTTTACGAAAAATGTTTCCGATTGGTGTAGTAGGGCGCTGAAAGAAAATAGAGGTTTTGTGATGGAGCCTATATTTGATAAGGTGGAAGACTTTGCCATGGAATTTTATTCGGATGGTCGGGGAAAGCTTCTTTTTGTCGGCTATTCCCGTTTTGTTACGGATGACAAAGGGGCATATCGTGGTAATATCCTTACTTCGGATGAGCAAGTGGAGGAATGGATTCAGCAATATGTACCCTTTGAAGCATTTGTACGCATACGCAATATGATGCAGAAAGCATTGGAAACGAGTTATGCTACATCTTATATGGGTTTCTTGGGTGTGGACATGATGGTCTGCCGTCAGAAGGAAGGGCATCCGTATGCCATCAACCCCCATGTCGAAATAAATCTACGGATGAATATGGGAATCGTTTCCCATGTGCTTAGTGATCATTTCATTGTCCTCGGTGGGGAGGGACGTTTCTCCATTGATTGTTTTCCGACCCATGAAGCTTTGATGGAGCGGCATGAGCAGGATATGCAAAGCTATCCGCTGGTGGTGAAGGACGGCAGGGTTGTTTCCGGCTATCTGCCTCTGGTACCGGTCACTCCGAAGAGCCGTTACCGGGCTTTTGTCTGTGTCACTGCTGCTGAATAGCTTCGCTTTCGTTTCCGCAACGGTCTATGGCTGTCACGGTAAAATATTTTCGGGCAGTCCACGGGCGGATGGGGGCATAGGTATATTCCGTGCCTTGTACTCGTTGTGCCAGGATATTCTCCGGATTGGAGGTATCTACGGGATAAGTGTCCGAACCGTAGATTACATACATCGGAGCATTCCGCTTGTCATTGTCCGTGGCGGGTTGCCAGCTTAGTTTCCAATAGCCGTTTTCCGGTGTTTCCACCGTGAGTCCGGAGGGAGGTGTAGGAGCTACATTGTCTATCCACGGCATGGCGGGTTGCAGGGCCGGGGCGGTATAGAAGTCTTCTTCCAGCGCATCATAAAGCCCTTGCGTATTGTCCATCAGATACTTCACGCGGTAGTGTGCCTCGCCCGCCAGACCGTGGGCGCGGATAAAGTGCATCTGCCGTTCAATCTCGTCCAGCGTCCAGTTCCCTTCGCTGGGGTCGAGGAAGTAGATGCCCAGACCGGGAATGATTTGGCGTCCGTTACTTTGTTCCTGCCAGTCGAGGGCAAAGGGATAGAAATGATTGCCACGGAAATAGAGCATCGGATAAATCTGGTCCTGGATGCCCTCGCCCAGCCAACCCTGCACGTCTTGATAGACGGTGTGGAAGGCATTCCAGCCACGGGAGGGGTAGCGGGAAGTGTCTTTGTATTTTCCTACCGGGCAGGTGCTGACCTTTACCCAGGGTTTCATGGCTTTTACACCTTTATATATATAGCGTACTATTTCCGTCAGGTTGTCTCTGCGCCATTGGGCAAGGCTGCGTCCTTTGCTGTATTTGCGGTAGTCGTAGCTGTCGGGAAAACGGGGGGCGTTTTCCGGATAGCGCAGGTAGTCGAAGTGTATCCCGTCTACATCGTAGCGTTCCACCACTTCGCGGACAAGGCTCATCAGGTACTCTTTGGTTTGCGGATGTCCGGGATTCAGGAAGTATTCGCGTTTGTAGGGTACGCAGATGGCGCGTTTCTTTTTGGTGACGGACTCTTTACCGAGGGCGGCTACATGCTTGCGGTTGCCCAGAGGGATGGTCACCATCCAGGCATGGCACTCCATACCGCGCTTGTGGCATTCGGCTATGGCAAAAGCCAGCGGATCGTAGCCGGGGTCACCGCCCACCTTTCCGGTCAGTATGGAGTTGTAGGGCTCGATGGCTGATTTGTAGAGGACATCTCCCCGTGTACGGGTCTGGAACAGTACTGTGTTGAAATTGGCGGCTTTCAGTCTGTCCAATATTTCAATCAGTTCGGCCTGTTGCTTGCGGATGCTTTCGCGCGAAGTGGCGCGTGTCCGCGGCCAGTCCAGCCCGTAGACAGCGGTTATCCAGGCGGCACGCACTTCGTGCTTGGGCGGTTGTGCGGCAAGCGGCAGCAGGACTGCCATATATAGTAAAATGGAAATAATCCGTTTCATTTTTCTCTTTTCTTCTTTATTTCTGTCATATTTCTCTGCGAAGATAAGCAAAACACCCGATTATTTTATGCTGTTTACTTGGAAACTGTTACATTTGCATACATTAAAGATATTAACACGCCATGATTACATTTACGCTTTGCCTGCTGGCGTTGATAGCCGGCTATTTTATCTACGGACGCTTCATAGAACGCGTCTTTGGTCCCGATGACCGCAAAACACCCGCCCTTACCAAAGCCGATGGTGTGGATTACATTCCACTGCCTACTTGGAAAATCTTTATGATACAGTTTCTCAATATTGCCGGGTTGGGACCTATCTTCGGTGCCATCATGGGAGCTAAGTTCGGTACGGCATCCTATCTGTGGATTGTACTTGGCAGTATCTTTGCCGGTGCAGTGCACGACTATCTTGCCGGTATGCTCTCCTTGCGGCATGACGGGGAAAGCCTGCCGGAAATCATCGGACGCTATCTGGGGCTGACCACTAAGCAGGTGATGCGCGGCTTTACCGTCATCCTGATGATATTGGTGGGAGCTGTCTTTGTGGCAGGGCCGGCCGGACTGCTTGCCAAGTTGACCCCCGACAGCTTGGATACCACCTTCTGGATTATTGTTGTTTTCGCTTATTATATCTTTGCCACTTTGCTGCCGGTAGATAAGATTATCGGTAAGATATACCCACTGTTCGCCGTTGCCCTGCTGTTCATGGCGGTCGGTATTCTGGTAATGCTTTACGTCAACCATCCTGTATTGCCGGAGATATGGGACGGATTGCAGAACACGCATCCCGATGCGGTTGCATTGCCCATCTTCCCCATCATGTTCGTCAGCATTGCCTGCGGTGCCATCAGTGGCTTCCATGCCACGCAGAGTCCGCTGATGGCACGTTGCATGACAAGCGAGCGCCACGGACGCCCCGTTTTCTATGGGGCAATGATAACCGAAGGCATTGTAGCTCTGATATGGGCTGCCGCCGCCACTTATTTCTTCCACGAGAACGGGATGGGGGAGACGAATGCCTCTATCATTGTAGACGCCATTACAAAAGACTGGCTGGGTGCCGTAGGTGGCGTATTGGCTATTCTGGGTGTTATTGCCGCGCCTATTACCAGTGGCGACACGGCTTTCCGTTCAGCGCGCCTCATTGTGGCGGATTTCTTGGGAATGGAACAAAAATCCATGCGTCGCCGTTTATATATATGCATCCCGATGTTCCTGGTAGCCATTAGCTTGTTGCTTTACAGCCTGCGGGACAAGGATGGATTTGATATGATTTGGCGTTATTTTGCCTGGGCCAATCAGACTCTGTCCGTCTTTACGTTGTGGGCCATTACGGTCTATCTGGTACGCGAGAAGAAAGGACGTTATTATTACGTCACCTATTTCCCGGCATTATTCATGACGGCTGTGTGTACCACTTACATCTGCATTGCTCCCGAAGGTTTCGGGCTCGGTCCGAATTATGCGCTGGGCATAGCCTTGATAGCTGTTGTGCTGGCTGCTATTTGGTTTAATATTTAGTATTTTAAGACGACTAAAAAACTTTGGTAATGAAGAAAATCAAGAAATCTACCGGGCTCACGTTGGCCCTGCTTATTTACGTTTCTGCTACTGCCGCTTATTTCCTTCCCCGCAATACGGAAATCAGCGATACTGAGAAGTATGTCACCGTAGCTGCTTCGTACCTCATTGTATTTGTGCTGTGGCTGGTGCTTCGCAAGAAGGAGGCGCTGCAACGCAAGCGATTCGAAGAAGACAATAAACAACATTGATTATTTACTCAAAAAACAGAACAAGATGAAAAAACTGGCATTATTCGTTTGCTTGCTTGTTGTCACAGTGGCAGCTCAGGCACAGTTTGAAAAAGGTAAGTGGATTTTGAACCCGTCCATCACCGGTTTGGAATTTTCTCATGACACGGGAACCGACAAGACAAGTTTTGGCCTTGAAGCCAAGGGAGGTGCTTTCCTGCTCGACAACATCGCCTTGCTGGTGCATGCCGGGGCTGCTTGGAATACCGGAGGGTCTGACCTCGATGTCTATACGCTGGGTGTAGGTGGACGTTATTATTTCGACAAGATTGGCGTGTATCTGGGTGCCGATGTCAATGTGGACCGTTGGGATTGGGGACATGATTTGGATGATACCAAGTTCTCTTTCGGTCTGGAAGCCGGTTATGCGTTCTTCCTGACCCGCACGGTGACCATCGAACCTGCAGCTTACTGGAACGTCAATAGCGACCGTTCTAAATTCGGTCTGAAGGTAGGTTTCGGATTCTATTTCTAATCTTATTTTCCTGCTACTGCAAGTTTTTTTGCAGTGCCGCTGTAAATGTGTTGCAGTGGCACTGCATAAATGTTTGCAGCAGCTCTGCAACTAATGTACAGTGGCACTGTAATAGGTTTGCAGCAGTACTGCAAAAGATATGCAGTGGTTTTGCAGTAACGTTTTGCTTAGAGCAATGCTGCATATTTTCTAACTTGTTTCAAGCGCTCCATGAGTGTTTGGTCACTTTCAGCCAATTGCATGTTATAGTCTAGCTGCATTCGCATCAGCAAGCTGGCACTGATTCCCAAGGCTGCTTCAAAGAGCAATGCTGTAGATGTTGTGAGGGGACGTCGACAGTTCAAGATGTCGTTTAGTACCTTATATGAGATGCCGGTTTGTGCAGCAAGCTTAGTTTGGGGTAATTTTCTATTTTCCACCTCTTCTTTGAGTAATTCACCCGGATGTATAGGGCGTTGGCATTTATAATTTCCCATATTCATAATCATTTATAAATTCCAGGATATTACATATTGTCACTACGGTTTCAGATGTACTCTGCTTTACTGTGAATTCTATGCGGTATTGGTCATTTACTCTAATGGAAGAAATACCTGCTTTATCTCCTTTCAATACTTCGTAATGAAACGACCGAATGGCGTAAAGCTCTTCGATATTTTGAACGTATTCCAAGGTCTTTATGCGCAACTGATATCGTTTCACCATTTGAGGCTGAAAGCGATATTTCTTATCCTTTGTTTTTCCTTCCTCATATAGTTGTTGCAAGTATTCCTTATCAAAGTGTATTTCCATTGTTTTTAGATTGTTTTCATTGTGCAAAGGTAATGTATATCTCCAATATTCCACTATAAAAGTGGATATTTGTTGGTTGCCTGGATAACGTGAAACTTTTTATATGTTAATGAAAGTAGAGGCTGGTTTTGAACATTATAGCAAAAATCCTTATATTTATACTCGAAGTATGAATCCTAAAAGCAAAATGCCATGAATAGAGTTTGTATTACCTTATTGCTTTGCTGCTTGTCATCTTGCCGAATGAATAAGACGGAACGCATGGAAATGTCTGAAGATTCCATAGATACAGTAAGGATAGACCAAGGGGTGGGAAAAAAAACAGTGAGCGATAGCCTCAAGATAGGGATTGCGGATGATGGTGACTACTTGCAAAGACAATTGCTTGCCATTCACGAAGAACTGAGAAAAAGATTGAATAATACACCATATACACACATTCAGAGGAATGTGACCGGATATGGGGTGGGGTTGCATTGCATCGATATAGATTTGATGGTGAATACTCCCGAGCGGCAGAAAGAGTTCCGGGAGAAGATAATGGACTCCCCCGTTTTCTGTTTTCATGGTGTAGAAGTCCCCGTCATCAACGAGAGAGTAGGCAGGAACCATATTCGTGGCATCTATATCCGTCCCGAATATCCGGTCTTTTCAACGAAAGCTCTCCATGCGACATTCATCCTCAGCAATCACAGCGGCGGAGATTTGATCTGCGGCGAGCATTACTACTTGACGTTCGAAGACGAAAAAGGTACTTGGCGGGAATTGCCGATAAACGCTGCCTTTTGGGACATCGCCTATGTGCTGCGAGATGGGGAGGAAAGGGTTATGAAAGCCTCCCTTTATCCGGATGTGCATCCCAACAAGCCGGGACGCTACCGTTACTTTTATGAGATAACCATCAGGAGGAAACCTGTCTTGATGATGGCTGAGTTCAGACTGACGGACAATGAGGAAGAATGGAGAACGGCGGAAAAGACATCTCTTTCCCCTTATGTTTCGGATGCAGGGAAGGGCGGGAGCCCACAATTGATAACGGAAGAGCCAATGGAAGAACCGGTCTATAAAGTAATGGAAGTGATGCCCGAGTTTCCGGGAGGTATGAAAGCCTTAATGGATTTTATTCAAAAGAATATCCGTTATCCGGAAGAAGCCCGTAAGAATGGCATTCAAGGAAGAGTTGCTGTCAGCGTGGTGATTGACGAGAATGGTCGTGTGACGGACCCCGTTATTATGCGCAGCAGGTATCCTGCCTTGGATGAGGAAGCATTACGGATTGTAGGATTGATGCCACAATGGAAACCGGGGATGCAGCAGGGTAAAGCCGTGAAGGTGGAATTTACTTTTCCGGTTACTTTTAAATTGGAGTAGTAGCACCGGTAAGATTAAGCACAAAGACACGGAGGCATAGAGTTTTATTCTTTTTCCTTGAATTTAATATCTCTGTGTCTCCGTGCCTCTGTGTTCTATTTAAGGAAGCGAGGGGTGTAATTTCTCTTGCAAGAATTGTCCCGTATAACTTGCCGCACACTTCGCCACTTCCTCCGGTGTACCGGTAGCTACGATGTTTCCTCCTTTGTCCCCTCCTTCGGGCCCCAGGTCTATCACATGGTCCGCACACTTCACCACATCCAGATTATGTTCGATGATGACAATGCTGTGCCCGCGGCGTATCAGGGCATCGAAGGCTTCGAGCAGTTTCTTGATGTCATGGAAGTGTAGTCCGGTGGTCGGTTCATCGAAGATGAACATGGTCGGGTCTGCTTTCTCCTGGCTGAGGTAGAAGGCGAGTTTCACGCGCTGGTTCTCTCCACCGGAGAGGGTGGAGGAGGCTTGCCCCAGTTTGATATATCCCAAACCTACATCCTGCAAGGGTTGCAGCTTCTTCACAATCTTTTTCTGTCCGTGTTGCGTAAAGAATTCGATGGCTTGGTTTACGGTCATCTCCAATACGTCGTAGATATTCATGTCGTGGAACTTCACTTCCAGCGTGTCCGCCTTGAAGCGTTTGCCGTGGCAGGATTCGCATTCCAGTACAAGGTCTGCCATGAATTGCATCTCCACCGTGATGGTGCCTTCACCCTTGCATTCCTCGCAACGGCCGCCTTCGCTGTTGAAGCTGAAGTATCCGGCACTGTATCCCATCTGCTTGGCAAGCGGTTGGTCTGCCCATAGTTTACGGATTTCATCGTAGGCCTTGATGTAGGTCACGGGGTTACTTCTCGATGACTTCCCGATAGGATTCTGGTCAACAAACTCTACATTGCGCAGGTTCTGCAAGTCTCCTCCAATGGAAGTGAACTCGCCCGGACGTTCGTTGCATTCATCCAACTCCCGTTTCAAGGCGCGGTAGAAGATGTCGCGTACCAGCGTACTCTTGCCCGAACCGCTGACACCGGTGACTACGGTCATTACATTCAGCGGGAACCGTGCCTCTACACCCTTCAGGTTGTTTTCGCGGGCCCCCTTTATTTCTATATAGTTGTTCCACGGGCGGCGGTGTTCCGGCAGTGGGATTGTCTCTTCCCCCAGCAGATAGCGCACGGTATAACTGTCACTGTTTTTCTGAAGGTCTTTCATGTCTCCCTGATAGACCACCTCTCCTCCCAAGCGGCCTGCCCGGGGACCGATGTCGATGATATAGTCGGCAGCGCGGATAATCTCTTCGTCGTGTTCCACTACCACTACCGTATTGCCCAACTGTTGCAGCTGGCGGAGCACGTGTATCAGTTTGTCCGTATCGCGGCTATGCAGGCCGATGCTCGGTTCGTCAAGAATATACAGGCTGCCCACTAAGCTGCTACCCAGTGAAGTGGCAAGGTTGATTCGCTGGCTTTCACCGCCGGAGAGCGAGTTGCTGAGGCGGTTCAGCGTGAGGTATCCCAGACCGACATCCAATAGGAACTGGATGCGGCTGTTGATTTCTGTCAGGATGCGGCGGGCTATGTCGGCGTCATGCGGGTCCAGTTGCAGGTTGTCGAAGAAGAGCTTCAACTCAGTGATGGGCAAATCTACCAGTTCGGAGATGTTGCGTCCTCCCACGCGTACGTAGTTTGCTTCGGGCTTCAGGCGGGTGCCGTGGCATTTGGGGCAGAGCGTCTTTCCGCGGTAGCGTGCCAGCATCACACGGTATTGTATCTTGTACTGATTTTCCTGCACCATCTTGAAGAAGGCGTTGATGCCCTCAAAGTAGGGTGTCCCTTCCCACAGCATCCGGCGTTGCTCGTCGGTCAGTTCATAATAGGGAGTGAAGATGGGGAAGCCGGCTTTCTCGGCTCCGTGTATCACCATATCCCTCCATTCGCCCATCTTTTCGCCCCGCCAGCATACAACGGCTCCATCATAGACGGACAAGGAGCGGTCGGGTATCACGAGATGCTCGTCGATGCCGATGACTTTCCCGAATCCCTCGCATACGGGGCATGCACCGATGGGAGAGTTGAAGGAGAACATCTGGTCGTTCGGTTCTTCGAAGGTGATGCCGTCTGCCTCGAACTTGGTGCTGAAACGATAGAGGCAGGTACTCCCGTCGGGCTGGTAGAAACGCAGCAGGCAGGCACCGTCTCCTTCATACATGGCTGTTTCGGCCGAGTCGGTGAGGCGGCTGACGGAATCCTTTTCTGAAGAGGCTGTCATACGGTCAATCAACAGAAAAACTGTGTCTCCGGCTTTCGGCTTGTATTCGTCGATGCGCATCATTTCACCGTTCACTTCCAGACGGGTGAAACCTTGCTTCATGTCTATCTCCAGTTGTTGTTGCAGCGTGCGGTCTTCGCGCAGCAATATCGGGGCGAGCACGGTATACTTGGTTCCTTCCGGATATTCCAGCATGCACTTCACGATATCTTCTGCCGAGTGTTTCTTCACTTCTTGTCCGCTGACCGGGCTGAAGGTCTTACCGACACGTGCGTAGAGCAACCGCAGATATTCGTATATTTCAGTGGAGGTACCCACGGTGGACCGTGGGTTACGGCTGCTTACTTTCTGCTCAATGGCAATGGCAGGTGGAATCCCTTTGATGAAATCGCATTCAGGCTTGCTCATACGTCCCAAAAACTGGCGGGCATAACTGCTCAAGCTCTCCACGTAGCGGCGCTGCCCCTCGGCATATAATGTATCGAAAGCAAGTGAGGATTTTCCGGAACCGGACAGTCCGGTGATGACTACGAGTTTGTTACGGGGAATCTCTACGTCAATGTTCTTGAGGTTATTGACACGGGCTCCCTTTATGATAATCGATGTATTTTCTGCCATATAAAAGTCACTTATGTGATTTAGGATTTGCAAAGATAATGCAAACCGGGGTAGAATAAAACGAACCTGCTGGAAAAATCGTATCAGATAGGCAAGGTTAAGATTTGTTATACTTTAGGATGACTGCTAATTTACATTAAATAAAAGCACTAAATTCGCATCCGACTCCTTTTAATGTCCGAACATGGTAAAGCGTAATATAAAATGGCTTCTTGTTGTGCTGGTGTTAGGTTTATGCCCCTCAATCCTGCATGCCGAAGACCCTTATGGAGAGATGAAAGCTCTGGCAGATAGTGCGCAGAAAGTGTTGGGACAAGACCGATTGCCTTCCATCAATGCCCGGTGGATAAAACTTGCCCGCGAACTGAACGATACGGTACAGATTAGTGATGCCCATAACAACTTGATTTCTCATTATTATCAGTTGGGGGACATTGACCAATTGAAAGCCGCAACCTATGAATATATGGACTGGTGCCGGAAATACCAACGGATACGAGACCGGTATATGGCGTGGCGGCAGTACATTCAGCGTATGACGGAGAAAGGTATGCAGGAGGAGGCGATGGCTGAAACCGTCAGGCTCCATCAGGATGCCGAGCAAGCCCGGGACAAATACGGATTGGCATGTGGCGAAATGTGCATCGGGTATAACCATCGGGTCTTTGGAAACAACGTAAAACTGTGTATAGAGAATTACAACAATGCACTGAAACTTTTCGAGGAAGGCAGCTATTATCGTGACGCATACGTGGTGTTGCTTAATATTATCCAGACTTATCTTTCACGCAGTGAGTATGCAGAAGCCGGCGAGTATCTGAGTAAATTGTCGCAACTGGAGGACAAACTGGACCGTAAACAAGTCAGCATAGCCCCTTCCCTGCACCTGCGTTTCTGTGAATTCAGGGTTATAGGCTTATTGGCCAATGAAGGTAGAAAGGCTACTGAGCCTTATATTGAGGAGACCGACCGCTTCTACCGTCAACATCCGGAGAGCTCGACGCCCGAAGCATGGTTTGGCTATAAGATAATGTGTTGCCGTATCCTCGGTGATTTGAAAGGTAACATTGCTTACGTGGATTCACTCATGGATTATCAGCATTCACTGGGGCTTTGCTATCCTTATAACCATTATATGAAAGGAGAACTGCAGGAACAGTTGGGCGATTATCGTGCGGCTTGCCGCAGTTATGCCAGATATGCCGCCGTGAGTGACTCCGTGCGTACGGCAGAAATGGATGACAAGCTAAGCAAATATACGGCACAGTTTGAGGTGGACCGGTTGAAGATGGAGAAGCTGGAGCTGAGTGCCAGATTGAACAAGGAACGACTGATGATAGCCTTGGCCGTTGGCGGACTGGTATTGTTGCTTTTGCTGCTCATTACTTATCTGTATATCCGCACCCTCTCCATGAACCGCAAGTTGGAAGCTGCACGCAGGGCGGTGGAAAAAATGAGCCAGGTCAAAAGTTCCTTTATACAGCATATCACCCATGAAATCCGTACTCCGTTGAATTCCATCGTCGGCTTTTCTACCTTGCTGGCTCAAGAGAAACTGGATGATGTGGAGAAACGCGAGTATGTTGAACAAGTGGAGGGCAACAATACATATCTGTTGAGTCTGATGGAGAACATACTCAATATTGCGGATATGGATTCGCGAGTGTGGGAGATGCCGCGGGAGGAGATAGAAGTGGATGCGTGTTGCAAGGAATGTATTGAGGGCTTCCGTCCGGAACTGAAGCCGGGAGTTGAACTGGAATATGTGCCTGCTTCCGGCATTATGGCCTTTTATGCAGCCCGGCAATGGCTGAAAATGGTGCTGGTGTCTTTGTTGGATAATGCGGTGAAGTTTACGGAAGAAGGTCATATACGCGTTTCCTGCGAGGAAGATAAGTCCCGACATGTATTGCGCTTCGTGATAGAGGATACCGGTATAGGCATCAGGCCGGACGAATCGGACCGTATTTTCGAACGTTTTTATAAAGTGGACACGTTTACCAAAGGGTCCGGATTGGGGCTTGCCATAGCCAATGAGATAATGGAGTTGGTGGGAGGCCGGATTTATCTGGATGACACCTATTGCGGAGGATGCCGCTTTATTGTGGAATGGCCGATGAAGGACAAACCTTAATTATAAACTATTTTAAGTATTAAAAAGCTGTAATTAGAGAATGAGAGTAAAATCCCTTTTATGTGTATTCTTCTTGCTGCTAATGGCGGGAGGAGTATTTGCGCAAGTGCAGACCGGGTCTGCCTATCCTAAACGTGAATTTCGTGCAGCATGGATACAGTCAGTAAACGGACAGTTCCGTGGAATGCCGACCGAAAAACTGAAGCAGAATCTGATCGGGCAGTTGAATTCCTTGCAGAAGGCGGGAATCAACGCCATAATTTTCCAGGTACGTCCCGAAGCGGATGCTCTGTATGCTTCCAGACTGGAACCGTGGAGTCGTTTCCTTACCGGAGTGCAGGGTAAAGAGCCCGAACCCTATTGGGACCCTATGCAGTTTATGATTGATGAATGCCATAAGCGTGGTATGGAGTTTCATGCATGGATTAATCCGTATCGCACGAAGACGACCTTGAAGAGTGAGTTGGCTCCCAATCATGTGTACAATATCCATCCGGAATGGTTTGTCACTTATGGCGACCAGTTGTATTTTGACCCGGCACTGCCTGAGAGCCGCCGGCACATCTGCATGGTGGTGAGCGACATCGTTTCCCGCTATGATGTGGATGCCATTCATATGGACGATTACTTTTATCCTTATCCCATTAAGGGAAAGGATTTCCCTGACGATGCAAGTTTTGCACGTTTTGGCGGAGGTTTCAGCAATAAAGGAGACTGGCGCCGGAGCAACGTGAATGTGCTGATTAAGAAACTGCATGAAACAATTCGTGAAATCAAGCCGTGGGTGAAGTTCGGGGTTTCTCCGTTTGGCATTTACCGGAATGAAAGCAGTGACCCGCTTGGCAGTAAGACCAAAGGCCTGCAAAACTACGATGACCTTTATGCGGACGTGTTGCTGTGGGCCCGTGAAGGTTGGATAGACTATAATATTCCGCAGATTTATTGGCATATAGGACATCCGGTTGCCGACTATGAGACACTGGTGAAGTGGTGGGCCAGGAATACGGAAAACCGCCCCTTGTTTATCGGCCAGTCCGTGATGAACACCGTGCAGAATGCCGACCCCAAGAACCCGTCGATAAATCAGCTTCCTCGCAAAATGGCCTTGCAACGGGCCTATCAGACCATCGGTGGCAGTTGCCAGTGGCCTGCCAGTGCGGTTGTAGAGAATGCAGGCAAGTATCGCGATGCCCTGATTGCCGAATATCATAAGTATCCGGCGCTACCTCCCGTTTTCGATTTCATGGATAACGAAGCCCCGGCAAAGGTACGTAAGATGAAACCGGTGTGGACGGAAGACGGATATATTCTTTTCTGGACAGCTCCCAAGTATAAAGAGGAAATGAACCGTGCCGTCCAATATGTGGTCTATCGCTTTAATGACAAAGAGAAAGTGAATATAGATGACCCTTCCCATATTGTAGCCATCACGTGCGATAATTTCTATAAACTTCCTTACGAAGACGGAAAGACAAAGTACCGCTATGTGGTGACAGCCTTGGACCGTCTGCATAATGAATCGAAATCCGTTGGAAAGAAGATTAAACTTTAAAAATTAGGGATTAAGGATTAGGGATTAATCATTAACGTTTAATCCTTAATCCCTAATAAAGTATCAATCCTGCTATTCCACAAGCTACAATCATTCCTATCGGGTTCAGTTTATATTTCTTTGTGCCTATAAATGCCACGAGGAAGATGAGGCAGCTGATGACGAAGGAATATATGTCTTCTTTGGGAGAACTGAAGTTTTCCGAATTCATCAATACCAGCGCGGCTGAGGCCAGCAGACCGACCACTGCCGGGCGGAGCCCACTGAATACCGCTTCCACGGAAGGATGTTTCTGGTATTTCAGAAAGAATTTGCTGATGGTCAGCATCAGTAGGAAAGAAGGAAGCACCACGGCAAACGTAGCAATAATAGAACCTAAAATACCATAGCTTGTACCGTAGCAATCAGCTATCGTAGTATAACCCACATAAGTTGCCGAATTGATTCCTATCGGACCGGGTGTCATCTGGCTGATTGCCACAATATCAGTAAATTCCTGCGCTGTAAGCCAACCGTAACGGGTAACTACTTCACCTTGTATCATAGACAACATGGCATATCCGCCACCAAAGCCGAAAAGCCCAATCTTAAAGAATGTATAGAATAACTGTAAGAAAACCATGATTAGTAATTAATGATAAATGGTTAGTGATTAATGATTAATGTTGCTATCCTTTTTAATTTTTAATTCTTTAATTTTTAATTCTTCGGACGTTGAAAACGTCCGAAGCAGTATCCTCCTACACCTGCCGCAATGATAATCCAGATGGGAGAGAAGCCCAACAGCCAGATGAGCAGTGCTGAAACCACCGGTATCCATATGTTGTATCGGTTTATCCGGGCCGATTTAGCCATGCTGAATGTAGGGGCTGCAATCAATGCAACCACTGCCGGGCGAATACCTTTGAATATACGTTCCACAATGATGTTGTCCTTGAAGTTGTGAAAGAACAACGCTATGGCGAGGATGATGAGAAACGAAGGAAGTATGGTTCCCAATGCAGTGATTATGCTCCCTCGTATTCCCCGTAGCCGGTACCCTATAAAAATGGATATATTGACGGCAAGGATGCCCGGAGCGGACTGTGATATAGCAAGCAGGTCAATGAAATCTTCTTTGGCTATCCAGTTTCGTTTGGTTACGATTTCGTTTTCTATCAGCGGTACCATAGCATAACCGCCGCCGATGGTAAAGGCTCCTATCTTAAAGAAAATGGAGAATGCTTCAAGATATATATTCATATTCAAAATGTTGTAATTTACTTTATTTCTTTATCATCTTTCCCTTCCTTCCCTCTCTTGGCATACTGGCTTGGGCTCATATTGAAATGTTTCTTGAATACTTCACGGAAATATTTCGCATCACTGAAACCGGTCAGCTCTGAAATCTCGGTGATGGTATGCTTTTGTTCTTTCAGAAGTTGGGCAGCATGTTTCAGTCGAATCAGCCGGATGTAGTCAGCCGGAGCTTGGTCGGTCAGTGCCTTTATCTTATTGTAGAAGCTGGTCCTACTCATATTCAGCAGGTTGCAGAGCACGTCGACGTTGAAGCTTGGGTTGTCCATATTGTCTTCGACGCTCTTTTTGACGGTTGCAATGAATTTCCAGTCCAAGTCGTTGGAGCAGTTGATGCAATCCGTATTGTTCTTCTCGTCGTTCAGGTCCAGGCTGGCATATTTGTGGCGTAACAGTGCCCGGTTAGTCAGCAGGTTGGCAATGTTTGCCCGCAATATACCGATATTGAAGGGTTTCACAATATATTCATCCGCTCCGCTTTGCAGTCCCTCGATGATATTCTTGTCGGTATTCAGTGCTGTGAGCAGGATGATGGGGATATGTGATGTCTCGATGTCGTTCTTCAGGATATGACACAATTCGTCTCCTCTCATTTCCGGCATCATAATGTCTGAAATGACGAGGTTGGGCATATACTCCTTGACAATGGTCAGTGCTTCTTTTCCATTGGAGCATACTTGTATGTTGTATTGTTCAGACAATGTTCTGCGCAGATATTCCCTTAATTCGTCATTGTCCTCTACAATAAGAATTTTCTGGTGGTTACTGTTGTTTTGTGACTGTTGCTGCGTCTTGTCGTAGATTCCACTGGAAGCAGGGGATGATGTAGTAGAGGCATTGATAGGCACTCCGGAAGCCGAATAAACAATCCGTTCGTTTTTGGGTTGAGGGCGTTGGATTGCTTTGCGGAAATGCTTGTTCCCTTTGGGGAACGTGATTTTGATGCAAGAGCCTTTCCCTTCCATGCTGCTGAAGTTGAGCTTTCCTTTATGTAAGTGTACAAGTTTCCCTACCAGAAGTAGTCCGATGCCGCTGCCGGTAACTTTGGAATTGATAGCATTACTGCCACGGAAATGCATCTTGAACAGCTTTTTCTGTTCTGAAGCCGGAATTCCGATACCGGTATCTTTCACCTCAATACTCCAGGTATCTTCTGTCTCGGAAGTAAAGACATGTACATTGCCGCCGTCCGGTGTATATTTCAGTGCGTTGGATATGATATTTTTCAAAATGGAATCCATCTTGTCCTTATCTAACCATACGTTCAGATAACGGAAGCTGCTTTCGTAGGTCAGGTTGATGTGTTTTATGTTTGCGTATGAACGGAAAGCATCGATCGTCTCTTCCATATATGTGCTCAGTTCGTATTCGGATACGTATAGACTTCCGGAATAGGTGTCTGCGCGCTCGAAATTAATAAGGTTGGTGGTCAGGCGCAACAAGGCATTTACGTTTCGCAGGGCTGTATTGATGTTGCTCTGTCCGCTGGAAGTCAGTTGCTCGCGTTCGGTGATTTCTTCCAAGGGTGCTTTGATGAGCGTCAGTGGAGTACGTATATCATGCGCCGTATTGACGAAGAAGCGTATTTTCTCATCGGATTCTTTCCGCTGTTTTCTCAAGACTATTATTCGCAGAGTGATGCTTGCAATGGATATGATAATTACTGCATAGAGTATCAGCGCCCAGAAACTGAGCCAGAGGGGTTGCTCGATAATGATGTCCATACTGCGTTCCTCCAGGACAATACGACGGTCTTCGTTGGAGATGGCACGTACGCGGAGGGTATAGTTGCCCGGACTCAGGTTGGTAAAACGGATGACGTTTTCCTCTCCCGGACGGCTCCAACCCTCATAGAAGCCTTCCAGTTTCCAGGAGTACAGAATTAGGGAAGGATAGTCATAGTTGATGTCTGAGACCTGCAATGAGAAGATGTTCTGATTGTACTTCAAACGCAAGGTTTTTGTCTCGTCAATATCCAGAATAAGTGGAGAACCTTCATCCTTGGGATAAACGGTCTGATAGAATACCCGCAGGTCACTGAATACCATTTTGAACTTATAGTCGCGAGGCAGGATCATGTCTTTGTTGAATTCTATGGCTCCATCCGTACTGCCGAAAATGAAATTGCCGTTTTTCCTCAAGGTGCCTGAGGCTGCGTTGAAATGGTCAGACTTCAGTCCTTGTTCTTTGGTCCAGTTATGGAATGTCTCTTCGACAGGATAGAAGGTGGACAGACCGTGTTCTGTACTCAGAAAGATATTTCCTTTACCATCAGACAATAGTGTATAGATATTATTGGAAATCAAGGCGCAGTTGTCTCTATGATAATGTCTGAATGTGTTTTTGGTCGTATCATATACCAGTAAACCGGCATTGTTGGTACCGATATACAGCATTCCGTCGGAAGCTTGGCATAGGGAGTAGATGTAGTAGGATTCTACCGGCATCTGGATATAGGTATACTTACCGGTTGCTTTTTCCAACAGGTACAAGCCGGTGGAAGTGCCTATCCACATATGTGTGGAGTCTTTCTCTATGATGGCAGTGATACCATTCAAGCCCGGGAAATGGCGTATATTTTTTCTGGAATAATCTATTTCTTTTAAGTTATAATACCCTCCGGACCAGATGTTTCCTGAAGAATCTTTCATAATGGAACGGATATACTTGTCCGGCCGGATATTCAGATTACTGAATAAAGACGGAGTAAAGAACTCTGTGGACAGTAGTTTCTTGTTGATCTGGTAGATGCCGGAACTATATCCTCCGGCCCAGATGATGCCGGGCTCCACTTCGCACAATGAGATGAAGATATGGTTTTTACTATGGCTTGCGGTGTCGAAACTGCTGAGAAAAGAATGCCATTGTTTCGTCTTGCTATAATAAAGGCTGATGCCGTTATTGGTGGCAAACCATAAATCGCCGTCATGGTCTTCAATGATGGCATTTACCTGGTCATTGATGAGTGACTGTTTATTGCCGATAGAGTGTTTTATCCATTGATAATCGGCATATCGGTTGTTGCGTACAGTTATACCAATGGGATAATTAGCCATCCAGATGCGTTGTTCACTGTCAATGTAGATATCATTGATGGTATTTCCGTTCATTGAGTTGTACCGGTTATAGTCAGCAACAATGTATGGTATAGATTCATAGGTATCGGTATTCATTTTGTAGACACCGGCCCCGTCTGTAGCTATGAGGATTTCATTGTTATTGTAGGCACGGATACAGTTAATACTAACGTCCATCAGTCCGGATGGGATATGCATGACTTTGTGCTCATTCAGGTCATAGGTAAATATTCCCCGTTGGAAAGTACCGATAAAAACCTTGTGAGACGGTTTATGATAGTATAGTTCGTTGATTTGTATCTTCAAGGTGTCCAATTGGTTGCAGGGACTGAGGGTGAGGGTGTTGTTGGCCAGCTCAGCATAATGTATGCCGATGTCGGTCCCGATGAAGAAGTGGGTCGAATCAATCTGTGCGATATCAGTAATTCGTTCTCCTATTTCGTTTTGAATGAATGTCACCTTCTGGGTATTGCTGTCGTACAGATATAGGGCATCTTCATTGCAAAGCCATATTACGCTGTTGGCATCCACAAAACCGTAACTGATAGGGGTTGGACGTCCTTTCACTTCGCTTTCGGGTAGCTTGTATACCAGGACAAAACGGTCGTGTTTTGTATCATAGCGGAACACGCGTCCTTTCTTGCCAATTTCCCATATGGTTCCTTTGGAATCCACATAGAGCCAGTTCAGGTTCATCATGGAATTCACTTCCTCATCTCCATCCATCAGTTTGTACGGCTTGAATTCTTTTCCGTTGTATCGGTCGATGCCGTCGTGGGTAAGAAACCACATGTAACCTTTGGGTCCCTTTTGAATAGCATATACCCGTCTGTTGCTCAAACCGTCTTCCACACCGATGTATTTGTATGTTTGTGCAATGCCTATAATTGGCAATAATAGTAGTATGCAGAAAAAGAAGTACTTTTTCATAATTGTCGAGCGGTTTTTTTGAATGTTGTACTGAGGGAGAGTTGAAAATAAACACAAAAATAATGCTTTTGTTTGAGAAAAGCAAAAAAAGAAAGCGAAGAATAGAAATGTAACAAGCGCGGGATTATTCATAACCCGCGCTTGTTACATTTCTATAAAAAAGGAAGTTCAGTTCATTTTTTATTGGCTTCCACCCACTTGCGTGCATTGACAAATGCTTCTACCCAAGGAGTGATTTGGTCGCTGTTTACGCGGTCTGCGGGGTAGCAACCGTTCTGCCAGGGGAAGATGGCACGTTCCAAGTGGGGCATCATGGCCAGATGACGTCCGTCGGCACTTGCCAATCCGGCTATGGAATAATCTGAGCCGTTGGGGTTGGAAGGGTATTCGTCGTATGAGTATTTCAGCACGACGTTGTATTTGTCCTCGTCGTATGGCAAGGAGAATTTTCCTTCACCGTGAGCTACCCAGATACCCAGTTTGCTTCCACTCAGTGAGCCGAGCATTACGCTGCGGTTGGTGGGGACAGTAACACCGAGGAATCTGGATTCAAACTTGTGTGAGTCGTTATGAAGCATCTTGCCGTTTTTCTTGTGCTCGGGATTGATAAGATTAAGTTCCATCATGAGCTGGCAGCCGTTGCAGACACCCAGTGAAAGCGTATCCTCGCGTGCATAATATTTGTCGAGCGCTTCTTTTGCTTTCGGATTGAAGAGGAAAGCACCTGCCCAACCCTTAGCAGAACCAAGAACGTCGGAGTTGGAGAAACCACCGCAGTAAACAATCATGTTTACATCTTCCAGCGTCTCGCGGCCGCTGATAAGGTCGGTCATGGTAACATCCTTCACATCGAAGCCTGCCAGATAGAGTGAGTAGGCCATTTCGCGTTCGCCGTTGGTTCCTTTTTCACGGATGATGGCGGCGCGGATACCGGAAGGTGTGCGGCGGTCCGGGTCGATGCCGTATTGTGAGAACTTGCCTTTGAAGTCCGGCATGAAGGCGAATTCCACCGGTTGCATCTTGTAGTTTTCGAAACGCTTCTTGGCAGAGCCGTTCATGGACTGCTTACGGTCAAGGAGATAAGAAGTAGAGTACCATACATCACGCATATAGTCGATGCCAAACTGATAAGTAGCATCGCCTTTTGATACAAGAATATGGCGTTCGTCTGTCGGTTTGCCGAGCTTCACGTAACCTACGCCTGCATCTTCCAGTATTTGCTTTACAGCTTCCTTGTGCTTGTCGCTCACCTGGATAACGATACCCGGGTTCTCTGCAAACAGAATCTTGATAAGGTCTTGCTCCTTGATTTTATCCAGGTTGATTTCCATACCGCCTTCCACATTGGCAAAGCACATTTCAAGCAGTGTAGTGATAAGACCACCGGCGGAAATATCATGTCCGGCAAGAATCAGTCCCTTGTTGACCAGTTCCTGCACGGCAAGGAAAGCATCGCGGAAGTATTCGGCATCCTGCACGCTGGGAACTTCGTCACCTACCTTGCCCAGGGTCTGAGCAAAGGCGGAACCGCCGAGTTTCAGGTTGTCGAAACTGAAGTCTATATGATAAATGGTAGTCTTTTCATTGTTAACCAGCACCGGAGATACGACTTTCTTGACGTCGGAAACTTCTCCACCGGCAGAAACAATTACCGTGCCCGGAGAAATTACTTTGCTGCCGTCGGGGTATTTCTGTGTCATGGAAAGAGAGTCTTTACCGGTCGGTACATTGATTTGCAGGGAACAGCAGAAGTCACTCAAGGCCTTTACTGCCGTGTACAGACGGGCATCTTCACCTTCTTGCGAACGGCAAGGCCACATCCAGTTGGCAGAAAGGGAAACGCTGTCCAGACCTTCGGCAAGCGGTGCCCAAACCAAGTTGGTCAATGCTTCGCTGACGGAAAGAACGGAGCCGGCTGCAGGGTCGGCAAGTGCCGCCTGGGGAGCATGGCCCAGAGAGGTTGCGATACCCTTTTCGCCGCGATAGTCCAAAGCTACCACACCACAATCGCTCAGAGGCAACTGCAATTCACCCTGGCACTGTTGGCGAGCAATTTTGCCTGTTACAGAACGGTCCACCTTGTTTGTTAACCAGTCTTTACAAGCCACAGCTTCCAGTTGGAGCACATTGGTGAGGTATTCGTGTAGTTGGGAAACTTCGTATTGGGGCATTTCGTAGTGACGTTCCACGGTCTTGTCCACCATATAGGTCTTGGGGGAAGAGCCGAACATCTGTTCTACGGCGAGGTCGAACGGACGTACACCGTCAGCTTGCTGGAAGGCAAAGCGATGGTCGCCGGTCGTTTCACCGACTACGTACATCGGGGCACGCTCACGTTCGGCTACCTTGCGTACATGTTCGATGGCCTCTTCCTGAATCAGCAAGCCCATGCGTTCCTGGCTTTCGTTGGCAATGATTTCCTTGGCAGACAGAGTCGTGTCACCGATGGGCAACTTGCTCATGTCAATTAAACCGCCGCATTCCTCTACCAATTCGGACAGACAGTTTACATGTCCGGCAGAGCCGTGGTCGTGGATGGAAACCACCGGATTGGTCTCTTCCTCACAAAGTGCGCGTACCACGTTGTAGGCGCGTTTCTGCATTTCGGCGTTGGCGCGTTGTACAGCATTCAGCTCGATGCCACTGCTGTAGCGTCCGGTATCTACGGAAGATACGGAGCCGCCGCCCAAACCGATGCGATAATTGTCTCCACCGATGACAACCACTTTGTTGCCGGCTTCCGGTGTACCTTTCAAACAGTCACGCTGGGTACCGTAGCCTACGCCTCCGGCAAGCATAATCACTTTGTCGTAACCATAGACTTCATCTTTTTCCTTATGTTCGAAAGTGAGCACGGAACCGCAGATTAGCGGTTGGCCGAATTTGTTCCCGAAATCACTGGCACCATTGGAGGCTTTGATTAGTATTTGTTCGGGAGTCTGATACAGCCATTTGCGTACCGGCAGAATCTCTTCCCAGGGACGTCCTTCTTCCGTACGGGGGTAGGAGGTCATGTAAACGGCTGTTCCGGCAATCGGCCAAGAGCCCTTACCGCCGCCCATACGGTCGCGAATCTCACCGCCCGTACCGGTAGACGCACCGTTGAACGGTTCTACTGTTGTGGGAAAGTTATGTGTTTCCGCTTTCAGGGAGATGACACTCTTGATGTCTTTTACTTGGAAATAGTCGGGCTTGGAGTGGTCTGCCGGAGCAAACTGTTCGATAACCGGACCTTCGGCAAAGGCCACATTGTCTTTGTAGGCAGAGATAATCTTGTTGGGATTCTCTTGTGTGGTCTTCTTTATCATTTGGAAGAGTGAAGATTCCTGTTCCACTCCATCGATGATGAATGTTCCGCCGAAGATTTTGTGACGGCAGTGCTCGGAGTTGATTTGCGCGAAGCCGAATACTTCGGAGTCTGTCAGAGGGCGCCCGAGGTCTCTCTCTACCTTCTTGAGGTAATCCATTTCCTCTTTGGAAAGTGCCAGACCTTCCTTTTCATTGTATGCCTCCAGGTCTTCGATGTGTACAATCGGTTCCGGCTGCCGGTTGGTTGTAAATACATTCTGGTCCAGCCCCTTGTACATACGTTGCAGCATCGGGTCGTGGTCTGCGTTCTCATCTTTTACGGGGAAGTACTCTTCGATGCGTATGATGCCGTCCAGCCCCATATTCTGGGTGATTTCTACGGCGTTTGTACTCCAAGGAGTAATCATCTCACGGCGCGGGCCGACGAAATGTCCTTTCAGGTTGTCTTCACTTTCGGGGGTGGCTTCTCCAAAAAGCCAGCAGAGTTTGTCGCTGTCTGCCTGGGGGAGTTCATGATTACATTCTACGGCAATCACGCTCTTGGATGGGGTTCTGAAAAAAAGAATCATAGTTATATTTACGATTTTACGATTTACGATTTTACGATTGAAGTTACTTCTTTGAGTATCTTCATCTTTTCTTCTTGGGGGCAAAGATACGTAAAATCGGTGGGGAGGAGAAAAAAAGGAAAACAAAAAACGCATGCAATTTTACTCGTATGCGTTTTTTGTTCTGTTTCATAAAAACCGGATGTGTGTTATTGTATGACGATTTCATCCGTAAATAAGAATTGCTTCTTCCCTTGTATGGCATGGAAGCGTACATATCGTGCCTCAGTGGGGGTGCCAATCCAGCCGAAATCACGGAATATCACGTCCTTTCCGGCCTCTTCCTCGCTGCAGATATCACTGCCCAGCAGGGTGAAGTTCTTGCCGTCAACAGATGCCCATACTTCCACTTTGGCAGGGAGAAATACTTGTGGGGTACGGATTTGCATGAAGTTGGCCATGACCCGATGTATGGCGGTCACTTCGCCCAGGTCGATAATGGCATCCAAATCATTGGGGCAGAAGCCCTGCCATCGTCCGTCCATGTAGCTTTTGCCGCCGCGAAGTCCGTCGAGGAGACCGGCGTCACCGCCGCCTTTGTATACTTCTTTATGCTGATAGTATCCGCCGCCCGGTGCATAGATTATCTTTTTGCCTATGCCCTTATGGTAGTCGGTACGCAGGTGAAGGCTTTTTCCGATAGGCTTTTCTCCGTCGAAAAGGCGTGCGGTCAGCAATATGGAGTCTTTTACGGCAAACGGTTTCTTGTATAACTTGGAAGATACAGTCGGTTCGGAGCCGTCCGTTGTGTAGCGGATGTCAATCGGATGTTTTTCGGAGGTGAGGGACAGCATGATTTTTTTCTTGGCATAGTCAACGGTCTGGCTGGTCTGCACTTGTTCCGACAAGGTGAACGGGTTGTACCCTTTCGTCCGGATGTATCGTATTTCGTTGTTGATACGTCTCTTGAAACTCTCCGGATGCTTGTTCTCCATGGGAGTCCAGCCTACTTCTGCCAGAGCGATGATGCGTGGGTATATCATATATTCGGCATGTTCGTAAGTGGGCAGATATTCAGCCCATACATTGCCTTGCACGCCTAATATGTATTTGCAGATATCACTTCCCAATGAATCGGGAGCCGGGTCGTAGGAGTAGGTCTGTCCGATGGGGATGCAGGCGCCAAACGCCAGCGGCTGTGTCTCAGGGTCATCCTGGTAGTGGTCCAGATAGCAGTGGCTCTCCGGTGTCATGATGGCATAATGCCCCATGCGGGCGGCGGCAATGCCACCCTCCGTACCTCGCCACGACATGACAGTTGCATTGGGGGCCAGACCTCCATCCAGTATCTCATCCCAGCCGATGATTTCACGCCCTTTGTCGTTGAGGTACTTCTCTATGCGGGCTATCATATAGCTTTGCAGCTCACTTTCATCTTTGAGTCCTTCTTCCTTCATGCGCTTCTGGCATTTGGGGCATGTCTTCCAGTGGCGTCTGCTGGCTTCATCGCCTCCAATATGGATATACCGGGAAGGAAACAGCCGTATCACTTCATCCAGCACGTCTTCGAAGAACTTGAAGGTCTCTTCGTTACCGATACAGACTTCGCCGGATGTATAAGGCTTGCCGGTGCAGGACAATTGCGGATAGGCAGCCAGCACTTCTCCTGAGTGTCCCGGCATTTCTATTTCGGGGATAACGGTGACATGCCTCAAGCGGGCGTATTCTAAAACTTCGCGTACATCTGCTTCCGTATAGTAGCCTCCATAGGCTCCTTCTTCATTCTTCTCGCAGAAGCGGTGGTCGTATTTCCCCCAATCCTGCAGATTGGCGGCTTTTCTCCAGGCTGCGAATTCCGTCAGGCGAGGGTAGCCCGGAATCTCCAGCCGCCATCCGGCACCGTCGGTCAGATGCCAATGCAGGCGGTTGATTTTGTAGGTGGCTATCAGGTCTATTTGCTTTTTGACATAATCCGTGTTGAAAAAGTGCCTTGAAACATCCAGATGCAGCCCACGATAGGGAAATCTGGGTTCGTCCTTGATGGTCGTGACTGGCAGTTCCTTTCCGTTACGGGCTAGTTGTGCCAGGGTTTGCAGGCCATAGAAAGCACCTGCTGCGGAGGAAGCCTGGATATTTACGCCTTGTTTGCTGACAGTCAGGTTGTAGCCTTCGGCAGCGATTGGATTATCCGTTGCGTCCGTTACTTCTATCGTTACAAAAGGGTTCTTGTCGACAAGCTTCATGGGGATGGCAAAGTCCGGCAGATAGGCCAGCAGGTCATCCATGTCTGGTTCTGTCAGATTGGTTGAAAAAGTTACCGTGGATGGCAGTTTGATTGTTTTTGACGTGGTTTGGGTGTACTGCGGATATGGAATCACATCGAGTTCCACGGGAGTTTCGCATGCCGTCAGTAGCAAGACGGTCATGGAAACGAGTGCTAAAGGTCTTTTAAATCGTTTCATTTTGGGGGGATTGTTAAGTTCGGGGGTAAATATACGGAATAATATGCAAAATGGATAATCTTTACTTCTTAAAATCCTTTTCCGTCGAAAAAACGTTAACACTATTCGTTCGTCTCATAAAAAAGTCCGATATTTGCAGCCATGATTCAGATAGAGACCATATTTGACATATTGTGGAAGGGGTTCATTATCGGCGTCATTGTGTCCGCGCCATTGGGTCCTGTAGGAGTATTGTGTATTCAGCGTACTTTGAATAAAGGACGGTGGTATGGTTTCGTAACGGGGATAGGAGCTTCGCTAAGCGATATTGCATATGCCTTGCTGACGGGCTACGGGATGAGTTTCGTTTTTGATTATGTCAACAAGAACATCTTTTACCTGCAGCTTTTCGGAAGCATTCTTCTGTTGGCATTTGGCATTTATACGTTCCGCAGCAATCCGGTACAGTCCATCCGGCCGGTATCCACCAATAAGGGTTCCTATTTCCATAACTTCATAACGGCATTTGCCGTCACACTTTCCAATCCACTGATTATTTTCCTTTTTGTAGGTCTTTTTGCTCGCTTTGCTTTTGTAAGTGAGGGTGTGCTGGTGTTCGAGGCCGTTACCGGATACCTGGCCATCGCATTGGGTGCTTTGGCTTGGTGGTTTGGCATAACCTTTTTTGTCAATAAGGTCCGTACACAATTCAACCTGCGAGGTATCTGGATACTGAACCGTATTATCGGGAGCATTGTCATTGTGGTGTCTGTGCTGGGACTGGTGTTTACGCTGATGGGTGAATCACTGTATTGAGTGGAAAGGTGAAAGTGGGAAGGTGAAAAATCATAATTCATACATTTTATCGTGAAGATTGCGCAACAACTGAAAGAGAAGAATATAGCCGAATACCTTATATATATGTGGCAGGTGGAGGACTTGCTCCGTGCCAACGGCTGTGACATAGACCGGATACGCCAGAACATCATCTTGCGCTATCCGGAGGAGGAACGGCCTGCGCTGGAAGAATGGTATGGAAACCTGGCAGGTATGATGCGTGCGGAAGGCGTAACGGAAAAAGGGCATCTGCAAATCAACCGTAATGTCATTCTGAATCTGACGGAGCTGCATGGCGAATTGCTGGCTTCTACGAAATATCCGTTCTATAATGCGGCTTATTTCAAGGCACTGCCTTTTATCGTGGAACTGCGTCAGAAGAACGGCCGGAAAGAGGAGTCTGAGGTAGACACTTGTTTCGAGGCGCTTTATGGAGTGCTGCTGTTACGCTTGCAGAAGAAGGAAATCAGTCAGGGCACGGCAAAGGCTATGGAGGCCATCAGTGGTTTCATCTCGTTGCTTGCCAACTATTATGACAAGGAGAAGCGGGGAGAACTGGAGTTGATGGATAATTGATAGTGGATGATTGATAATTATGAAGGAAAATATTGTTCATCGTAACATTCTATATATAAGTGTAACTTTATTAAATGAATATTCTGATAACCGGTGCCAACGGTCAACTTGGCAATGAAATGCGAGTGTTGTCGAAAGAAAACGGACAACATGCTTATTTTTTCACTGACGTGCAGGAATTGGACATTTGCGACGAACAAGCTGTGCACGGTTTTGTGAAGGACAACCGGATAGATGTAATCGTGAATTGCGCTGCTTATACGGCGGTGGACAAGGCGGAGGACAATCAGGAATTTTGCGACAAGCTGAATCATGTCGCGCCGGGCTATCTGGCTGCTGCTGCCGAAGCTTGCGGTGCTGCATTGATACAAGTGTCCACCGACTATGTCTTCGACGGAACCGGACACACCCCCTATACGGAAGAGGCGGCTACTTGTCCCAATTCAGTATATGGTTTTACCAAACTGGCAGGTGAGCAGGCGGTGATGAAGCATTGCAGCCGTGCCATGATTATCCGTACAGCATGGCTCTATTCCATTTACGGGAATAATTTTGTGAAGACGATGCTTCGTCTGGGACGTGAGCGAGAGACGCTGGGGGTTGTCTTCGACCAGATAGGCACACCGACATATGCCAATGATTTGGCACGTGCCATTTTTGCGGCTGTCAACCGGGGGATTGTTCCCGGTATCTATCATTTCAGCAACGAGGGTGTGTGCTCGTGGTATGATTTCACGTTGGCTATCCATCGCCTGGCCGGCATAAAGACCTGCAAGGTAAGCCCGCTGCATACGGATGAGTTTCCTGCCAAGGCGCCGCGTCCGCATTATTCCGTGTTGGACAAGACAAAGATAAAGAAGACATTCGGCATCGATATACCCCATTGGGAGGCGAGCCTTGCCGTCTGCATGAAGAATTTGGAAGAGTGATTATTACTGACTAATTGATATATGGCCAATAACAACGAAATAGAGAGACGGAGAACGTTTGCGATTATCGCGCATCCGGATGCCGGTAAGACATCATTGACCGAGAAGCTGTTGCTTTTTGGTGGACAAATCCAGGTGGCGGGTGCCGTAAAGAGCAATAAGATAAAGAAGACGGCAACGTCGGACTGGATGGATATTGAAAAACAGCGTGGTATTTCCGTTACCACTTCTGTAATGGAGTTCGACTACCATGACTACAAGGTCAACATCCTCGATACTCCGGGTCACCAGGACTTTGCCGAAGATACCTACCGCACGCTGACGGCTGTGGATAGCGTTATCATCGTGGTGGACGGTGCGAAAGGTGTGGAAACGCAGACACGCAAGCTGATGGAGGTCTGCCGTATGCGTAATACGCCGGTGATTATCTTCATCAACAAGATGGACCGTGAAGCCAAAGACCCGTTCGACCTGCTGGACGAACTGGAGGAGGAACTGCACATCCACGTGCGTCCCTTGACGTGGCCTATCGAGAGCGGTGTCCGTTTCAAGGGTGTCTACAATATCTACGAGCATAACCTCAACCTCTACCAGCCCAGCAAGCAGGTAGTGACGGAGAAGGTGGAAGTGGACATCCATACCGAGGAATTGGACAACCGGATTGGTGCCCAGCTGGCCGATAAGCTGCGTGGCGAACTGGAACTGATAGACGGTGTTTATCCCGAATTCGATAAGGAGGAATATCTGAAGGGTGAGCTGGCTCCTGTGTTCTTCGGTTCGGCACTGAATAATTTCGGTGTGCAGGAACTGCTGGATTGCTTTGTGGAGATTGCTCCCAGTCCCCGTTCCGTGAAGGCGGAAGAACGTGAGGTGGAGCCGGAAGAACCTAAATTTACCGGATTCATCTTCAAGATAACCGCCAATATCGACCCGAATCACCGTTCATGTATCGCTTTCTGCAAAATCTGCTCCGGGAAGTTTGTACGCAATGCCCCGTACTTGCATGTACGTCATGGCAAGACGATGCGTTTCTCGTCGCCTACGCAGTTCATGGCGCAGCGCAAGACAACTGTCGATGAGGCTTGGGCGGGAGATATTATCGGCCTGCCGGATAACGGTACGTTTAAGATTGGCGATACGCTGACCGAAGGCGAGGCGCTTCACTTCAAGGGGCTTCCGAGTTTCTCTCCGGAGATGTTCAAGTACATTGAGAATGCCGACCCGATGAAGCAGAAACAGCTTGCCAAGGGTATCGACCAGTTGATGGACGAAGGTGTGGCGCAGTTGTTCGTCAACCAGTTCAACGGGCGTAAGATTATCGGTACGGTGGGGCAGTTGCAGTTCGAGGTCATCCAGTATCGTCTGGAGAACGAATACAGTGCGAAGTGCCGTTGGGAGCCGCTCAGTCTGTATAAAGCCTGCTGGATTGAGAGCGATGATGCGGCTGAACTGGAAGCCTTCAAGAAGCGCAAATACCAGTACATGGCGAAAGACCGCGAGGGTAGGGATGTGTTCCTGGCGGACAGCGGATATGTGTTGCAGATGGCGCAGATGGACTTCAAGCATATCAAGTTCCACTTTACGAGCGAGTTCTAAGCTATACGATTTTTGCTGACTCACGGCTATAAATGATGCAAGTCGAAGAAAAAGAGGAGGTACAAAGTAATGAAAAACTTTGTACCTCTTTATTTATTGTGGGAAGAAAGTGTTACCTTTGTTTCTGCAACGATTAATATGCATTGATTATGAAAACTGTTGAAGTAAGCTCGTTCCTTACCGATTTTACACCTTACTTATTATAAACACAAAATTTCAAGATGAAACATACCTTCCTTTTTCTCCTGCTGATTCTCCTTCTGGGGCTGACAGCCTGCTCGAAACCTGCCGATAGAACTTTGGTGTATAGTGTGGTGAAAACCTATCAGGATTTGTATAATGCGGTAACAAAGTAAAATCAGCCAAACACGTAGAGAGGCACATTCTCTCTATGTGTTTATTCTTTCTTTTCACTGGCATAAACTCATAAATGATGTCATATTGCAAAGAATAACTTATAACAATTACCTTGTAGAGATAGGAAGATACAGGTGGCTTCATTATCAGGGGTTTGCGTGTGTCGCTTGTAGAGATTATCACCTTATTCCTCTTATTTAAGCTTTATTTCCCCCCTTCTTCTTGTAGAGATATGGTTTTTGTAATCCTTTGTTTTTGAGTGATTTGTGAAAATCGGTTGTAGATGCCATTTTCTTGTTTTCCCTTGTTTCCCACCCTAACTTTGCAACATCGAATTTGAGAAAAGCAGACGGCTGAATCGTTGAGGCCTCACGATGAAAACTTCTGCTTCTCGGGTGAGACAAGAGAAACAGAATATACCTATTATTAATCATTTAAAACATTACGATTATGGCATTTTTTAAAAGAGTTCAAAAAAAAGTAAACGATTTGTGGTATCCTCAATCAGTAACCTGGGGCAAGGCGGTTACTACCCGTGAAGTGGCAGATGAACTGTCTTTCATTTCTACCGTGACCCGTGGTGACACGTATGCGGTGATGGAGAACTTGGGGCGTGTATTGAGCAATTTCATGGGGCAGGGACGTACTGTGAAGATAGACGGTATAGGCACTTTCTACTATACTGCTACCTCTACCAAAAGAGGGGTGCCGACGGCTGAGGAGGTAAGCGCTTCGCTGATAAACGGAGTACGTGTCCGTTTCCTGCCCGAAGTGGAGCGTAATAGTGGCAATCAGGTGACTACCCGCAGCATGGTGAATACAAAGATTGTTTGGAAAGAGTGGGGTAAGACTTCTACCTCCACCGGTACTACTCCCGGCGACAATACCGGTGGAACCCCCGGCGGCAACGACGGCGACCAGGGTGAGAATCCGTTGGGCTGATTCTCCTTCCTTGAAAGCAATTGATGACTGACACCGTTTTATGCTAAAAGTTTCCTGTACCGCCTCATTGGTTGTGCGGGAAGCTTTACTTTTTAGCATCTTTTATCATTCTTCTCTGCCTTTCTTTAATGGATTATCGCTAATTTCGAGCGATTTTTCGTAAATTCGGCTGAATAACTAATAATTTATAATATGGAAAACTTGAATACAGCACTTTTGCTGATGGTGGTAGGTATGGCAACAGTCTTCGCTATCCTGCTGATTGTTATTAACTTAGGAAAATCTCTTATTGCATTGGTGAATAAATATGCGCCCGAAGAGGTGACACCGGCTAAAGCTGCGGCAAATGGTCCCGCACCTGTCCCCGGTAATATTCTGGCAGCTATCAGTGCAGCCGTAACAGTAGTGACACAAGGTAAGGGTAAAGTTGCTAAGGTAGAAAAAATCTGAAATAATAATCTTATATAAAAACACACCGAATAATTTAGTATGAAAAAGGAAATTAAGTTCAGTTTGGTATTCAGGGACATGTGGCAGAGTGCCGGAAAATATGTACCCCGTGTTGACCAACTGGTGAAAGTAGCTCCCGCCATCATTGAGATGGGTTGTTTTGCGCGCGTGGAAACCAATGGTGGAGGTTTTGAACAAGTAAATCTGCTGTTTGGGGAGAATCCGAATAAAGCCGTGCGCGAGTGGACGAAGCCGTTCCATGAAGCCGGTATCCAGACCCACATGTTGGACCGTGCCCTGAATGGCCTCCGCATGAGTCCCGTGCCCGCCGATGTGCGCAAGCTGTTCTATAAGGTGAAGAAAGCGCAAGGTACGGACATCACGCGTACTTTCTGCGGTCTGAACGATACCCGCAATATCATTCCTTCTATTGGCTATGCACACGATGCCGGAATGATTTCCCAATGCTCGCTCTGCATCACCCATTCACCCATCCATACCGTAGAATACTACACGGAGATGGCACTGAAGCTTATCAAGGCAGGTGCCGACGAAATCTGCATCAAGGATATGGCAGGTATCGGACGTCCGGTTTCTTTGGGCAAGATTGTGGCCAATATCAAGGCGGCGCATCCCGATATTCCTATCCAGTATCATAGTCATGCGGGTCCCGGTTTCAATATGGCAAGTATTCTTGAAGTGTGCGAAGCGGGTTGCGACTATATCGACGTAGGCATGGAGCCGCTTTCCTGGGGTACGGGACATGCCGACTTGCTCAGTGTGCAGGCCATGCTGAAGGATGCAGGCTTCCAGGTGCCCGAAGTCAATATGGAGGCATATATGAAGGTACGCGCACTCATCCAGGAGTTTATGGACGACTTCCTTGGCTTGTACATCAGCCCGCGCAACCGCCTGATGAACTCCCTGCTGATTGGTCCCGGACTGCCGGGTGGCATGATGGGCAGTCTGATGGCAGACTTGGAATCCAATCTGGAGTCCATCAACAAATACAAGGC
Organism: Bacteroides sp. D20; assembly: GCF_003436255.1. Lineage (NCBI taxonomy): Bacteria > Pseudomonadati > Bacteroidota > Bacteroidia > Bacteroidales > Bacteroidaceae > Bacteroides > Bacteroides sp. D20. Next base: position 162,430 of record NZ_QSOO01000007.1, on the reverse strand, counting down.
AAAACGCAACCTGCCCTTCATGAAGCAGGATGAACTGCTCATCAAGTTGTTCAACGAAGTGGCATATGTTTGGCCGCGCGTGGGTTATCCCCCGTTGGTGACTCCGTTCAGCCAGTACGTCAAGAACCTTTCCATGATGAACGTCATTGCTATGGAGAAAGGCAAGGAACGCTGGGGTATGATTGCCGATGACATTTGGGATATGCTGTTGGGCAAGGCAGGTAAGCTGCCGGGTCAGCTGGCTCCCGAAATCATAGAGAAGGCCGAACGCGAAGGACGCAAGTTCTTCACCGGCAATCCGCAGGACAACTATCCCGATGCTCTGGACAAGTACCGCAAGCTGATGAAGGAGAACAAGTGGGAACTGGGCGAGGACGACGAAGAGCTCTTCGAATACGCCATGCACCCGGCTCAATACGAGGCTTACAAGAGTGGCAAGGCCAAGCAGGACTTCCTGGAGGATGTGGAGAAACGCCGTGCCGAACGTGACAAGTCTCCGCTGGACGATGCCAAACCCAAGACGCTCACTGTGCAGGTGGACGGTCAGGCTTACCGCGTGACGGTGGCATACGGTGACATCGACCTGCCCGCTTCGGCCACCGAAAAGGTGACAGCTCCCCCCGTAGGCGAAGGTCAGGACGTTCCGGCTCCGCTCGAAGGCAAGTTCTTCCTGACAAAGAATGCGCAGGAAACCCCGTTGAAAGTGGGTGACAAGGTGAAGAGTGGCGACCTCCTCTGCTATATCGAAGCTATGAAGACATACAATGCCATCCGCGCAGACTTTGATGGAACGGTTGTTGCCATCTGTGTCAATCCGGGTGACTCTGTTTCTGAAGATGATGTATTAATGAAGATAGGATAATGGAAGATATATTTGCAAAACTCTATGATATGACGGCCTTCAGCAACATCATTGCTGATCCGTCGTTCCTCGTGATGTATGCCATCGCTTTCATCCTGCTTTATTTAGGTATCAAGAAACACTATGAACCATTGTTGTTGGTACCCATCGCTTTCGGTGTGCTCATTGCCAACTTTCCCGGCGGCGAGATGGGGGTGATTCAGGCAGATGAAAACGGAATGGTCATGGTAGGCGGGGTGATGAAGAATATTTGGGAGATGCCGTTGCACGAGATTGCGCACGACCTCGGACTGATGAACTTCATTTATTATATGCTGATTAAGACCGGCTTTCTGCCGCCTGTTATCTTTATGGGTGTGGGTGCGCTGACAGACTTCGGTCCGATGCTCCGTAACTTGCGTCTCTCCATATTCGGTGCGGCTGCGCAGTTAGGTATTTTCACCGTACTGCTTTGTGCTGTGATGATAGGGTTCACTCCGCAGGAAGCAGGTGCGTTGGGCATTATCGGTGGTGCCGATGGTCCTACGGCTATCTTTACTACCATCAAGCTGGCTCCCCATCTGTTGGGACCGATTGCCATTGCTGCTTATTCTTATATGGCGCTGGTACCGGTCATCATTCCGATGGTGGTGAAGCTGTTCTGTACCAAGAGGGAATTGATGATTAACATGAAGGAGCAGGAGAAGCTGTATCCTTCGAAAACCGAGATTAAGAATCTGCGTGTATTGAAGATTATCTTCCCGATTGCAGTGACTACGATTGTTGCTTTATTTGTGCCCACAGCAGTACCTTTGATTGGTATGTTGATGTTCGGTAACTTGATTAAGGAAATCGGTTCGGATACAAGCCGCTTGTTTGATGCTGCTGCTAATAGTATCATGAATGCAGCTACCATCTTCTTAGGATTGAGCGTTGGCGCCACGATGACCAGTGAGGCATTCCTGAATTGGACGACTATCGGTATTGTGATTGGTGGTTTCCTGGCATTTGCATTGTCCATTACGGGAGGTATTTTCTTTGTGAAGCTGTTCAACCTATTCAGCAAGAAGAAGATCAATCCGCTGATTGGTGCTACCGGCCTGAGTGCCGTACCCATGGCAAGCCGTGTCTGCAATGAAATAGCAACGAAGTATGACCCGAAAAACCATGTGCTGAATTACTGTATGTCCAGTAATATCTCCGGTGTAATCGGTTCGGCTGTTGCGGCGGGTGTGCTGATTTCATTCCTGGGATAAACGGTCAGTAGGAAAAATATAAAGAAACTCCGGTATGGCTTTGTAAAGCTATGCCGGAGTTTTTTGTATGTTTTTCTTTGAGGGGCATTTCATTCACTAACCACCTTCCAATATTCAGCCACCGCCATCTTCTCTGCCAGATACGCATCAATTAGGTTGGTGTGTGCCTGCGTCCACGAGAGTTGTGCGGACAACACATCTGCCATGCTGGCTTTTCCTTCATTATAAGAGAAGGTGACAAGGCCCAGATTCTCTTCGGCGAGTATCATATTCTCCCGGGCCGTCTTGACTTGCTGTTCAGTTTCCGTCAGTTTTGTGGTGGCTGCGGAGAGTTCCTCCAGAATATTGTCCGTTACATAGCTTTGTTGCAGCTTCTGTATGCCGATATAGGCTTTCTGTTGGCGGTTTGTCTTGAAGCGGGCTCCCCAACGGAAGATGGGGATGCTGACATTGACTCCTACGACGGGAGTATGAGGTACATCCTGCCCCATATAGGTGATTCCCGTATCCCAACCGGTAGCGAGGAACATGTTGACTTGTGGGTTGTAGCGGCTGAGGGCGGCATGCCGTTGCGCTTCACTGCGGGCGATGTTCACGGAGGTACTGGCATATTCTGCCCGGCGAAGCAGCACATCATCCAGGCCCAGAGGTATGATGGAGGCAGTCGGTATATCTATTTCGGCTATGCTGTCTATGGGAGCGTCCGGTTCCGAGCCCATAAGGATATTCAGTTTTTGCAGGGCAAGGGTATGGTTTTGGCGTGCCTTGATGTACTGCAATTCGGCCTCCTTACGCCGGGTGGAAATCATCAGCAAGTCTGTGCGGCTGATGGCACCGTCATCAAAGCGGTCTTGGATGATGTCGTACTGCTGTTGTACAATATCCTGAAAGGTAGCCGCGGCTTTCAGACCGGCACGGGCGGCAGAGGCATTCCAATAGACGGCGTCACTTTGATAGTGTATCTGGTCGAGGGTCAGCTCTGTGGTAAGTTGGTCCAGTGCCTCTTCGGCTTGCGCCACTTTCTTTTGGGCTATTAGGGAACCTCCGGTATAAAGCGGCTGCGTCAAGGTGGCAAGTGCCTGATAGGTATAAGGGTGGTAGTCTCCTTTCGGACTGTTCCATTGGTCCAGATGATTGAGATTGGCGGTACCCTCGGCAGTGATGTCAATCTGGGGCAGGAAACCGGTGGAGGCAATCTTGCGTGCCTCGGTACTGGCGAATGTTTTCAGATGCTGTTGTTTCAGAATCTGGCTGTATGCTTCTACCTTGTCGCGGTATTCTTCGCGGCTCAGATATGCTTGTTGTGCCCCGGCATTCAGTCCTGAGCACAGTAATGATAGAATAAGTATATTTGTTTTCATCATTCAATTGGTAAACTGTAAATTGTTGAATGTTCTCTCACTTGATTTTATGAATGGCGCAATAAGCCACCGGCAGCACGAATAGTGTCAATGCCGAGGCTACCAGCAAACCACCCATGATGGTTGCCGCCATGCCGCCGAACATGGCGTCGAACAATAACGGCAACATTCCCAGGATAGTGGTACCCGATGCCATGGCCACCGGGACAATACGGGTGGTCGTTGCACTGATAACGGCTTCACGCGGTGCTTTTCCGGCAGCGGTTTCCGTATCAATCTGGTCCACCAGCACGATGGCATTCTTGATATTCATTCCAATCAGCCCCAGCAAGCCGAGGATGGAGAAGAAGTCGAATGATTTCCCCAATACCACCAGTCCCAGTACAATACCTATAAAGATAAGCGGCAGCATCAGCAGGATAACAATCGGCTTCCGGTAGCTGCGGAACAGAAACAGCAAGGTGACGAACATAAGGAAGAATGTCAGCGGCAGGTTAGCTGCCAGTGCGGCATTGCTTTCTGCCTGGCTTTCCTGCTCTCCGAAGTATTTCATGGTGTAACCTTCGGGCACATCAATCTCTTCTTGCACTTGCTTCCATATACGGTTGAAGGCGGCAATGGCATTCACACCGCGGCGTGGGTCGGCCTGCGCCATCATCACCATCTGCCGGTTGTAGTCTTTCACATTGGAGAACTTGTACTGGAAGTCGAACCGGCTGACGACTTGTTCCAGAGTGGTTGTTTCGCGTGCAGTGCCGAATACGGGGAGTGTACGCAAGTCGTTGATGCGGAAAGAGTCGATAGTTTTATCCTTCAACAGAACGGGAAGTACCTGGTCTCCTTCCCTGTATTCCCCAAGTGTCATGCCGTTCGTACCGATCTGGATACTCTGTGCCATGCTTTGACGGGAGATACCCAACGGTTGTGCACGCTCCTGACTGTAAACGGGATGCCATACCGGTATCTTATTGCCCCAGGAGTTGCGCACGTTGATAAGTTCGCCGTCACGGTGCATGATGTCCAGAGCCTTGTTGGTCAACATGACCAGCGTATCCGTGTTATTGCCGATGAACCCGATTTCAATGGCGGCATCTACAGCAGGAGAGAGTTTGAACAACATGGTACGGGTGATGGCATTGGGATAGTTGGCCTTCATGTAGGCATCAAGGTTCTCTTCCTGCTTCTTGGTATATTTGCTGTCCGTTACTTCCACCAGGATATTGGCGAAGTTAGGTTTGGGACCGACGGAAGTGGAGGCCAGATAGTAACGCAACGGTGTGCTGCCGAATGTGACGGATACCCGTTTCACTTCCGGCTGCTGCATCAGATGCGCTTCCACCTTTTTCATTTCGGTTTCTACTTCGCGGATGCTGTACCCGTCCGGATAGAATACATCTGCCCGAAAGTAGGGCTTGTCCAGAGAAGGGAAGAAGTTCTGGGGCATCAGCCCCATGACGATGAGGGAGAGGATGAACAGTGCTGTAATGCTTCCAAGGGTCAACGCCTTCTTGCGTATCAGTGTGCTGAGGATGGAGGCGAATTTATGGTAGAAAGGCTTGTCGTATGGGTCCTTGCTACCATCTTTAGCCTTTGCTTTCAGTATGAAGTTGCCGAATGTAGTGGTTTGTGTCAACGCCAGCACCCAACTTAATCCCAGGGAAATGGCCAACACTACGAATAGCGGTTTCACGATTTCGGCTACGGAAGAGGGAGCCAGATACAGTGGCAGAAACGAACAGATGGCAATGAACGTTGCTCCCAGCAATCCCCATTGGGGACCGGTGGCACCGTCTATCAGCGCTTTTCGGCGGTCGATGCCGCGGGCAATGGCAATTTGGGCATTATCTGTCACCACGATGGCATTGTCCACCAGCATTCCCATGGCTATGATGAATCCGGCGAGGGAGGTCCGGTTCAGACCTACGCCAAGAAACGACATAATGAGCAGTGTGCCTCCGATAGAGAATATAAGGGAAGAGCCAATCAGTACTCCTGCACGCATGCCCATCACCAGCATGATGATTACAATCACAATCAGGATGGATTCTATCAGATTGATGATGAACCCGTTGTTGGCTTCTTTGGCAATCACGTTTTCGGGATACAGACTTTCCAGTTCCAGCCCCACGGGGATGAGGGGCATGAGTTCGGCAAGCCTCCGGTCTACCAGTTCACCGGTTTTTACCACATCCTTTGTCGGGTCGGTGGAGATGCCGATACCGATGGCGCGCTTTCCGTTGACGTGCATGATATTGCCGGGAGGTTCCATGTATCCCTTTTCAATGATGGCGATGTCACCCAGCTTGACTTGTCCGCCGGAGGTAGTGATAACCTGGTTGCGGATATCATCGACAGTCGTGTAGGTACCGTTGGCCACAATGCGTAACTGTTGTTCTCCGGCGCTGATTTCACCCGTATTGATAATCTGGTTCTGCGATTGTAGCAGGCTGGCCAGCTGCTTGGGGTCGATACCCATTCCTGCCAGCTTGTTTACGGAGATGAATATATGGATGACCTCTGTCTGTGTACCGAAAAGGGCTACCTTCATCACACCGTCTGCCGTGATGACTTGTGTCTTGATTCGTTCCGCCCAGTTTCTCATTTCTTCATAAGAGAAACCGTCGTCACCCACCAGGCCGTAATAGATGCCGAAAACGTCTCCAAAATCATCCGAGACGGTCGGTACAGAAGAGCCTGCGGGCAGTTGGGGCTGTATATTGAGCACTTTACGCCGCAGTTCGTCCCACTTCTGCGGAATGGATGCGGCAGAGAGTGACGGTTGCAGTTCGAAGGTTATCTTGGAGAGTCCGTACATAGACTCTGACTTTATCTTGTAGACGCCGCTCATCGACTGTATTTCTCGGGAGATGGGTTCGGTGACGAGCCGTTCCACTTCTGCCGGCTCCGCTCCCGGGTAGCGTGTCATGATGACTGCCGACTTGATGACGAAAGGTGCGTCTTCCTTCTTTCCCAACCTGCCGAATGACAGTATACCGCCGATAAGCAGCACAGCCAGAAAGAAGTAGACTATCTTCGTGTTGTCTAATGAATATTGGGCTAGATTCATAATGAATATTTTTTAGATAAATGGGGAATGTAATGTGCCAATGTGATTAATCACATTAGTACCTTTATTGCTTCTCCTTCTGTCAGCTGGTATACTCCGGCCGTCACAACGGTTTCTCCCGGTTCCAACCCTTTAGAAATAAGCAGGTTTGCCTCTCCCGTTGGAGAATAAACGGTCACTTCGCGGCGACTGACTTTATTACCTTCCACCACCCATACATACGTTTTCCGGTTTTCACTGTCGCCAAATACGGCGCTTAACGGTACATTCATCAGCTTTTCTTCCAGAAAGGGAGCGACATCCGATGCCAGCTTTATTTTGCATGTGAATCCCGGTTTTACGTCATAACGTGTACGGTCAAAGTGCGGGTCGTCAATTGTTATTGTCACCGGAATACCCGTCCCTGCTGTGGAGATGTCAAGATACTCTTCCAGTCTGGCATCGAAAGCCTCTGTGGGGTAGCTGTCGAACACCACCTTGAACTTTACGTCTTTGGCACGGAGCAGATAGAGATAATCATCCGGTACGGTGAACTTGATTCGTAGCTTCTGTGTATTTACCAGCTGTACAACCCCTTCTCCTGCATTGACACGCTGATAGTTCTCTACCAGCCGTTTTTCGATGGAACCCTCGAAAGGGGCTGTCAGCCGCGTATCCCGCATATTGTTGCCGGACAACTCGTAAGTGGATTTTGCTTTCTGATAGTTGGCTACGCTGATTTCGTATTCCTGCACGGAGATAGCCTGGCGGCCAAGCAGCCGTTTGTTACGTTCCACTTGTGCGGCAGCTGTTTCGTAGGCAGCCTTGTCGGCTGCATATTGCAGGGAGATGTCGCGTGGGTCGATGGCGGCAATCAGTTGCCCCTTTTTTACCCGCTGTCCCTCTACAACCGGGAGGCTGATGATTTGTCCGCTGACGCGGAAGGCAAGTCTCACATATTCCACGGCTTCCACTATTCCGGAGAAGTCTTTGCGGATAACCGACTGTGAACTGACTTGCGCAGTCTTCACCGGTCGGATAAGGGTATTGCTACCCTTTTGTTTTTGCCCGCACGACGTGATGAGCAACGCCATGACCAGGGCGAAAAGAAACATCTTTTTCATTGGTAAACAAGTATATAGTTATTCGTTCAGGTATATATAAAAACATAAAACCGGGAAAACAACCAAATGTTCTCCCGGTTATAGGATAAATGATGATTTAATGTGCCAATGTGCTAATTGGCTGCGCAATGTTTATGCTGCGCTATCACGCCGCAGGTCATTGGCACATTGGCATATTAATTTTCAATTCCGTCCCCCGTTCCAGCGTATATGGGTGTCCGTAGACTTGTATGTCCACTTTGCTGCCTGCTGTAAGCGAGATTTCGATTTCTTTTCCTACCCGTATGTGAAGTGTGTTTTTCAGATAATTCACCTTGAATGAATAGCTGTCCCATTTTTGCGGTATGACAGGGGAGAAACACAACGTCTCCTTCAGCACCTGCATACCTGCAAATCCGCGTACAATGGCCAGCCAGCTGCCGGGCATACTGGTTATGTGCAGACCTTGGTCTGCTTCGTTGTTGTAGTCGTCCAGGTCAAGCCGTGTGGCATGCAGGAAAAGCTGGTAAGCTTTTTCCACTTTGCCGATGCGTGCAGCCAGGATGGAATGGATGTGGGGAGAAAGGGAGGATTCGTGTACGGTCATCGGCTCATAGAACTCGAAATTGCGGCGGACGGTTTCCGTGTCAAAATAGAAATAATAGAGGTAAAGTCCGAGCAACACGTCACTCTGCTTGATGTAGCAAGAGCGCAGAATGCGGTCCCATGACCAATGTTGGTTGATGGGGCGTTCTTCGGCAGGAATGTTATCTGTACTTTCCAGTACTTTATCCATATAGCCGTCATTTTGGATAAAAATACCCCGTTCCTTGTCTTCCGGCAGATACATGTGTTCGATGATGTCTCTCCACCGGGCACTTTCCTTCACTTGGTCGAGATTGGTGATGCGGCGTATGTGGGCATATTCATCTGGATATTGCTGTGCCACCATTTCCAGAAAACGGAGGGTCATCTTGAGGCACTGTATACAGGAATAGTTAGTGTACCAGTTGTTGTCCACATTGTTTTCGTATTCATCCGGGCCGGTAACCCCCAGTATGACATATTTCTGTTTGGGTTGGGAGAAGGATACCCGTTGTCTCCAGAAACGGCTGACGGCAATCATTACTTCCAGGCCATATTTAGCGATATAGTCCATATTGCCCGTCAGCGCTGCATGCTGAACGATGGCATAGACAATGATATTGTTACGGTGGATTTCCTCGAAGGTTATTTCCCACTCACTGTGGCATTCCTCTCCATTGTTGGTTACCTGCGGAAACAACGCTGCACCGTCCTTGAAACCCAGTTTACGGGCGTTTTCGATGGCTTTGGGAAGCTGGTTGTACCGATATGCCAGCAAGTTCTTTGCAATCTCTTTGGGAGTGGAGAGCAGAAAAAACGGTACACAACACAGTTCCGTGTTCCAATAAGTATTTCCGCCATATTTTTCTCCGGTGAATCCTTTGGGGCCGATGTTCAGGCGCGGATCATCTCCCCGGTAAGTCTGATACAGCTGGAATATGTTGTACCGGATACCTTGTTGTGCTTCCGGGTCCCCTTCGATGACGACATCCGTTTCGTCCCAGATTTCCTGCCAGGCCCTTCGATGCTCTTCTACCAGCGTATTCCAGCCTATGCTCTTGGCTTCGCGTGCCTCGGTCATGGAGTGCTCCACCAATTCACTCCGTTCGTGGTAAAGAGAAGAAGCGATGGCGGTGTATTTGATGAGTGTCACGTTGTCTCCGGGTTTTACGTCGGCACCTACGCTGAAACCGGTCTGCTTTTCCTTTTCTATCCGTATGGGGTTGGCAGTGGTTTCCTTGTTGTTTTTGAAGAATTGGTAAGTCATGGCGTAGCACACTTGTGCATCTTCCCGGCGGGTCTGTGTCCAGAGATAGGCACAGCTGCTGGTAGAACCGGAACGCAGTATGTTCCATATTTTCAGGTTTGGCAGGTCGGCATCGTCTACTATATTCCCGTCAAGGATGGGCACGAGTGAGATTCTGCCGGTATAGTTGATGGAAGACACGCTGTACTTGATGAGACAGAGGTTGGGTCTTGCCATATTTGTGATATGCTCTACATGGATGTGGAGCTGGTTTCCGCGAGGAGACGTCACTTCCATGTCCCGGTAGGAGATACCTTCCTTCATATCCAGGCGGCGGTTGAAGCTGTCGACATCCCAGCCTGCCAAATCGAGTTCCTCATCGATGAGGCGCAGGTTGATGCGGCTCCAGTCAGCAGCCTTGGGTATACGGGTGTAATATGGGGGAAATCCGTTCTTCCACCATCCTACGCGGGTTTTGTCCAGGAAAGTGATGCCGGCCACAAATGAACCACGGTAACTGTCACTGCTGTAAGGCTCCTCAAAATACCCCCGTTGCCCGAAACGTCCGTTTCCGAGACTGAATATACTTTCCGACATCCGTTGACGGTCGGGGTGGAATTGGTCTTCGATGATGTTCCATTCATCGGTCTTGAGGTATTTTTTCATGGCGACGTGTTTTCTGTAGTTATCGCCGTAAAGATACGCAATATGCGGAAATAAAAGAGAAGAGTGAGGACAAAAATAGTGAAAGGGGAAGGGAGGGGATTAAAAAAGATAATATAGCACACAGATGACACAGATAAGGCAGATGAACATGGATAAGTTTGTCTAATAATCCATGTTCATCTGCCTTATCTGTGTCATCTGTGTGCAGAAGTAGGAGCTTGGTTCTATTTCTCTCCCTTAGTCTCTTTAATTAAATATACACAGAAAGCACCTATTATCAGCATCACTCCTGCCAATACAAGCATATTGATTTCGGGGGGCAGTACTCCTTTCGGAGTAAACAAGGACAGAATACTGCCGCCCAAAGCTGCCGCAATAATCTGTGGAATACAGATGGTACCATTGAAAAGACCTAAGTAGGTACCCATATGTCCTCCGCTCAGTGCATTGGTCAAGATGGTGAACGGCAGTGCCAGCATGGCAGCCCATGCACAACCTATCAGCAGGAAGGAAATGAACAACATATACGGATTATGCATAAAATAGGTGGAAATGAAACCTATACCTCCCAGAACAAGGCTGAGTGAGTAGACGCGGCGGCGGTCCTTGAACATCGGTATGCAGATGGCCCAAAGCACAGAGCCGATGGCTTGCACGGCAAACAGTACGCCTACCCAGTCGGCGGCATTCTGATATTGCAGGCTCTTGGTGTCGAGTACTATTTTGGTCACACCATCTACCAGGTGCTCCACTGTAGGGGCGTCAAAAGCATTGGCAGCGATACTGCCGTTGGTATAGGTCCACATGAACATAAAGGCAAACCAGCAGAAGAACTGTACCAGTCCGATAGTCCAGAATGCTTTCGGAGCCTTGATGAGCAGCTTCAGCATGTTGGTCTTTTCATGTTCCTCTTCTTCGGTGATGCCGTGATACTCTGCATATTCGGCAGGCGGCATCTCTTTTACTTTGATCGAAGTGTAGATGACGCAGAAGATAAGGATGGCTGCTCCGATGTAGAATGAGTAAATCACCGAGTCGGGGATTACTCCTTGGGGAGCTGTATTGCTGATGCCAATCCATGCAAAGATGAACGGGAAGAGATAGCCTACCAGGCTGCCTGCATTGCAGAGAAAACTCTGGATGGAGTAGGCGAGCCCTTTTTGTTTCTCATTCACCATGTCACCCACCATCATTTTGAAGGGTTGCATGGCCATATTGATGGAGGTATCGAGGAACATCAGCGATACCAGTCCGAAAATCATGGCTGTACTTACTGCCATGCCGAAGCTTCCGGCATTGGGTAGCAGGCACATGACGAGTACGGCCACCAACGAACCTATAAACAGATAAGGGATGCGCCGTCCGAAGCGTGTCCAGGTCTTGTCACTGGCGGCTCCCACAATGGGTTGTACAATGATACCTGCCAACGGCGGCAGTATCCAGAAATAGCTCAAATTATGCGGGTCTGCACCCAAAGTGGAAAAGATACGGCTGATGTTTGCACTCTGCAAAGCATATGCAATCTGTACGCCGAAAAAACCAAAGCTGATGTTCCACAGCTTCCAGAAACTTAAATCGGGTTTTACTTTCATGATGGTTTAATATGTTTTATTATTTCGTTGTTCCTCTTATCACCAGATTGGTACGTACTATCTTGTTGTTGCTTTTCTCTTCTCCCTCCAGCCTTCCGGTCAGAATGCTGAAAGCGCTTTTACCTACTTCCTCGCCATGCTGCTCCACGGTAGTCAGCTTCGGGTCGGTGCTTTGCGCAATGGCTCCGTCGGTGAATCCGCAGATGGATACTTCGTCGGGAACTTTTACGCCGACCAGTTTGCAGGCATACAGTATGCCCGAAGCTGTCTCGTCGTTGATGGCAAAGAAACCGTCAGGGCGGTCTTCGCTTTCCAGCAGGTCGGGAGTGATGGAGATGGCGCGTTCACGGGTGTCGCACAACAGAATCATGCTGTCGTCCACCGGAATTTTATACTTCTTCATGGCATCCAGGTAGCCGTTCCGGCGATTTTTGGTAATCTCCAGGTGGGGAGCCGCACCATAGAAAAGGATACGCTTGCATCCGGTCTGTATCATGTATTCCACGGCGGCAAAGGAGCCGGCATAGTCGTCCACCACCACTCGCTCGGTTTTCAGTCCCGTGCAGATACGGTCGTAAAAGACGATGGGAATGTCGTTGTTCAGCAGTTCCTGGTAATGGTCGTATTGGGAAGTGTCCTTGGCAAGTGAAGCGATGACTCCGCAGACACGGGCGGCAAGGAAAGAATGCACAATCTTCACTTCCTGCTCGTACGATTCGCTGCTCTGCGCCACTATGATATTATATCCGGCATCTGCCGCCGCTTTCTCAATTCCGCTCAATACGCAGGAAAAGAAGTGGTGTACCAGCTGGGGAACAATGACGCCGATGGTATTGCTGCGGCTTGCGCGGAGGTTTACAGCCAGTACATTGGGCTTGTAGTTATGTTCGCGCGCATAGGCATGTACAAGGTCACGAGTTTCCTTGCTGATGTCCGGATTGTCTTTCAGCGCTCTTGACACGGTGGAAGGAGAGACATTCAGCGCCCGGGCAATATCCTTGATGGTAATCTGCGGTTTATTCATGGTATAGTTTTGAGGACAAAGATAAGGTAAACTTCCCTAATCCGATTGCAAAAATAACGTAATATGGTAAATTGTGCTTATTCGTTGAGGTTTATCGGGTTGTAAGTTTGTGCAAACGATTGCGGTTTCTTATCTTTGTCCGGACCTTTAATGAATATAACCTTGAGTATGTACAAATATATTCTTTTTGTTTTTATACTTTTACAGACTGTCCTTCCTTGCCATATGTGGGCACAGAAGCCCGATTACCGGTTGTTTCAGAATATCAGTTTAGGGACAGAGGCATCTGTCATCAGCTGTTTTCTGCAAGATACACAAGGACTGATATGGATAGGTTCGGATAAAGGTCTGTTCAGCTATGACGGCTATTCCACCCAACCGCATTTCATTTTTGGCGAACGTAGCAATACGCGTATTTATTGCGGAGAAGTAGTAGACAGTACCTATCTTTATCTGGGAGCAGACAACGGGTTATTGATATACAATTACCGGACAGATACTTATGAGGAACCGGGAATTGATTTTCCGACGGACATCCGTACACTGGTGATGTACGATGGGTTGCTGTGGTTGGGCACACTGAACGGGCTGTATACGTATCATCCACAGACCCGTGAGATTTCTTCCGTAAAAGAAGGTATCCCTCATCAGACAATTTACTCTCTTATCCATTCTTCAGACCATCAGCTTTACATTGGTACCTATAATGGCTGTTGCCGCTATACATCCGTTACCGGACGTTTTGAAATGATAGAACTACCTGCTAGCAGGAATAAAAGTAATCTGTTTGTAAACTCTTTGTTGGAAGATGCGGTGAGGAAATGTATTTGGATAGGTACGGAAGGATGTCTTTTCAAATATACTCCTGCCGACGGGCAAATACAGAGAATTGATGCTTTTCATGACAATTCTGTCAAATCAATGGCTTTGGATGGATATGGGCAATTGTTGGTGGGGACAGACAATGGACTGTACATATACGGAGAAGATTCACCTTTACAGCATATCGTGCATGATTCGCGGAACCTCCAGTCACTGTCCAACAACATTGTATGGACTGTTTATGCGGATTGTGAACGGAATATCTGGCTGGGGACGGACTATGGCATATCCATGGCACGTTGTAAAGAGACATTACGCTATGTTCCCATATCGCGGATTACCGGGACGGGGGAAGGAAACCAGTTTTATTCCATGTTGCGTGATGTGCATGGTAATTTTTGGTTTGGGGGAACAAATGGACTTATCCGTTTCACGTTTTCTGAGGAGGAAAGGCCGGAAGGCCGGGTGCCGGGAAAGGGCAGGGATGTTACCTGGTACAAGATGGGAGATAAGAATTTTCCTTTGACCCATAACCGGGTACGACAGTTGTATGAAGACCGGGACGGATACCTTTGGGTGGCAACAGACGGGAGCATCAGCCGCTATGATGAGGAAAGCCGCCAGTTTATACCTTATAGTATAGTAGACAGTACCCGTCGCTACAATACTAACTGGGCATATGGTCTTTTCGAAGACAAGAATGGAAAGTTATGGGTAGCTACTTGTTTGGGCGGTATTTTTGTCGTGGACAAACATAAACTGCTGCATGCCTCTACACACCCATATGTAGCCGAAGGAACCTATTCCATACACAATGGTTTGTCGGGTATGTTCATCAACCAGATGGTTCCCGACAGTGAAGGAAATGCACTGGCCCTGCTCAGTAGTGCCAACAGTGTTGAGAAAATAAATTCTTCTACCAATAATATTACCCATATTGCTTCAGGAGAGTTCAAGGAGGGGCAAAGGCCCAATTTTGTCTTGTGTGCCGAGGATGGTTGTATTTGGATTGGCTTTCCCGGTGGAGTAATGCGTGTGGAGCCTTCGGATAATAGGGTAAAGGTTTTGCCGTTCGATGCTTTCAATCATTATGAAGTGCTTTCCATGATAGAGGCTGAAGGAAAGATATGGATATCCACTACTGACGGATTTTGGGTGGCAGACCAGCGGACATTGGAAGTGCGACGCCTGAGTATTGCCGACAAACGTTTTACCAGCTTGTTCTTTGATAGGAAAGAGGGTGAACTATACTTGGGCACAGCGGATGGCTTTGCCATTTCCTCCCCGGATGCATTGCTGGCGGAACATCCGGAACGCCCGTTATTGCTGACAGCCCTTTATGTGAATAACCGGCTTTATTTGCCCGGTTCGGAGAAAAACTGCCGGAGCATCCGTCTTATGGAACAGATAAACTTGGAGTACAACCAGAATAATCTTGCTTTTGAACTGTCGGATTTGCCTTACTCGCTGGAGGAGAAAAGCAGGATTGTATATCGTCTGGAAGGGGTAGAGCGTGAGTGGACTCTTCTGGCTCCCAATACCAACCGCATCATTTATAATAATCTGGATTATGGAAACTATCGGTTAATGGCAAGTAAGCTGGATTCCTATGGCAAACCCTTTGAACAAATATATAGTCTGGATGTCCATATCCTTCCACCATGGTACTATACTTCGTGGGCGAAGGCATTTTATATGCTGTTATGCTGCGCTTTGATTGTTTGGACCATTCACTTTTTCCGTGTGAAAAACCGCTTGAAGCTGGAACATTTGGAAAAGGAGAAGATTTTGGAACAGTCGCGTGCCAAACTGGAATTCTTTACCAATCTTTCCCATGACCTCAAGACACCTTTAAGTATGATTATTGCCCCTATCAGCAGGATGTTGCCGGAAATTAGGAATCAGCAGGAGAAGAAGCAGCTCGAATTGGTTCAGCGCAATGCCATGAAACTGAATTCATTGATTCATCAAGGGCTGGACTTGAACCGGGTGGATAGCGGCAATAGGACTTTATTGATTTTATCACAGATAGAACTGGTCTCTTTTGCACGTGATTTGCTTGCACTCTATACAGAAGGAAAAATGAAGGAAAAACAGCTCGCTTGTGAATTTCGGACGAATCGGGAACAACTATACATTCAGATGGATGCCATCAAGTTGGAGTCTGTTTTGGATAATCTGCTTTCCAATGCTGTAAAATATACGCCGGAAGGCGGAACCGTTACTCTTTCTTTGGATGCTCCCGAAGGTGGGAGGGAGGTGTATATTTCTGTGGCAGATACCGGTACCGGAATACCAGTTCAGGACCAACCGTATATTTTCCAGCGTTTCTTCCAATCATCCAAGACTGCGGGAAAAAATGAGGGAACTGGAATCGGACTTTATTTGGTGAAAACCTATACGGAATTGCATGGTGGCAATGTTCGGCTGATGTCAGAGGAGAATGTTGGTACTACGGTAACCCTGACTTTGCCGGTTGTGAATCAAGAGCAGACAGCTCCGGTAGGGGTACCTGATTCATCACCGGATATTCTTTCACCGGATGCTCCTCTTGTATTGATTGTAGATGATAATGCGGAAGTGGCGGAATTCATTTAC
The DNA here is from genome assembly GCF_003436255.1 of Bacteroides sp. D20. Taxonomy (NCBI): domain Bacteria; kingdom Pseudomonadati; phylum Bacteroidota; class Bacteroidia; order Bacteroidales; family Bacteroidaceae; genus Bacteroides; species Bacteroides sp. D20. Next base: position 146,290 of record NZ_QSOO01000007.1, on the reverse strand, counting down.
CAGATTCTGCATGCCAAATATCGCTGTCGTGTGGCAGAAAATGGCAAATCCGGATTGGAGCTTGCCATGGAATTGCTGCCCGATTTGATTGTTTCGGATGTAATGATGCCTGTAATGGATGGGTTAGAGATGGTACGGCGTTTGAAAAAACATATCCCTACATCCACCATCCCGATCATTCTGCTGACGGCTAAGAGTGATAAGGAGACAGAACTTGAGAGTATACAGTTACACGTTGATACCTTCATAGCCAAACCTTTCGAGCCGGATATCCTGCTCTTGCGGGTAGAGCAGTTACTCTCCAGCAAGCAGACTCATGAGGCCAAGGCGCGTATGGAGGTACTTGCTACTCCGAAAGCGATAGAGGCCGTTTCGTATGACGAGAAATTTCTGGCAAATGTCACTCGCTTGATAGAAGAGCATATTTCGGATTCCGAGCTGAATGTGAATACTCTTTGTGACTGGGCGGCGACCAACAACAAGCAGATGTACCGCAAACTGAAACAGCTGACGGGAATGACCCCTGTGGAATATATCAAGTCCATCCGCATGAAAAAAGCAGCCATGTTGTTGCAGCAGAAAAAGTTTACAGTGGCAGAGGTAATGTATATGGTAGGCTTTTCCAATCACTCTTATTTTTCTAAATGTTTTCAGGCAGAGTTCGGACTTCCCCCTAAACAATACGCGGCAGAATAATGCCGCTTTTACAAGGACAAACCCTCATCAGAATATATCTGGTGAGGGTTTGTCCTTTTTTTATCCTCTTATGTCCGATATCTGCTTTCGGGGAAAATGATGTTGCTCTAAATTTGCCGGTGAAAGGCAAGACTTGAATTTGATAGCGGAAGAATAGACTCCTGGTTACAGATACTTTCTTACGTACAAATATACAGATAATTGATATTGTTAACTTTAATTTATTGAATGCATGAAGCAAGTTAATCTTAGAATCTATCGGATGATTCTGCCCTTAATCCTAGGGCTATTCTTGTCAGTAGGCACTTATGCACAAAGCATCACTGTGAAAGGGCATGTTAAAGATGCCCTGGGTGGAGTGATAGGTGCAAGTGTAGTAGAAAAAGGAAATACCACAAACGGGACTATCACCGATCTTGACGGTAATTTTTCACTGAATGTACCCAAAGGTTCTACTTTGGTAGTTTCTTTTATCGGTTATAAGACTCAGGAGGTGGTTGCAGCTTCCAGTGTAGTCGTGACCCTGCAGGAAGACAGTGAATTGTTGGATGAGGTTGTGGTCATCGGTTACGGTGTGGCTAGGAAAAATGATTTGACCGGGTCTGTAACGGCAATTAAACCGGATGAAATGAACAAGGGGCTGACGACATCTGCCCAAGACATGATGCAAGGCAAGATTGCCGGTGTCAGTGTTGTTAACAATGGTGGTGAGCCGGGTGGCAGTGCCACTATTCGTATCCGTGGCGGTTCTTCATTGAATGCCAGTAATGACCCGTTGATTGTAATTGACGGACTTGCCATGGATAATTATGGAGTGCAAGGAATGTCCAATCCATTGGCTTTGGTGAATCCGGCTGATATAGAGAGTTTTACTGTGTTGAAAGATGCTTCGGCTACAGCTATTTATGGTTCCCGTGCCTCCAATGGCGTTATCCTGATTACTACTAAGAAAGGACAGAGTAACTCTAAACCCCGTATTTCTTATAATGGTAATGTGTCCGTCAGCATGGTTACGGACAAACTGGATGTACTGAATGCCAAAGAGTTCATGAAACTTGTACAGAACACATATGGTTATTCTGATGAAGAGTTTCTGGCGAGTGCGGAATATCAGGCATTAGGATATATGAATGCTCAGGGCGAGCATCTTTTTGCCGATACCGACTGGCAGGACGAGATTTATCGTACGGCAGTCAGTACCGACCATAATATCACTGTTTCCGGTGGATTGAAAAATATGCCTTATCGTGTTTCCCTGGGCTACACCAATCAGCAAGGTATCCTGAAAACATCAAGTTTTGAGCGTTATACGGCCAGTGTGAATCTTTCCCCTTCTCTTTTTGATGAGCATTTGAAGGTTAACTTCAACGCAAAGGGCATGTATTCTGTGACAAGCTATGCCAATACCGATGCCATTGGAGCTGCCACTTCAATGGACCCTACCAAGCCGGTTTATGGCGGGACGGAATTTTATGATAAAAACTTTGGTGGATATTGGGAATGGCCCGAAGCAGTAGACTGGAAAGATTCTGAATGGGGATACAACATCAATACTTTGGCTACAGCCAATCCCGTCGGGATGCTGAATAACCGTTCGGATAAAGGAAAGTCAAAAGTGCTGATGGGGAACATTGAACTGGATTATAAGATTCATGGTTTCGAGGATTTGCATTTGCATGTTAATGGTGGTATGGATGTGGCAAGCGGCAAGTCCAACAAGAATTACAACCGTTTTGACCTTGACAATTATTATTATGGACGTGTCGGTTGGAATACACAAGATACATACAATTTGTCATTGAACATGTATGCACAGTACATGAAGGACTTCGGGAAAGCGCACCATTTTGATATCATGGCCGGTTATGAATGGCAGCATTTCCACAAAGAGACAGATTACTATTATTATGGAACTTACCCTGATACGAACCTTGAACATGCCGGTGAAATCTATAATCCGTCAGAAAATACACTCTACAAGACGGAGAACTATCTGGTTTCTTTCTTTGGCCGTATGAACTACTCTTTACTCGACCGTTATCTGCTGACCTTCACCTTGCGTGATGATGGCTCTTCCCGTTTCTCCAAAAAGAACCGTTGGGGATTGTTCCCGTCCGTTGCATTGGCATGGAAGGTGAAAGAGGAGGGTTTCTTGAAAGATGTGGATGCTGTTTCCGATTTCAAGTTTCGTGCAGGTTATGGTATCACCGGACAGCAGGAAGGCATTGGCGATTATACCTATTTTGCTTCATATACCCCCAATTCGGAAGGAGCATATTATCCAGTTTTGGGTAATGGCATCACTTACCGTCCGGATGCCTATAATAATGACTTGACCTGGGAAAAGACCACTACTTATAACATTGGGGTTGATTTGGGATTCCTGGACAACAGAATCACTGCCAATTTTGATTATTACTATCGCAAGACGAAGGATTTGATTAATGATGTTTATGTAGCTGCCGGTTCCAATTTCAAGAATAAGGTGACGAGCAATATCGGTTCACTGCATAATAAGGGTTTTGAATTTGCAGTGACATGGAGAGCCATTCAGCAGAAGGATTGGCGTTGGGAGTTGGGATTCAATCTGACACACAACACTAATGAAATAGACGAGCTGGTGAAGAGTACAGGTGACAAATACATCATTCGTCATGGAGGAATTGCCGTTGGTGATAGTGGTTCCAATGGAATCAAGGGATATTCCGTAGGCGAAGCTGTCTCTGCCTTCTACACCTATCAGCAAGTCTATGATGAGAAAGGCCAGCCGATAGAGGGCGAATTTGTAGACCGTGACAATAATGGCATCATCAATGACAACGACCGTTATTTCTATAAGAAATCAGACCCGGACGTATTGATGGGACTTTCCTCGAAATTGATTTATAAAAATTGGGATTTTAGTTTCTCGCTGCGTGCCAGTCTGGGTAATTATGCTTATAATGCTGTTGAATGTAGCCGTTCTGATTTGTCGGTTACCGGTATTTATTCGGGCAATGCATGGCACAATGTGCCTCAGATGTCACTGGCCAAGAACTGGAAGAAAGTGGATGCCCTGGATGCCCTTTCTGATTATTTCATCCAGAATGCCTCTTTCTTGAAGTGTGACAACATTACGCTGGGCTATTCTTTCGACAAATTGTTCGGGCAGAAAATCAGCGGGCGTGCTTATCTCACGGCCCAGAATGTGTTTACGATAACCAAGTACAAAGGTCTGGATCCTGAAATCAACGGTGGATATGATGGCAGTATCTATCCTCGTCCTCTGGTGGGAATTTTCGGACTCAGCCTTAATTTTTAATCCTTTAAAACTAAGAATAGTATGAAATTCAACAATATGAAATCATTAATTCCGGTTGCTGCCTTTACACTTATGATAGGGTTTTCGTCTTGTGTGGGAGATTTGGATGTAAAGCCTATCAATCCGCAGCAAACCATGACTTTGGATCAAAATGCTCTTTTTAACAAGATATATGCAAGCTTCTGTTTGACCGGACAGACCGGCCCAAGCGGTAATGCGGATATTGACGACATGGACGAAGGACGTTCAGAATTTTTCCGCATGGCATGGAACTTGAATGAGCTCACTACGGATGAGGCACACTGGATATGGCTCACAGATACCGGTATGGATGAAATGCTCCACAATTCTTATGGAGCGAGTGCCGCATTCTCTATCGGACTATATTATCGTCTTTATTTTACTGTCACGTTGTGTAACTTTTTCTTGGAGCAGATTCCGGATGATGGCGGGACGTCTTCCATGCAACGTGCGGAAGTCCGTTTTATCCGTGCTTTACAGTATTATTACATCATGGACTTGTATGGTAACGCAGCATTTACGGAAGAAGTCTCTTCTGAATTGGCAGAACGCTATACACGTACCCAGTATTTCGATTATATTGAGAAAGAACTGAAAGAGTGTGAGGCTGATATGGCAGAACCGGGACAGAATACTTATGGGCGTGTAGACAAGGTAGCTGCATGGAATTTGCTGGCCCGTCTCTACTTGAATGCTGAGGTTTATACCGGTACTGCCCAGTGGCAGAATGCCATGGATTACGCAGAAAAGGTGATAAACAACGGGTATTATCATCTGTGTACGGAGGGAGCTACCAATCCGGTGACTGGTGAGGTTTATTCCGCCTATCAGATGCTTTTCCTGGCAGACAACAATACGAATGGGGCACAGTATGAAAACATTTTTCCGATACTCTTTGACGGGGTTACTACAAAAAGCTATGGTGGGATGAATTTTCTGGTTCTTGCCACTTATAATTCAACAATGGATGTTACGATTCCTTCTGGCACGAATTGCAGCTGGGGAAAGTGCGCCCGGGTCCGCAAGCAATTGCTTGACAAGTTCTATACGGCAACTCCTCCTTCGGGAAAGACGGTTGCGGAAATGACAGCTCCGGCCAATGATGACCGTGCTCTTTTCTATGGTGACGGCTTTTCCGCTTCCATTAAAGACGAAACGGATGCGACTGCAGGTTTTGCATGTGTGAAGTTTCGTAATGTCCGTTCGGATGGACAATCCAATCAGGTGGTCGATTATGTAAATGCGGACCTTCCTTTTTTCCGTGTTGCTGAGGCTTATTTGATTTATGCAGAAGCTTCTACCCGTTTGAACGGGTCTAATACGGATGCAAAGGAGAAAATCAATGAACTTCGTTCCCGTGCCAATGCTGCCCAGAAGAATCTATATACGTTGGATGATATTTGTGATGAGTGGGCGAGAGAATTCTGGTTTGAAGGCCGCCGCCGCATGGATTTGATACGGTTCAATAAATATGCCGGTCAGGCATCCTATAAATGGGAATGGATGGGAGGCACTTATGAAGGTGCGCAATTCAGCAATATCAGAGCGATTTTTGCGCTTCCTGAAAACGATTTGGCGAACAATTCCAACTTAATTCAGAATCCGGGTTATTAATCAAAAAAAGAACAGAATATGAAAAGATATTTATTCACTTTGTTGTTGGCGGGATTGGCGATGTTCACTGCATGTACAGATGATAGAGATTCCAATCCGACAGTACAGCAACCCAGTACTTTCGAACTGAATATGCCTGCCTTGGGAGGCGGTGTATATGACTTGGCTAACACAGACTCCATTAGGTTGACCTATGAACAACCAGACTATGGTTATACGGCTCCCGTCAAGTATTATGCGCAGATTTCTGTCTCCGGTACCTGGAATGACGCCACTTCTGCAGAAGCGGATGACGCTACATATATCGAAATGGACGGCTCTGTCACAGTATGTGAGTTTGGTGCGGCGGCTGATTTGGTGAACAAAGCTATCATGAAATTGGGCAATTATACTGACCCGAGCCAACTGCCTGCTGAAGGGATATCCTTGTACGTGAGAATGAGGGCAAGGCTGAATGCCGGTTACGAGTGCTATTCAAATGTCATAGAACTTTCTGTTGCTCCCTATTATGTAGCTTTGGTATCAGCTGCTCCGGAACTGTGGTACCTGATTGGAAGCTGTATCGGTGATGGTTCTTGGGGAAGCGAAGTAGGTACGGGAGTCATTCCATTGTCACCGGTGGAAGGTGCCAAGTATGATGATGTTACGGGTAAGGGAGAATTGACCTATACCGGTTACTTCCCATCCGACAAAGGTTTCAAGATTGTAAGGGTACCCGGTGAGTGGGATGACCAGTGGGGAGCTGATGGAGGTGACTTCAACAAACCGCGTCTCAAGGATGCCGATGGTGAGGGAAGTGATTTTTATGTTCCTGCCAGTGGATATTATAAGATTTCCTTGAACACGAAAGAGAACACTCTCTCCATCGTTGCCACTGATGAACCGAAAAATGTTTATGATGGATTATTGATTTCCGGTGACTTCAACGGTTGGGGTACTGATACGAAGATGATTCCCGTAAATACGGTTGAAGGTGTGGTCAATCATGTCTGGAAGTATGAGTTGGATGCGACAAGTGGAGATACCACGGCAAAATTCTTATATGCTGGATGGACCCCCAACTGGGGAGCTTCCACTTTCCCATATGGATTCGGAGTGAACGGAGGTGCCAATATTCCGGTAGTTGCCGGCAAATACGTAGCTATCCTGAATGACATTGACGGTTATTATCATTTCTTCAGCAAATAATTAATGAAATAATAAGGTAAGATTCGATATGAAGAAAAAAGTATTGTTTTCAGGAATTCTGCTGGCTTTCCAAGTTTTGTTGGGGCATGCCCAGCAGCGTCTTTTGGGGGGAGATATTTCTTTGCTCCCCTCTTACGAGGCGGCAGGAACTGTATATAGAAATGCAGTTGGAGAGCCGGTTGCTCCCCTTGACTTTTTCAAGGAACAAGGTTGGAATGCTGTTCGTGTACGGCTTTTCGTTGAGCCTTCCAAAGCCTCCGCGGAGCATAAGGGAGAAGGAGTATGCCAGGATTTGGATTACGTAACCAAATTCGGACAACGGATAAAGGATATGGGTTATCAGTTCATGCTCGACTTTCATTATTCCGATACATGGGCTGACCCGGGGAAACAGTTCATGCCGGACTGTTGGCTGGATGCCGAAACGGCCTCATTGCCTGACAGTGTGTACCGATACACTAAAAACACCCTTCGGTCTATGGTGGAAGCCGGTGCATGTCCCGATTTGATACAAGTAGGAAATGAGATAACGAATGGGATGATGTGGCCTGCTGCCAAAGTCGATCCGTTGGGAAGTGATAACTGGGATTTGTTAGTGAGACTTTTGGAAAGTGGCGCCAGGGCTTGCCGTGAAGTCTGTCCCAAAGCAAAGATAATTATCCATACCGAGAAAGCCGGCGAATGGAATAAAACCAGGACCTACTACAATCGTCTGCAGCAGCTTGATTATGATATTATCGGACTCAGTTATTATCCTATGTGGCACAAGGCGGTGGGGGTACTTGCCGCTACGCTCGATTCTTTGGCAGTCCACTTCCCGAATAAGGAGGTGATGATAGTGGAGACTGCAGCTTATTATTCGCACGAGAATGACAGATGGGCAAAAAGTGCGGACGAATATTCCGAGTTTTATCCGGTCAGTGCAGAAGGGCAACGTATCTTCACTCGTGAGCTGGTAGCTGAACTGCGCCGTCATGCCAATGTAACCGGGCTGTTCTGGTGGTTTCCCGAGGAGAATGCCAGTGGCAATACTGTGACGGAGGGATGGTTGAACCGTGGACTCTTTGATAACCATACGGGAAAGGTGCTTCCGGCAATGGAAGAGCTCAGACGGTTTGTACAGCCGATTGACCGTTGATTTCAAATTATTGGGAACCTCATCCCTTAGTAAATGTGCTAAATTATTATATTTGCGGAAATAATTAAGATAACGCCATGAAACACATGAAGTTTTTGACTTTCTTTTTTTGTATTGCCTTTGCTGTATTTGCATGCAGCAGCAATAATGAGACAGACCCCAACGCAGGTGGACTTCCCGATAAGGAAGAGCCTCTTACTACGGACTTTGCTAAAGGTGCCGACATAGGCTGGTGCACCGAATATGAATCCAAAGGATACGACTTCTACAATGCTAAAGGCGAGAAGCGTGAATGTACGGCTTTGATGAAAGAGCTGGGACTCAATGCCATCCGCATCCGTGTATGGGTAGACCCGAGCGACAACTGGTGCAATACTGCCGACGTGGTGGTGAAGGCCCAAAGAGCCAAAGCGCTGAATATGGATGTGATGATAGATTTCCACTACAGTGACTGGTGGGCAGACCCCGCCCAGCAGAATAAACCTGCCGCATGGGTTGGTAAGAATCTGGCGGACTTGAAGAAAGCTCTCAGCGACCATACGGTGAGTGTGCTTCGGGAACTGAAGGCGGTCGGTGTCACTCCCAAATGGGTGCAAGTGGGCAATGAAATCCGTCCGGGCATGCTGTGGGATAAAGACAAGGCTTTGAGCGGCGCATCCTATGACGTGAAGGAATCCGACTTGAAAGATGCTCCGGCAAACGCTTCTTCCGAGGTGGTATATCCCATGAATTGGGCCAATCTCGGCGCATTTATCACTACCGGATATGATGCCGTGAAGTCGGTCTGCCCCGATGCCATCGTCATTGTTCACCTGGACAACGGATGGGACAATGGTTTGTTCAACTGGTTTTTCGACGAACTGAAGAAGAACGGAGGCAAGTGGGATATGATAGGTATGTCACTCTATCCTTACTGGTCGCGCGATGCCAAGCCGGAATATACAGCGGCTGATGCCGTTATTACGGACTGCATCAAAAATATCAAAGCGGTAAGTGCGAAGTATAACTGTGATGTGATGGTGGTGGAAACCGGTATGGAGTGTGCCGACGACAAAGGGAACCTGGCAAGTGCTTCCGTACTGGCAGAAGGGAAACGCCAACTGGCCCGTGTCCTGAAAGAGTGCAAAGAGAATACTGACGGACGCTGCAAGGGTGTGTTCTACTGGGAACCGGAATGCAGGCCGAACCAATATCGGCTGGGGGCATTCACTGAAGACGGCCGCCCCACTGTGATAATGGATGCTTTTAAATAATTATATTAACAAAATCTTTTAAAGAAGAATGAGAAAGACAATACTTATCTTTTCCTGCTGCGCTTTTTTTGCCTTGGCGGCAATGGCGCAGCGTACAGAAGCATTGTTGGAAAAGAACTGGAAGTTCACCAAGGGAGATGTTCCCGAAGCAACACAAACAAATTTCGACGACAGTAAGTGGGAAACAGTGACCATTCCTCATGATTGGGCCATCTTTGGTCCGTTCGACCGCAACAACGATTTGCAGGAGGTAGCGGTTACGCAAGACCTTGAAAAGCAAGCTTCCGTAAAGACCGGGCGTACCGGAGGGTTGCCTTATGTGGGTGTCGGTTGGTATCGTACGGCTTTTGATGCTTCTGCAGACAAGCAGGTCACTCTGGTTTTCGATGGTGCAATGAGTGAGGCTCGGGTCTATGTCAATGGGAAAGAAGCTTGTTTCTGGCCTTTCGGATATAACTCTTTTCATTGCGATGTTACCGGTTTGCTGAATGCCGACGGTAAAAACAATGTGCTGGCTGTCCGTCTGGAAAACAGACCCCAGTCCTCCCGTTGGTATCCGGGGGCGGGATTGTATCGCAATGTCCGCCTGGTTACTACGGAACGTGTCCATGTTCCGGTTTGGGGTACACAGCTCACCACACCGCATGTCTCTGCTGAATACGCTTCCGTGCGTCTGCGTACTACAATACGGAATGCCGGTGATGCGGATGTTCGTATTTCTACTGATATTATTGCGCCGGACGGTAAGATAGTAGCCCGTAAGGATAATAGCCGGAAAATTAATCACGGACAGCCATTTGAGCAGAATTTTCTGATAAATGCTCCGTCTCTGTGGTCTCCTGAGACACCTTATTTATATAAGGCAGTATCTAAGATTTATGTAGATGGCAAACAGACTGACGAATATACCACGCGTTTTGGTATCCGCAGTATTGAGATTATAGCTGATAAGGGATTCTTCCTAAATGGTAAGCACCGTAAATTCCAGGGGGTATGCAATCACCACGATTTGGGTCCGTTGGGTGCGGCTGTCAATGTGGCTGCTCTTCGCCGTCAGTTGACATTATTGAAGGATATGGGATGTGATGCAGTCCGTACCTCCCACAATATGCCTGCCCCCGAATTGGTGGAACTCTGTGACGAGATGGGCTTCATGATGATGCTGGAACCTTTCGATGAATGGGATATTGCCAAATGTGAGAATGGATATCACCGCTATTTCAACGAATGGGCAGAAAAGGATATGGTAAATATGCTGCATCAGTATCGGAACAATCCTTGTGTGGTAATGTGGAGTATAGGAAATGAGGTTCCTACCCAATGTAGTCCCGAGGGCTACAAAGTGGCTTCTTTCCTGCAGGATATTTGCCATCGCGAAGACCCTACACGCCCCGTTACTTGCGGTATGGACCAGGTGACTTGTGTGCTTGCCAACGGGTTTGCGGCAATGATTGATGTACCCGGTCTTAATTATCGGGCTCACCGCTATGTGGAGTCTTATGAGACTCTTCCACAGAATATTGTGCTCGGTTCGGAGACGGCTTCCACTGTAAGTTCCCGTGGTGTCTATAAATTTCCCGTACAGAAGGGAGCCAGTGTGATGTACGATGACCATCAGTGCTCCGGTTATGATGTGGAGTGTTGTTCCTGGTCGAATCTTCCCGATGAGGATTTTGCTTTGGCTGATGATTATGACTGGACAATCGGACAGTTCGTCTGGACAGGTTTTGATTATTTGGGTGAACCTTCTCCTTATAGTACGGATTCCTGGCCCAGCCACAGCTCCGTTTTCGGTATCATAGACTTGGCAAGCCTCCCCAAAGACCGTTTCTATCTGTACCGCAGCCTATGGAACAAGCAGGCAAATACCTTGCATGTCCTTCCGCACTGGACGTGGCCGGGCAGGGAAGGGGAGAATACTCCGGTTTTTGTTTACACCAGCTATCCCAGTGCCGAACTGTTCGTCAACGGAAAGAGTTATGGCAAACAGCGGAAACTTACTGCTGATGAAAGCCGTGCTTTGGAAGGTCAGGACTCCCTTGCTTTGCAGCGTCGCTATCGCTTGATGTGGATGGATGTTCCTTATGAACCGGGCGAAGTGAAAGTGGTAGCTTATGATGCTTCCGGTAAGCCTGCAGAAGAAAAGGTGATTCGTACCGCTGGCAAGCCCCATCATCTGGAGCTGGTTGCCGACCGCACCCGCTTGTCTGCCGATGGTAAGGACCTGGCATATATCACAGTCCGTGTCGTGGATAAGGACGGTAACCTTTGTCCGGCAGACAGCCGCATGGTAAACTTCTCGGTGAAGGGTGCCGGAAAATATCGTGCTGCTGCCAATGGAGATGCTACCAGCCTCGATTTGTTCCATTTGCCCAAGATGCCGGCTTTCAGCGGTCAGCTGACGGCTATTGTGCAGAGTGGCGAGCAAGCCGGTGAGATTGTGTTTGAGGCAAGGGCTAAAGGATTGAAGTCCGGAAAGCTGGTACTTTATACTTCAGAGAAATAAATAGCACTATTTGCTTCCACTCTACCACACCTGCTCTGTAACCCTTTGTTCATCGGTGTTTGAGGTGCGGTGGAAGCAACAGAAAAAGGTGGAAGCAAATTTTGCTTCCACCTCTGTTTTTAGGGCCGACATGATGTTAACTTATTGTAATGTAACAAGTTAATATCATGTCGGCCATTTTGTTAATATCGTGTTAATGGCATATTAATATTGTGCAGACACGTTATTCATATCCTGAAAGTATGTTGCTTGGTTTATACATGCATGGCATTTCTTCAGTAAAAGCTTTGTGTTTCTTTTGTTTTGTCTTGATGTTGTGTAGTACTTAACGGTCGTAAAGCGATTTGTTGACGGCCGTAAAGCGATCTGTCAACGGCCATCGACAAATCGCCTAACGGCCGTTAGGCGGTGAAAATCTCTGTACTTTAGCAGAATAAACATATATGTTATGTGCAAGAATGCCACATGTAGAGTGGAGAGAAGCGCTGTATTATGATATATCAAGTGATTTTTCTATCTTGTGCAACCGCATGCAATCGTTTGCACTGTTCGTTTCCCACATTTTACACTCTCTTTATACTTTACTAAGGTAATAAAGCATATTTTTGTTGCGTCATGCTTTGGGTACTTGAAAGACGTTAGAAAGCGAAAGTACGAAAATTATTTTTCGAATAATATATATAGGTAATTAATATTGTTAACTTTAATTTATTAAATGCATGAAGCAAGTTAATCTTAGAATCTGTCAAACGATTCTTACCCTAATCTTAGGGCTATTCTTGTCTGTAGGCGCTTATGCACAGAACATCACTGTGAAAGGGCATGTGAAAGATGCCTTGGGTGGCGTGATAGGCGCGAGTATAGTGGAAAAAGGGAATGCTACAAATGGTACTATTACCGATTTGGATGGTAATTTCTCATTAAATGTTCCGAAGGGTTCCACTTTGGTTATTTCTTTCATCGGTTATAAAACTCAGGAAGTGGCTGCGGCTCCCAGTATCATCGTAACTTTAGTAGAAGATAGCGAATTGCTGGACGAAGTTGTTGTTGTGGGCTATGGCCGCACTAAGAAAGATGACTTGACTGGTTCGGTTACTGCTATTAAACCGGATGAACTCAGTAAAGGTATCACCAACAATGCGCAGGATATGTTGGTCGGTAAAGTTGCCGGTGTGGACGTTATCACTGCGGGAGGTACCCCGGGCGCCGGTGCGCAGATTCGTGTACGTGGCGGTTCTTCTCTGAATGCTTCTAATGACCCGCTGATTGTAATCGATGGTTTGACTATCGATAACGAAACTCCGAAAGGCATGAGTAATCCTTTGGCGATGGTCAATCCGAACGATATCGAGACTTTCACCGTTTTGAAGGATGCTTCGGCCACTGCCATCTATGGTAGCCGTGCATCCAATGGCGTTATCATCATTACTACGAAGAAAGGTAAGAGCGGATCTGCTCCCAAAGTATCCTACAATGGTGACATGACCATCTCTATGGTCCAGAAAAAGTATGATGTGCTTGATGGCGATGAATTCCGCGATCTTATTAATAACATGTGGGGCGACAAAGCCGGTGAAGTCGGTATGGGCAAGGCCAATACCGACTGGCAGGACTTGATTTTCCGTACAGCCATCTCTCACAGCCACAATGTATCGGTGTCCGGCGGTTTGAAGAACATGCCTTACCGTTTGAGTGTGGGATATAATTCTTCTGACGGTATCGTCGAAACCTCTTGGATGCGTCGTGCCAATGTCGGCTTGAGCCTTTCTCCCTCTTTCTTTGACAATCATCTCAATTTGAAGATTAATGCCAAGTATATGTACGAAAAAGACCGTTATGCTGATGCAGGCGGTGCGATAGGAGCAGCCCTCTCAATGGATCCTACGCAGCCTGTTTATTTCGACGCTGATGATGAGCGTGCTCCTTTCTTTGGCGGCTATTTCCAGCATACGCAGGCACCCAAGGACCTCAATCCCGAGTGGAAATATACTAATAACCCCAACGCTCCCCAGAATCCCTTGGCTCTGCTGATGCTCAAAGAAACGAAAGCTGTAGCCAATGACTTTACGGGTAATTTTGATGTGGATTATAAGGTACATGGCTTTGAGGATTTGCGTCTGCATGCAAGTTATGGAGGTCAGTACACAGAGAGCAAGCAGGACGATATAACTTCTAAATATGCTTATAGCCCCAACTACTACGGTTGGAACGGCGTGACTCAGACTTATAAATATAGTATCACTGCCAATGCTTATGCCCAGTATGTGAAAGAAATCGGTGCACATAACTTTGACATTATGGTTGGTGGTGAAGAGAGCCATTTCCACCGCAGTGGTTATGACTACGGGCAGGGTACCGACCCTTACAATGGTGAACCTCATGACGCTAAGCTGAGAGAAGAACAGGCATGGGCCACTCACAGTTCTTTGGTTTCTTACTTCGGCCGTTTGAACTATACTTTACTCAACAGATACATGCTTACGGCTACGTTCCGTGCCGACGGTTCCTCTCGTTTCTCTGATGACAACAGATGGGGTTACTTCCCTTCAGTGGCATTGGCATGGAAAATCAATGAAGAGACATTTATGAAAAAGCTTACCTGGTGGAACGAGTTTAAGCTTCGTCTGGGTTGGGGTATGACCGGTCAGCAGGATATCAAAACTGACTTCGGTTATGAAACTCATTATACTTCAAGCGACTCTTTTGCCCAGTATCCCTTTGGTGATACTTACTATGGTACAATGCGTCCATCGGCTTATAACCCCGACTTGAAGTGGGAGACTACTACTACTTATAATGCTGGTTTCGACCTCGGCTTTTTGAACAACCGTATCACTGCTAATATTGATGGTTACTATCGTGAAACGAAGGATTTGCTGAACTCCATCACTATTCCTGTTGGTATGCAGTTCGGTTCTCAGTTGACCAAGAATATCGGTTCGTTGAAGAATTATGGTGTGGAATTCTCCATCAATGCAAAACCCATTGTTACAAAAGATTTCACTTGGGATGTAAGCTATAATGTCGCTTGGAATCACAATGAGATTACTGACCTGGTAGATGGTGAAGCCGGCTATTATGCATGGGCCGGAGATAAGATCGGTCGTGGTAACAATACTTTGATCCAGGCCAATACTGTAGGTGAATCGACTAATTCATTCTTTGTGTATCAGCAAGTATATGACGAGAATGGCAAACCCATTGAAGGTATGTATGTGGACCGTGACGGTAACGGACGTATTGACAATGGCGACCGCTATTTCTACAAGAAACCCTCTGCCGATGTCATCATGGGCTTTACCACTAAATTCCTCTATAAGAATTGGGATTTGAGCATGTCTTTCCGTGCTTCCCTCGGTAACTATGTTTACTATGACTTTTTGTCCAACCGTGCAGTGGTCAGCCAGTCTGGTCTGTATTCCAACAGTGCTCTGCACAACTCTACTCCCGAAGCTGTGGCATTGGGCTTTACAGGTGTAGGAGCCGGCAACGACAACTATTTGAGTGACTATTTCGTACGTAATGCTTCCTACTTGAAGTGCTCCAACATTACTTTGGGATATTCTTTCCCCGCACTGTTCAAGGTCGCAGGTCATGAAACATGTTCCGGCCGTGCATTCGTTACTACTCAAAATCCATTCATTATATCCAAGTACAAAGGTATCGACCCTGAAGTGGCAAGCGGTATCGACTCCAATCCTTATCCACGTCCTTTCAGTATTCAAATTGGCTTGAGCCTGAATTTCTAATCCGTTAAATGTATATAAAGATGAAACATATATTTTTGAAAACAGCCCTTGCCGCCCTTCTGATAGGTGGAGTGGCAACGTCGTGTATCAACGACTTGAATATTTCGTCCATCGACCCGCAATCCAGTTCGTCTTATGAAGATATGGAATTGCTGGCGAAAGTTTACAGTACGCTGGGCCTGACAGGGCAAAAAGGTCCTGCCGGTAGTGGCGATATCAGTAGTGATGAAGGTGAAAGTGGATTTTACCGTACTACATTCAATTTGCAGGAACTCTGTACTGATGAATGTCTTTGGGCTTGGCAGACTGACACCGATATTCCTCAAATCACCAATATCGACTGGACGGCTTCATCTCCTCGTGTGCAATGGACATTCCAACGTTTGGCATTTGATGTGACACTTTGCAACTTCTATCTTACTAACACTGAAGATAAGGCTGATGACCCCAATTACAAACTTTATCGTGCTGAGGTTCGTTTCCTGCGTGCTCTTCATCTGTGGTATTTCCTTGACCTTTGGGGCAAAGCTCCTTTCAAGACTACATACGACATTTACGAGTTGCCGGTAGAGAAGGCCGGTAAAGACCTTTACGACTGGATTGACCAGGAATTGACCGATATAGAACCGCAGCTTGCTGAAGTGGGTGAGTTCAATAATTCCGCCAATTTTGGCCGTGCCGACAAGGGAGCTGCTTATATGCTTCACGCCCGTTTGGCCTTGAACTCGGAGGTTTATACTAAAGGTGCCGTGAAAGATTACCAGAAGGCTATCGACTATTGTAACTTGCTTGATGGAAAATACGAGCTTTCTAAAGCAGAGAAGAATGGCTATACCGGCTACGAACAGGTATTTATGGCCGACAACGATCAGAACGTACAAGCCATGAAAGAAATCATTCTACCCATTCGCCAAGATGGTGCCAAGACAAAGTGTTATAGTGGTGCCAACTATTTGGTAAGTTCCACTCGTATCACCGGAATGCCCTATATAGGTACTTCCAACGGCTGGAGTTGTAACTTCTCTCGTGCTGCTTTGGTTAAGAAATTCTTCTCTACTATCGAGGATTGTCCGCTTGCTACTGAGGCTGCTCCCAAAGATGCTACCGAAGCTGATATTATTGCGCTTGATAAGGCGGCAGGTACTACAACCAAAGATGTGCAGGCGAAAGCGAATGATGACCGTGCATTGTTCTATTCCGGTTGCGGTGGCGGACTCCGCAAATTGCAGGCCGATCAGATTGCAGGCTTCAATTCCGGTCTTTCTATCGTGAAATGGAGCAATATCCGCACAGATGGTGCAGCCACCTCACACAATGAATTCCCTGATGTGGACATTCCTTTGATTCGTTATGCCGAAATGTATCTGACCCGTGCCGAGGCTAAGTTCCGTTTGAGCGGTGACCCACAGCAGGCTCGCGATGATATTAAAGTTTTGCGCGACCGTGCAGGCGCTTCTACTCCAGCCACCATCACCGAACAATATATCATTGACGAATGGTGCCGTGAGTTCTATATGGAAGGCCGTCGTCGCAGTGACTTGATTCGTTTTGGCCTTTTCACAGGTGATGGGTACCTCTGGGATTTCAAGGGTGGTGTAGCCGAAGGCAAGAGCGTGGAAGATTTCTTCAACGTGTATCCTATTCCGGCTGATGACATCAATGGTAATAAGAACTTGACTCAAAACCCGCGTTACTAATAGAATAATTGTCGAATTTATTAAAATCGAAACAATAATATGAAAAAAATATTGTTAAGAATGTTGCTTCCCGTCCTTGCATTGGTGTTGGTCACCTCTTGTGAGAAGGATATAGATAGCAATCCTACATTCCACGAAAATACTACAGGATTTGTATTGAATATGCCTGCCAACGCAGCCAATAATGTATTGGACTTGCTGACTGCCGATGAACTCACTTTTACTACCAGCCAGCCGGATTATGGTGGTATACCTTTGAGCGTTAACTATGATGTGGAGATTTCCTTTGACGATTTTAGCGCAGAAGAACCTGTGTATAAGGTAGTGACAAGTTCCACTTCTACTTCCATCAAAGTGTCGGGCAAGAGAATGAACGATGCTGTAGTTACTATGTTCCAGGATGCTAATGAAGGTGTGGAATATCCTTCTAACGAGGTGAAAGACCTTTATGTGCGTTTGCATGCTAACGTGAATAAGTTGGAGTTGGGCAGTTGCTACTCTAACGTAATCAAACTGCAAGTGAAGGCTACCTATCAGGCCCCGAGCATCACGTTGCCCGAAAAGTTGTTCATTGCAGGTTCTGACATTGGTGAAGCTTGGAAGACTTGGAAGCCGTTTGCCGGTGTGTTCGGTCTGGACGGTAATTATTTTACAGTGGTATATATTGCCGACGGAGGCGCTTTCAAATGGGGTACTTTCGCTGAACAATGGTTGGGCTATGCCGATGTGAAGACTTACGCTGACGAGGCCGGAGCCGGAATCTCGGATGATGGTGGTAACATCAAGTTTGCAAAAGGTGGCTGGTATACACTTTGCTTCAAGGCTAAGATTAACGGTGAAGCCATTGACTATACTCTGACCGTATATCCTGCGGCTCTTTATATCATTGGTAATGCTACCGGTGGATGGGATGAAGCAAGTCCTGCCTTGCAGTTGACGGCTCCTGCCGATGGTAGTGGCATTTGGGTGTCTCCGGCATTTGTAGGCGGAGGCGAAATGCGCGCTTACGTAAAAGCTGGTACGTTCGAGTGGTGGCGCACAGAGTTTACACTCTTCGAAGGTAATGTATTCTGGCGTAATCTCAACATTCCTGACAGCTGGGCCAACGACAAGGGCTCTGATTACAGTGTGGTTCCTGCTGCAGGCCAGAAGCTGTACGTCAAGTTCGGTACTCCGGGTGTAGATGCCAACGAAACGGGTGAGGTGAAATAACCTGAATGATAATCTATTTTAAAAGAAAAACATTATGAAGAAAAATCAAATACTCGCAGGTATGTTCCTTGCCGGAATTACCTTAGGTGCTTGTACGGATGATTATACGGATTGGGCTAACCCCCAATCCAATTCTCCGGAGGATGCTGCTGCCAAATATGAGATTAATTATGCGGCGGGTACTGACGCTGCCATTGTGATGGACGATGTATATGCCAAATACGCTGATGATGCAGAAGGTCTTAAAGTAGATTCGGTTGTGATTGCTTCATTGTCAAGCAGCAATGCGAATATAGCTTCCATTGCCTTCAAAAGCGTAAATGTGAATGGCGTCGCCATTGATGCAGCGTTTAAAGACGGGAAGGTTAAGGTAAACACGTTGGAACTTGACTTGGCTGTTCGAAAAGCTTTTAACAGCCGTGCCCACGTGGAGCGTACTCTGGATGTAAATGTGGATGCCGCAGCCAAATTGACTACCGGTGAGGCTGTATCTACATCGGGTACTGCACAGGTGAAGTTGACTCCGGTTACTACTCCCGCTATCAGTGAGAAGGGATATTGCATGATGGGTGATTTCCAGAAATGGAATGCAAATGAACCTATTGTGATGGAGAAGATTGGGGATGGTCTTTACAAGGCAGTTGTGACAACTACTGCCGAGAAGTCTTGGTTCAAGTTCTATCGTGCTTACGATACAACGAATCCTTCTTGGGACGACGACATCAATCCCGGTGTATTGGGAACTTTCGAAGATGGCGATGTGGCGACTGAAAACTTCCTGACGTGGGTTGGCGATCCTTCTTGCCCCAGCCCACAAGCACCTGCCATTAGCGGCATCAATGATTTTATAGTTACGCTGGATGTTGTCAACATGAGCTTTAAAGTTGCCATCAAGACAATCGACCTCTTTATGACCGGCAGCAACTATGGTTGGGGTGATACATGGAAACAGTTAACTCCGATTCATAGTGCCGAAGGCGAATTCTGGACTATTGTATATCTGGAAGCTGGCGAACAGATTAAGTTTGCTCCGCAAGCCGGTTGGGGAAATGACTTTGGTGGCGAGGCAACGATTAATGACGAAGCCGGTGCCGGCTTGACTGCTGATGGCACCAATCTGTTAGCTAAGAATGCCGGTTGGTACTTACTGCACGTAGTGAACACAACCGACCGCATAGTCAATGTGCTTGCTCCGAATATTTATCTGATTGGCGGTACTGCTGCTGATGGTAAATGGGAGGTTGCAGACGTTAACAAGTTCACCGTTCCTACGGGAAAAGACGGCGAATTCGTTTCTCCCGCCTTTGGCGCTGCCGATGAAGTGCGTATGTGTGTGAACTTTGGCGGTTACGACTGGTGGAAGACTGAATTCATCGTTCTCGATGGAAAGATTGTATATCGTGGTAGTGGTAATGATCAAGAACGAGTAAAGGTTGCTGCCGGTCAGAAAGCTTACTTGAACTTTACTGACGGCATAGGTTCTTTCAAATAATCTTTTTTTTAAATAAGAATAAAGCCCTTTTTCTCGCAATGGAAAATACGAGGAAGAGGGCTTTTATGTTTTCGTTAAACAATCATTTACAGATATTGATATGAAGACTTTTAGATTAATGTCCACTTTGTTTTTTCTGTTTGTATTGTGCTTGGGAATTCATGCACAGCAGCGTCTTCTTGGTGGGGACATCTCTTTGTTGCCAAGTTACGAAGAAGCAGGAACCGTATATCGTGACGAAGCAGGAAAAGCTGTCGCTCCCCTCGAATATTTCAAGGAAGAAGGTTGGAATGCCATTCGTGTACGTTTGTTTGTGGAACCGGACAGGGCTTCGGCAGAGCATAAGGGAGAAGGCGTGTGTCAAGATTTGGATTATGTGATGAAACTGGGGCAAAGAATAAAAAAAGCCGGGTATCAGTTTATGCTTGACTTCCACTATTCTGATACGTGGGCCGACCCTGGCAAGCAGTTCATGCCGTATCGTTGGAAAAATAGCGGTGTAGCATCGCTTCCCGACAGTGTCTATCAATATACCAGAAAAAGCCTTGAAGTGATGGTGAAAGCCGGTGCATGCCCCGACTTGATACAAGTGGGGAATGAGATAACCAACGGGATGATGTGGCCTGCGGCGAAGGTGGAGCCGCTTGGAAAGGATAACTGGGACATACTTGTAAAACTATTGGAGAGTGGTGCCAAGGCCTGCCGTGAAGTATGTCCACGGGCAAAGATTATTATTCATACAGAGAAGGCGGGCGAATGGGACAAGACGAAATCTTATTATAACCATTTGCGACAGCTCGATTATGATGTTATCGGACTTAGTTATTATCCTATGTGGCACAAAGCGGTGGGAGTTCTTGGTGCTACGCTCGATTCTCTCGCTGTAAATTTTCCCGATAAGGAAGTCATGATTGTGGAAACTGCCGCCTATTATTCGCATGAGAAAGACCAATGGGCAAAGAGTGCGGACCAGTATTCTGAGTTTTATCCCATCAGCACTGAAGGGCAACGTATCTTTACTCACGAACTGGTAGCCGAATTGCGCCGTCATGCCAACGTGACCGGCCTATTCTGGTGGTTTCCCGAAGAAAATGCCTGCGGAAATACGGTGACGGAAGGTTGGCTGAATCGGGGGCTTTTTGATAATCGCACTGGTAAATCGCTTCCGGCGATGAAGGAATTCAGTGGGTTTATCCGTTAACTTCATCCAAAGTCGTCAATGGATTGAATTGTATTCTAATTATAATGAACGCGCAAATCTAAAATAGATATGAAAACCAGATATTTTATTGCATTATTCGCTTTATGCTTGTGCCAATGGAGCGCTGCATGGCAAGGTTTATCTTCTGCTGATTTGGTGGAAGTAAAATCCACATCTTCAATAAAAGTAGAACCGGCCTTTTGGTGGTGCGGTATGAAAAATCCCCAACTGCAATTGATGGTTTATGGTGATGATATAGGCGCTTACAAACCTGTCATTAATTATCCGGGAGTTGTGCTGAAAAGTGTGCATCCAATGGAAAGCCCCAACTATCTGGTATTATACTTAGATGTGGAAGAGGCAATGCCGGGGAAGTTCGATATTGAGTTTGTGAAAGGAAAGAAGAAACTGAACTGCTCTTATGAATTGAAACAACGTCAAGGAAATGGTGATGAAAAGGTTGGATTTAATTCTTCTGATGTTGTTTATCTATTGATGCCGGATCGCTTTGCTAATGGCGATGAAAGCAATGACCAAATAAAAATGAATTATCCCTATGCTGTAAATCGTAAAGATGTCAATGCCCGGCATGGCGGTGATTTGGCGGGTATTATGCAACATCTTGATTATTTGGATAGTTTGGGAGTTACTGCCATCTGGACAACACCCGTGTTGGAAAATGATATGGGAGAAGGTTCTTATCACGGTTATGCCGCAACTGATTATTATAAAATAGACCCTCGGTTGGGGACAAATGAAGATTATGTCCGGTTGGCAGAGTGCCTGCATCGGCGTGGAATGAAATTGATAATGGACATGGTCTTCAATCATTGTGGAAGCAAGCATCCTTGGTTGCTTGACCCGCCAATGCATAATTGGTTTAATAATTGGGATAAGGACAAATATGTTGAGACCAATCATGATAAAACCGTCTTTTTTGATCCTTACGCCTCGGATATAGATAAGGAGGAGATGACAGATGGCTGGTTCGTTCCCACAATGCCCGACTTGAATCAGAGGAATCATTTTGTGGCTGATTATTTAATTCAGAATTCAATATGGTGGATTGAATATGCCAATTTGGATGGTGTACGTCAAGATACATATGTATATCCCGATCCGGACATGATGGTACGTTGGTGTCGAGAAGTGTTTGAGGAGTATCCCAATTTCAATATTGTGGGCGAAGTGATGATTCCTAATAATACGGTTGGTGCTGCATATTGGCAACAAGGCAGTTTGGTTAATGAGAAGGCCGATACGGGACTAAAGTCTGTGATGGATTTCCGTTTAAGGGAAGTGGCAAGTAAGGCTTTTCATGAAGAAACCTCCTGGAATACCGGTCTGCAACTCGTTTTTGAACATTTGGCTTATGACTTTTGCTATTCTGATATTAATAATGTGATGCGTTTGCTTGAGAACCATGATTCTGATCGTTTCTTATTGGAAACTCCGAGTTCTTTGGATGCCTATAAGCAGGCAGTTGTCTTGTTATTGACAATTCCTGGCATTCCGCAATTGTATTATGGGCAGGAACTGTTGATGACTGGTACTACAAAAATTGATTTTGGATATATACGTCCGGATATGTCGGGAGGATGGAAAGAAGATGCACTCAGTGTTTTCGAAGAGAGTGGGAGAACGGCTATACAGCAAGAAGCTTTCGGTTTTATGAAAAAGTTACTGCATTGGCGTAAGGGGAATGATGTTATTTCCAAAGGCAAGATGAAGCACTTTATGCCTCGCAACAATATATATGTATATGAACGTTCGTACAATGGGAAAAGTATATTGGTCGTGATGAATGGGGTAAATAAAGAGGTCGATTGGGATTTGGCTCATTATAAGGAGGTAATAGGAAATAAAACCGATGCAAGGAATGTGCTGACAGATACTGATGTGAAGTTAGGAGCAATTATCCGACTACAACCGAAAGAAGTGCTTATGCTTGAATTATGATTGCGTTGCGGATCAAATACTTTGTTTGTCTTGCTTCAGAAGACATTTTCAGGGCCAGCTAAGAGTTGAATGCAGTTTTACCCTCATGCTCTCATAATGTACTGCATCCCTTTATTCATCGGGCATATAGCTATGAGAGTAACCATGAGGGCAAGGCGTTACTATGCTTGATTACAGATGTTTGTTGTATTAAAACACCTTGTATGTCAACAGTTCACTATAGTGAGCGTTATTGTTCACGTAAATGAATAGTTCGGCTTACTGCCGAAAATGTGTGTTTTTGCACAAAACTCATATCAGAAATGTGAGAAAGTTCACGTTTCTGATATCAAAAACGTGAAATGCTATGTTTGGAAGAGAAGTATTTAAGCATCTGTCAGCATGGAAAGCAGACTTTGTGACATCTTTAGAACGACGAAAGATTCCTAACGAATTATCCGGCAATTATCTTTTTTGCATGGAAAAAGAATCAATTCACAGACAACGAATCTGCTGAATATTCCGTTATTCTTGGCAGACAAAACGAAAGAACTGCTTGCCATGCAAATTTTCCGTAACCTTACTGCTGTTTTCCATCTTGTTTATAGCCCTATGTAATCCTTGAGCAGGGCAATGACTCGAAAATCTGATGGCATGAAGAAGATAAAGTTTATTTCTTTTGTTATCTTTGTGTCGTTAACGGCAGAAAAGGACGGATTAAATAGAAAAAATAGCAGGAGGACAGCAGATGGACCCATTGAAATACATAGTACCCGGCAGAAAGAGACTTCCCTACGGCATGATGAACTTCGCGGATATCCGCCAAGACAATTATTATTATGTGGACAAGACCCGCTTCATCCCCATGATAGAGGAGGCGGACCGCTTCTTCTTCTTCATCCGTCCGCGCCGCTTCGGCAAGAGCCTCACGCTGAATATGCTGCAACACTACTACGACGTGCGCACCCGCGACAAGTTCGAAGCCCTTTTCGGTGACCTGTACATCGGGCAACACCCCACGCCGAGCCGCAATAGCTATCTGGTGCTCTATCTCAACTTCTCGGGCATCAGCGGCGAGCTGAACGACTACCGCAAGGGGCTGGACGCGCATTGCGGCATTACTTTCGAGAACTTCTGCAAGATATACGCCGACCTCCTTCCGCAAGATACTCTGGAAGGACTGCGTGCGGTGAGCGGAGCCGTGGAGCAGTTGGATTACCTCTATCAGGCTTGCGCACGTGCCGGACAGGATATGTATCTCTTCATCGACGAGTACGACCACTTCACCAACGCCATCCTTTCCAGTCCCGAAAGCCTGCACCGCTATACGGATGAGACGCATGGCGAAGGCTATCTGCGCTCTTTTTTCAACAAGGTGAAAGCAGGAACTTATTCCAGCATCAAGCGTTGCTTCATTACCGGCGTAAGCCCCGTGACGATGGACGACCTGACCAGCGGTTTCAACATCGGCACCAACTACTCCCTCGCGCCGAAGTTCAACCAGATGATGGGATTCACCGAGGAGGAGGTGCGCGGAATGTTGGCCTATTATTCAGCAAACAGCCCCTTCCACCACAGCGTGGACGAGTTGATAGAGATGATGAAACCGTGGTACGACAACTACTGCTTCGCGCAGGAATGCTACGGTGAAACCACGATGTACAACTCCAATATGGTGCTTTACTTCGTCAAGAACTACATTGATGATGGCAAAGCACCACGCAACATGATAGAGAGCAACATCCGCATTGACTACGAGAAACTGCGTATGCTCATCCGCAAGGACAAGGAGTTTGCCCACGATGCTTCCGTCATACAGACTCTCGTGAGTCAAGGCTTCATCACCGGTGAACTGAAAGACAGCTTCCCTGCCGTCAGCATCACCAATCCCGACAACTTCATCAGTCTGCTCTACTACTTCGGAATGCTCACCATCAGCGGCACGTATAAGGGAAAGGCAAGGCTCACCATCCCCAACATGGTGGTGCAGGAACAGCTCTATACCTATCTGCTGAATACTTACGACGATGCCGACCTGAGTTTCAGCAGTTACGAAAAGAGCGAACTTTCCTCGGCT
Source organism: Bacteroides sp. D20 (assembly GCF_003436255.1). Classification (NCBI taxonomy): domain Bacteria; kingdom Pseudomonadati; phylum Bacteroidota; class Bacteroidia; order Bacteroidales; family Bacteroidaceae; genus Bacteroides; species Bacteroides sp. D20. Next base: position 121,207 of record NZ_QSOO01000007.1, on the reverse strand, counting down.
CTGGCTTACGACGGCGACTGGCAATCCTACTTCGGCTACATTGCCGACTGCCTGCACCGCTATGCCTCGCAGCGCGACAAGCAGAAAGGCGAGTCCTTCGTCCACGGCTTCACCCTTGCCATGACTGCGCAGAACCGTTTCTACCGTCCCGTCTCCGAGCAGGACACGCAGGAAGGTTATGTAGATATTTTCCTCTGCCCGATGCTGGAAATCTACTCCGACATGAAGCACAGCTACATCGTAGAACTGAAATATGCCAAGTATAAGGATTCCGAAACCCGTGTGGAGGAACTTCGCCGGGAAGCCATCGCCCAGGCCGACCGCTATGCCGATACGGAAACGGTGAAGCGTGGCATCGGCGCCACCCGGTTGCATAAGATTGTGGTGGTGTATAAAGGTATGGAAATGCGTATCTGCGAGGAAGTAGGTTGATTGGCTACAAAAGTTTGTCATTCAGCTTTCATAAAACATGGTGGTACGGGAACATTTGCTTGCCATGCAAACGTTTCCGTAAGCTTGCTGCTACTTTTCTCTTGCGTTAATCGGTTTGCCCTTTCTTTTCCGGCTATATTTGTGAAGTGATAACTTTGAATACTTCATATTATGAAAATTATCAATCAACGTAAGATTTCTGTTTTATGGCATTTAATATGCTTCAGTTTAGTGCTGGCATTCACGGCATGTAGTGACGATAAAGAGGAGTTACAGGAGTATTTGACCCCTGCTTCTGGTAGTGAATCAATCTTTGAGCAAGGTTTTAGCTTTGGTGAAGCTGCTTCTTCGCAAAGCGTCAGTTTTGAGGCCGGGCAGCAGTGGACAGCCGAGCTGAGTGGTGAAGATACCGGTTGGTGCAACATCAGTCCGGCAAAAGGTACGTCCGGGAAAGCTACGATTATGGTTTCTGTCGGCAAGAATGAGACAGGGAAAGCGCGGACGGCACAATTGAATATTGTATCCGGTTCGAAGAAGAAAGAAATATCTGTCACTCAGGCTGCCAATGCGATTGTAGCTCCGGATGGTTTGAGTTTTACACCGGCAGCACCGGATGCCGACCAGTCCCTTGTAATTACTTTTAAAGCGGATGCAAAGTCTGCTCTCTATGGGCATAAAGGAGATGTGTATGTGCATATTGGTGTGGTCAGTGAAGGAACTTGGCTGTTCGTTCCGGCAGAGTGGACGGAAAACAAGGATAAATGTAAGATGACTTCAACCGAAGCCAACGTATGGAGCATTACGCTGAGCCCGAATATCCGGGAATGGTTTGGAAGCGGGAAGACACCGGTGAACCGGCTCGGAATAGTGATTCGCAGTGCAGACGGCAATAAGAAAGGGATAGAATCGGATTCCTTTGTTGAGGTGACCGACACAAAATATGAAGGTTTTGTTCCTGGTGAAATTAAAACTGCAGCAGTGCCGGCCGGTATGGTCGAGGGTATCAATGTAGTGGATAATTCTACGGTGACACTGGTACTTTATGACAAAGATGCGAATGGGAATCATAAGGACTTTGCCCATGTAGTGGGCGACTTCAATAACTGGACATTGGGCAATGACGAAAAATCGCAGATGTATCGTGATGATGCTTCCGGATGTTGGTGGATTACGTTGGCGGGGCTGGATGCTGGCAAAGAGTATGCTTTCCAATATTATGTAGGTACGAAGGCGGGTGAAGTGGTTCGCCTGGCTGATGCCTATACGGAAAAGATTCTTGATCCTGATAATGATAAATATATTCCGGCTTCTACCTATAACGAAAGTATGGCTTATCCTGAGGGAGGAGTAGGAATCGTTTCGACCTTCAAGATACAGAAAGACAGTTATAACTGGAAGGTCAATGACTTTAAAATAGCAAATCCTGAGCAATTGGTGATATACGAATTGCATCTACGTGACTTTACCGCCTCCAGCGACATCAATGGTGCAATGGGCAAGCTTTCTTATCTGAAGGCTATGGGAGTCAATGCCATCGAACTGATGCCGGTGCAGGAGTTTGACGGAAACGACAGTTGGGGGTATAATCCTTGCTTCTTTTTTGCGATGGATAAGGCTTATGGCACAAAGGCCATGTATAAGCAGTTTATTGACGCTTGCCATGAGGCGGGTATGGCAGTTATTCTGGATGTGGTCTATAATCACGCTACAGGAAACAATCCGCTGGCTAAACTTTATTGGGATGGTGATAAGACTGCAAAGAATAATCCATATTTCAATGTGGAAGCACCTCATCCTTATAGTGTGTTCCATGACTTCAATCATGAAAGCCCGTTAGTGCGTAAGTTTGTGAAGCGCAATCTGCAATTCTTGTTGAAGGAATATAAGGTGGATGGGTTCCGCTTTGACCTGACGAAAGGATTCACACAGACTTCTTGTACTGAAAGCACGGCATCCAATTACGATGCAAGTCGCATTGCTATCCTAAAGGATTATAATGCTGCCATCAAGGAAGTGAAAGAGGGCTCTTATGTTATCCTGGAGCATTTCTGTGATTCAAAGGAAGAAAATGAACTGGCTGCAGATGGCATGCACTTATGGCGCAACCTGAATAATGCCTATTGTCAGTCGGCTATGGGATATGCTGAAAATAGTTCTTTTAGCAGCCTTTATGAGAAAACACCTGCATGGGTAGGTTTTATGGAAAGTCATGATGAAGAACGCGCAGCTTACAAACAGTCGCAATGGGGTGAAGGTATACTGAAAACCGACCTTGATGCTCGCATGAATCAGTTGGCGCTGAACACTACATTCTTCCTTACTGTTCCAGGTCCTAAGATGGTTTGGCAATTTGGAGAGATGGGATATGACATTTCCATTGAGGAGAATGGACGTACGGGCAGGAAACCGTTGCATTGGGAGTATCTGGAGAATACTAACCGCAAGGAGCTGCACGATGTTTATGCGGATTTAATGAAATTGCGTAACGCCCATCCGGAATTGTTCGATTCAAGTGCCATCTTGACATGGAAGGTCGGAGTTTCTGATTGGGACAACGGTCGTTCATTGTTGGTAGAAAGTGTAACGGGCAAGCAGCTGGTTGTTATGGGCAACTTTACGCATAATGCGGTTGATGTAGCTTTCCCGGCAACAGCTGGTAACTGGACCAATTATTTTACCGGAAAGAGTGAAACAATAAATACACAGGTCAATGTACCGGCTCATGGATATGTAGTCTACACTAATTTCTAATTTCGGTAAAAATCATTCATACATCTTTATCAGCACCCGATTCAGCCAGTTCCAACGGAAACGGAACCAGCGTCGGGTGCTGCTTTGTTTTCCCCCGAAGCGGAGAACGAACTCACGGTAGCCATGCCTGCGGAAGGGAAGTCCCACGTCCATGAACTCTAAGTGGCGGTATCCGCGTTGTTTGGCATCATCCAGTGCTTTCCATACGGCAAGAATCCCCGGATATTGCAGGGCATAAGTCTTGCGCATGCCACCAGAGAACCATAGATAGGCGCTATCATCTGAATAAATGCATGCGCTGCCACCGATAATCTTCTCCTTATAAGTGACGATGAAGATTTTGCTTTGCTGCCCTTTTGTCAACTGGTTTTCGAGATGCTGAAAGAACTTGATGCTGGGGAAGTGGCGCCGTATCTTGGAAGAATATACGTGGCGCAACATCTGGGCAAAACAGAGAATCTCCTCTTTGGTACGTGCTTCCCGCACTTGGGCGCCGTTTTTGAGCCCTTTCTTTATTTGCCGGATACGTGACGGGCTGAAACGCTCTTCCACCTTTTCGACGCTGTGCAGCGAGTTGCGTACCCGCAGCCAATTGATGGCGATGTATTGGTTGTCCCGGAAAGATTTGTATCCGAACATGGCATTTTCCAGGTTGCGGAACTCGATGAGAAAAGAATCGCGCAATGCTTCATTGGTAAGCCTTTGCAGCATGTCACTGAAGATAATCTCTTTGTCTGCCTCGTTATTGAAATATTCTCCCGTACCGTACACCTCACATCTTTTGATGATGCCGGGTGGAAACATGCGGACACTTTTACGTATGGCGGCAAGCAGTTTCGCAACGGGCTTGTCATCTTCGGATGCCACAATGAGTATGGGGGTATACCCCGGAGTTGCCTCGTAGATTCGGAACAACTCTGTGGAATGGAAGGTGTTGGTGCCTGGCAGGTCAGGAACCTTGCTCCCACGGTAATATGTAGTGAGTTTCAAAGGCATGGTCTGCAAATTTAAAAAATAATCTCGTATCTTTGCAAAAATTATTGTTAATGTGTCGATGTGCACATTAGCATATTAGCACATAAAATCATTATGGAAAGTTTCAGTGAATTGATAAAAGCACGCCGCAGCATGCGGAAGTTTACAGAAGAAGAATTGACACAAGAACAAGTCGTCACTTTGATGAAAGCTGCTTTGATGGCACCCACGTCGAAGCGTAGCAATGCATGGCAGTTCATAGTGGTGGACGAGAAGGATAAATTGAAGGAATTGTCCTATTGCAAGGAGCAGGCATCGCAGTTCATTGCCGATGCGGCACTGGCTGTAGTGGTTGTTGCCGACCCGCTGGCAAGCGATGTGTGGATAGAAGATGCCTCCATTGCTTCCATCTACCTGCAACTTCAGGCCGAAGATATGGGGCTGGGAAGCTGCTGGGTGCAGGTGCGCGAACGTTTTACGGCTTCCGGTATGCCTTCCGGCGAGTATGTGCACGAGGTGTTGGATATTCCTTTGCAGTTGCAGGTGCTTAGTGTTATTGCTATCGGCCATAAGGGGATGGAGCGCAAGCCTTTCAACGAAGACAATCTGCAGTGGGAAAAGATACATATCAATAAGTACGGAGGAAAGTAACAGTGAGTGCAGCAAAAGCAAACAATAACCGTGATACATATAAGGCCACTGCCATCACACTGATTGTATTCGGCATTCTTTACTTGGTGGACAAATTGGTGCATTTTTCTGCAATCGGCTTGCCGTGGGTGATGAATAAGGATAATTTTCTATTGTATACCGCAGTGATTTTTCTGCTGTTCAAGCATGACAAGTCAGTGGGATTGGTATTGATAGGTTTGTGGCTGATATTGAACTTCGGGTTGATAACTGCCTTACTCGGTACGATGTCCGCTTATCTGCTGCCGTTGGCGTTGCTGGCATTAGGGGCTATTCTGTATTGGTTGGCAACAAGATAAGCGTATGGCAGGAAGAAGTATAGAAGATATGTCCATTGCCTTTATCGGTGCCGGAAATCTAGCTACTAATCTGGCAAAAGCTCTTTATCGGAAAGGGTTTCGTATTGTGCAGGTCTACAGCCGTACAAAAGAATCGGCGCAGGGATTGGCACAGACGGTGGAAGCTGCATATACCACGGAGCTGCAGGCGGTTACGAAGGAGGCGCAGCTTTATATCGTTTCGCTGAAGGACGCGGCTTTTGTAGAATTATTACCCCAGATTGTTTCTGGAAAGGAGAATGCTTTATGGGTGCATACAGCCGGCAGTATTCCTATGAATATTTGGCAGGGGCATGTTGCGCGTTATGGAGTGCTTTATCCGATGCAGACTTTCAGTAAGCAGCGTGAAGTGGATTTTGGACAGATACCGTGTTTTGTGGAAAGCAACTCGGAAGAGGATGTGCAGCTTCTGAAGGACATTGCTTCCGCCCTATCGGAAAAAGTGTATGAAGCAAGTTCTGAGCAGCGCAAAAGTTTGCATCTGGCGGCTGTGTTTACGTGCAATTTTACCAATCACATGTATGTGTTGGCTGCTGAACTGCTGAAAAAGTACGGGTTGCCGTTCGAGGCAATGCTCCCCTTGATAGACGAGACGGCCCGCAAGGTGCATGAGCTGGAACCGCTTGCCGCACAGACAGGACCGGCTGTGCGCTATGATGAGAATGTCATTGACGAGCATCTGCGGATGCTTGCCGATGAGCCGCAAATGCTGGAACTATATCGGGAGATTAGCGAGAATATACATCGGTTGGCAATAAGATAACCGGATGCCGATGCTTGCCTCTTTTGAACTAATGTTTTGCTGTATATAGGTATATTATAATGAACAAGAAAAAAGTGCAATGAGTACCATAAACTATGATTTGAAAAAGATAAAAGCCCTTGTTTTTGATGTGGACGGTGTGCTGAGTGCCAATGTTATCCCTATGAGTTCGGAGGGTGAACCTCTGCGTACGGTCAACATAAAGGATGGTTATTCCCTGCATTTGGCTGCTAAGCAAGGTGTGTTGCTGGGTATAATTACGGGTGGACGTACAGAAGCAGTCCGCAAGCGTTTTACTTCTTTAGGTTTTGAGGATGGAAATATCTATATGGGTTCTTCTGTTAAAATCCATGATTACCATGACTTCCGTGACCGTCATGGCTTGAAGGACGAGGAAATATTGTATGTAGGTGATGATATTCCCGACTTGGAGGTGATGCGTGAGTGTGGTTTGCCGTGTTGTCCTAAGGATGCTGTGCCTGAGGTAAAGGCTGTGGCTCGCTATATTTCGTATGCAGAAGGCGGTTATGGCTGTGGTCGCGACATTGTGGAACAGGTATTGAAAGTGCAAGGGCTTTGGATGGCAGATGAAAAAGCTTTTGGTTGGTAGTTGTTTCAATCGTTAAATTGTAAATCGTCAAATCGTAAATGATATGATGTTAGATAATCTGAAGAAATATAAGGTGATTCTTGCCTCTAACTCTCCGCGAAGGAAAGAATTGCTGGCTGGTTTGGGAGTGGAATATGAAGTAAGAACTTTGCCCGATGTGGACGAGTCTTATCCCGAAACGTTGCGGGGAGCGGATATTCCTCTCTACATATCCAGGGAAAAGGCAGATGCCTACCGTGATATGATGCATCCGGACGAATTGATGATTACAGCAGATACCATTGTCTGGCTGGATGGACAAGTTCTCGGAAAACCCAAGAATAGGGAAGAAGCTATGCAGATGTTGCGCGACATGTCCGGACGTACCCATGAAGTGTTTACCGGTGTATGCATCACTACCACTGAGTGGCAACGCAGTTTTGCGGCGGCAACAGAAGTGCGTTTTGCCAAACTGAACGAAGAGGAAATTGCCTATTATGTGGACAAATACCACCCCATGGATAAAGCCGGAGCTTATGGTGTACAAGAGTGGATTGGATTCATCGGGGTGGAAAACATATCCGGGAGTTACTATAATATAATGGGGCTCCCCGTACAGAGGCTGTACAGGGAGTTGTTGGAGGTCTAAACCAGATCCATCATTAGAGGGATATCTTTTTCACTGATTCCTTGTCTGACAAGTGTTTCTTTGTCTTTACCGAACATTTCTCTAAAAATCTCCTGCCCGCCATATTCCAAAGCTGCTTTACTGTAAAGTTCTGCAGCTTTTTCTATTTTGCCCGTTCTCCAAGCAACATGTCCGGCATTGAGATAGTCTGCTGCGAGTGGTTTGGAGGCGAGTATCTTTTCGTAATACTTCATTGCTTGCTCATACTTGCCGTTGACAAACGAACACCAGCCTATAGCACGCCATGCTTTGATACAATTGCTTTCGATGAAATCAAGCTTGAAGAAATATTGCAGAGCCTCTTCATATCTTTCCAGTTCGGCAAGGCAGCTTCCGGCGTAGAAAAGGATATTATGGTTTTCCGGCTGGATTGCCTCCACTTTCTTGTAGTATTCCAGTGCAGAGGCAAAGTCCCTTATCTGCCTGTAGCACGTAGCGAGATGGCGGATTGTCCAGACATGGTCGGGCTTTAGTACATCGGCTTTCAGGTAGGCGTCTATCGCTTCCTTATACCTCTTTTCCTTTTGCAGGCAATAGCCAGCCTTTTGGAAAATGTCTGCATTTGCATGGTTCAAGGCTATCAATTCCTTATAAAGCTCCAATGCTTCTGCCGGGTGTTCTTTGCGGAAGTGGAAATCGGCGATGGTAATCAGCAGCTCGGGTTTGCACAGAATATCTTTGAGTGCCGGGATACGGTGCAGGGCAATCTCTTCCTTGAAGATGTCACGGAACTCGTGTCTGCGCTGGCTTAACTTGAAGAAACGGTATAAGTCGTGGACATACTGGTTGCTGATGACATCCGGTCGTTCGGCATACTGCCGTAAAGCGGAAGATTTGCTTTCGTCCATGAGTGCATCCAAATCCTGGGAAGTCATCTGGCTGAGCATCATCGTACGCTGTGACTGTGGTATATGTGCCATTGTAAAGCAAAGGGAATACTTGTCACTATTGCAGAAGAAACCGGATTGGAGGATAAGGGAGAGGATGGCATTGTCTCCGGTAGGCTTGAATCCGAATTCCTTGATGATGCTGGAGTGATGCATGTCGAACGGATAGAACCAGTTGTACGGTTCCTTAAAGAACGGATAAGTCTTGAGTTGTGCAAACGTACTCATATAGACGTCAGCGCCTTCCAGCTGTAATTCGTTCATCTCCCGTATCTTGTCTCCCAGTCCGGAACTTTCAAAAGCTTTCTCCCAATCCGGATTAAGATCGTTTTCCTCAGGGTTCTCTTCAAAACCGAACTTCATGTTGCGCATGATGTTCACATTCCTCATCATCTCCGGAATGATTTCTTCACGCATCTTCTTGTCTATCTTTTCCGTTTCCTGGCTACGGAGCAGCTCGATGTAAATACGGTTCAGTTGCTTGCCGAAACTGCCGTCTTCGTTGAGCAGGGAAAGGCGGGCTGTCAATTCGGGATAAAGCGACAGACGGGTGGGATGAAAAAGAAGTGCGAAAGCGATACCTACCAAAGCCCGTTGGTTTACTTGCGTATTTGCATGCGTTACGGCGTCTAGCAACCATGAGAATTTGCGGGTATCGAAGCATTCCATCAGACTGAGCATGACGGCACTGGTGAACAGGCACAAATCATTGACGGGAAGCATTTCTGATTCCAGTAATCCTTTGGCTTGCTGTTCGTCTTCTGCAGACCAGTCACTGTTACTCCATGTGGAAAGGAAAAGAACCTGGGCGGTTTGTTCGTGCCGTTGCAGTACGGCGTCCATGCCTTGGTTATCCGGCATCAGCTGACAAACGGCCAGGTCATCAGGGAAAGATTCCAATACCTTCTGCAGTGCGGCAATATTGTATTCTTTGGGGAGGCGTTCCCGGTTATTGCGCAGGGAATGGTAATAGTGCGTGGAAACTCCGTCAAGGAGAGACAGACGTGCCTGGTCAGCGACTTCCCAAGTTTCGGTCAGAATCTGGCGATATAGTTTCTGTCGTTCAGGATCGTCGATTCCCTGGCGCATGTATTGCAGCATGTACTGATAGGATGTCTGAGCTTGTTCCAAGCGGTTGCGGAGTGTCCAGTCACCGCTGTTCCAAAGAAAGGCTTCCAGTTGGGATTGTGCTTCCTTCAGCCGTTGCTGCTTGAGTAGAGTAACGATATGCTGATATTGTTCTTGTATGGCTTGTTCGTTCATAAATCAGTCTCTTTTTGGGTATGTATCTTATAAAACTACAAAAAGGATGCCAAAAAGTTCATAAATTTCCATTTCCCCAGCTCAGAAACGAACTTGCAACTGTGCTTGAAGCAGGTTTGAGTTTTCTCCTTTATGGCGGTTACAGTATGTATACTGGGCTTGCAGACGGCATTTGGGATAGAACCAATACTGTACACCTGCTACATAATTGGTCTGTTTATCGGAAATAGTTTTATTTTTGTTGAAATAGTCATAAGAGGCTATTACGTCAAATTTGGGAAGCACATGGGCAGATACGGTTGCATAGTAACCGTCACTTTTAACGTGTCCGTCTTTTCCGGCCAAGTATTCTGTACGTACATCTACGGATTTTGTTTTGATGGTGGCACCTGCCGACCAGCGGTTTCGGGTGTAATTCTCTCCTATGGCTATGTCTGGATTAATGGAAGAAACGGCTACGGCGCATCCTTTCCCTTTAACAAAGGAACCGCCGACGGACAACCATTTCAATGGATGTACCATAAGGCTGCCTACAATATCTTTCTGATTGTTTTTATCTTTTAGGTTGATGCCTTGTCCGTTCATGATGGCAAGGTTATAAGTCATCAAAGAGTCGAACAAGTCTCCATAAATTAACAATCCCATATCACGACCGCTTGCAGAGCCATACAACGGATCACTGCCATTGATACCGGCCAGGTAATTGACGGCTTGAGAATAACAGTTTATTAATTCGACAAAGCAGGGAGACATCGGGTTCTCAATGGTATACATGGTTTTGAACTGTCCGATACGTGCTGTGAGTTGAGGGAGAAAGCGGTATTCCGTGTAGGCTTCCAGAATTTTTCCGGTATTGGCAAAGCTGTACATGAAGTAAGCCGACCATTTATCGGTGATTTTACCGCGCGCCATAAAGATAACTCTCTTTATATCGAAAGTATTGCTGGTACCTTCGCCCGCATCATCGTATGTATATCCCACTTGGGCATAGCCGGAGAGTGAAATGCGGTCTTTTAAAGTGTTGACTACATCATTCAGACAAGCATCTTGTGCTTTCAGGATGCATGTGGCTGATAAAAGGATGCAGGATAGTAGAATTCGTCTCATTATAGGGATGGATAGTAGTAAAAAAGGCAACCCTTTTTTCAAAGAGCTGCCTTTGGGTGTTATTTTGCTTGTTTTTATTCGTTGATAGCAGCGATACCCGGAAGGATTTTTCCTTCGATTGCTTCAAGCAATGCACCGCCACCGGTAGATACGTAAGACACGCCGCTTGCCAAGCCGAACTTGTTGACACAAGCTACAGAGTCACCGCCACCTACGAGTGAGAAAGCACCGTTCTTGGTAGCTTCTACGATAGCTTCGCCTACAGCGCGTGAACCGTGAGTGAAGTTCTCGAATTCGAATACACCCGTCGGACCGTTCCAAAGGATAGTCTTGGAGTTCTTGATGACATCTGCAAAGATCTTTTCAGTCTCAGGACCGATATCAAGACCTTCCCAGCCATCAGGAATTTCGTCAACCGGGCAGAACTTGGTGTTGGCATCGTTGGAGAAAGAATCGGCAATCTTGGCATCAACAGCCAAAACAAGGTTTACGCCTTTTTCTTTTGCTTTCTTCACCAGGTCAAGAGCCAAATCCAGTTTGTCATCTTCGCAGATAGAAATACCGATTTTGCCGCCCATGGCTTTGGTGAAAGTATAAGTCATACCGCCGGCAATAATCAGGTTGTCTACCTTGTTCAGCAGGTTTTCAATGATTTCAATCTTGGAAGAAACTTTGGAACCACCCATGATGGCGGTAAACGGACGTTGGATATCGTTCAAAACTTTATCAACAGCCTTTACTTCTTTTTCCATCAGGTAACCGAACATTTTGTTGTCCTTGTCGAAATATTTAGCGATCAATGCAGTAGAAGCGTGTGCACGGTGAGCGGTACCGAAAGCGTCGTTTACATAGCAATCTGCATAAGAAGCCAATTTCTTGGTGAATTCTTTCTGGCTTTCCTTAACAGCAGCTTTGGCAGCCTTCTTTTCTTCGTCTGTAGCATCTTCAGCCAAACCGCGGGGTTTGCCTTCCTCTTCAGCGTAGAAACGGAGGTTCTCGAGCAACAACACTTCACCCGGTTGCAGAGCAGCAGCCTTTACGGCAGCTTCTTCGCCCATACAGTCGTTAGCAAATTGCACCTCAACACCCAACAACTCTTCGAGATGCTTCAGAATGTGCTTCAAGGAGAACTTGTCAGCCGGGCCTTTCGGACGACCGAGGTGAGAACCGATAATTACACTACCGCCATCGGCCAAAATCTTCTTCAATGTAGGAAGAGCGGCACGCATACGGGTATCATCTGTAATGTTGAAGTTTTCGTCCAAGGGTACGTTGAAGTCCACACGAACGAATGCCTTTTTTCCGGCAAAGTTAAATTGATCAATTGTCATAATACTCTATTTTATTTAAAAGTGTTACTAATTTCTTTTTAGTGAGCGCAAAGTTAGCATTTATTTCTTTTTTTTGCTATGAAACCGTTGTTTATTCTTTGTCTTTGCCGCTCTCTTTGCTAACTTTATATTTCTGGCAGTAATATTTGCACATTAATTGCAAACCGCAGGTATCACATTGTGGAGTACGTGCCTGGCATACATAGCGACCGTGCAGGATAAGCCAGTGGTGAGCTATGGGGATGTCTGTTTCCGGTATATGTTTTACCAATTCTTTTTCGACACTGAACGGAGTTGTACATTTATCTGATACGAGACCCAGGCGATGGCTGACGCGGAACACGTGTGTGTCTACTGCCATAGCCGCTTTATTGAAAACAACGGATTGGATGACATTGGCTGTTTTGCGGCCTACGCCGGGCAGTTTTACCAGTTCTTCAAGGGTATCGGGTACCTCACTGTTGAATTCTTTCACCAACATCTGTGCCATGCCTACAAGATGTTTAGCTTTGTTGTTGGGATAGGAGACGCTGCGGATATACTCGTATACCACGTCGGGAGTAGTAGCGGCGAGTGCTTCGGGAGTAGGGAAGTCCCGGTAAAGGGCGGGGGTAATCATATTGACGCGTTTGTCCGTACATTGTGCAGAGAGAATAACTGCTATCAACAGCTCGAACGGATTGTCATAATGCAACTCTGTTTCGGCTACGGGAACGTTCTCCCTAAACCAAGCAAGGATTTTTTCATAACGCTCTTTCTTTCTCATCTTAATTTGTTTTTATGATAGTGAGGAGATACTTTCAGATTGAAATAGAAGATGGAGATAACCGTGAGGCAGGCTCCGAAAAAATATGCCATATCGAATGAGGTAATCTGTGCGATATAACCTCCTGCTGTCAGACCTATACCAATGCCTACATCCCATGAAGTCAGGTAGGTAGAGGTGGCTGTTCCGCGCTGGTTGTTGGGGGCCAGGTTTACGAACAGCGTATTGAAGGCGGGGAACATCGTCCCGAAGCCTACTCCCAATAGGAGGGCAACCATAAAAAACAATATGTTTGTCAGTTCCGGGACGGTCTTCATCAGTAGTCCGCAAGCGGACAATATGAAGAAACAGCTACATACCAGATATAGTCCTAAAGTTATGACTTGGGTGATACGTCCTTTATCCACTTGTTTGCCGGAGAACATACGGGACACTGCCATGCCGACGGCCATAAAAGTAAAAAACAATCCGGAATTCAAGGTAATTCCTATTTCTTTGGCATACATGGCTACATAAGTGCTTGTCATGCCATATGGTATGGAGAGCAATAGCAGTGCGATTCCTGCCGGGATACCTTTCAGCAGCACAAAGCGGTCCAATGAGATAGGTTCTCGTTTGACTGGTTGTTTGGGTGGGGTCTTGACGAGGCATGCGGCAACAAAACCGATAGTTCCTGATATGAGCGAGCAGGCAAAAATCGTTTCAAAGGAATATATGTCATGCATGAAAAGACCAATCATCGGGCCGAAGCTCATGGCTGTATTGTTCATCAGTCCATAATATCCTACGGCTTCGCCGCGACGGGACGAAGGGGTAATGTCAATTACAATTGTATTTCCCGCTACGGTCACCATTCCAAATGCAAGGCCGTGGACAACCCGCAACATGATGAATAAGGATAGGACTCCCGCTAACATGTAACCTGCGAAAATGGTGATAAAGATGAAGTATGCCACCAGATAAAGAGGCTTGCGGGCTAGCGTGTCGAGCAGGTATCCCGAGAACGGGCGTATGCAGAGCGAGGCAATGGTGTAGCATGACAAGATGACACCCACTGCTGCATTTCCGGTATGGAATACCTCAGTCAGGTAGAATGGAAGAACCGGTAGTATCAGATAAAAGGCAAAATACAAAAGGAAATTGGCAGCCAGGATAAGGCAATAGCCGGAAGTTACAAGTTTGTCTTTTGCCATAGCGAAAAATAGTGGTTAGCGATGAGTGGTTAGCGATGAGTGATTAATGATATGCTGAAAATGCGCAACTTATTAATCACTAATCACTAGCCGTTATTCACTATATTTAGTAAGCGCTCTCGAATTCTTTCAGGAAGCGTGTGTCATTTTCAGAGAACATACGAAGGTCTTTCACCTGGTATTTCAAGTTGGTGATGCGTTCTATACCCATACCCAGGGCATACCCGCTATACACTTTACTGTCTATTCCGTTCAGCTCCAATACATTCGGATCTACCATACCGCATCCCAGAATTTCTACCCAACCCGTATGTTTGCAGAAAGGACAACCCTTGCCGCCGCAGATGTTACAGCTGATGTCCATTTCGGCACTCGGCTCGGTGAAGGGGAAGTAGGAAGGACGCAGACGAATCTTGGTGTCACTGCCGAACATCTCTTGAGCAAAGAGCAATAAGGCCTGCTTCAAGTCAGTGAAAGACACATTGCGGTCTACGTATAAGGCTTCTACCTGATGGAAGAATGCGTGTGCACGGTAGCTGATGGCTTCATTACGGTATACACGTCCCGGACAAAGCACGCGGATAGGAGGCTGTGTAGTCTCCATAACACGGCTTTGCACGCTGGATGTGTGTGTGCGAAGAATGATGCTGTGCGATACGTTTTCTGTATCATTTTCGATGAAGAATGTATCCTGCATGTCGCGTGCCGGATGGTCTTCGGCAAAATTCATGGAGGAGAATACGTGCCAGTCGTCTTCCATTTCCGGTCCATCGGCGATATTGAATCCCATACGGGCAAATATATCGATGATTTCGTTTCTCACGATGGAGAGCGGATGGCGGGTTCCTAATTCTATCGGGTAGGCTGAACGGGTCAAGTCAATATCGTCACAGCCGGTATCTTGGCTTTCGAACTGTTCTTTCAAAGCGGCAATCTTTTCTTGTGCTTTGTTTTTCAGTTCGTTCAAGCGCATACCCACCTCTTTTTTCTGTTCGGCGGCTACATTGCGGAAATCTGCCATCAAGTCATTGATGGCTCCTTTTTTACTGAGGTACTTGATGCGGAGTGCCTCTAATTCCTCGGCGTTAGCGGCTTTCAGCGCCTCTACTTCCTGCAGAAGCTGATTGATTTTAGCTATCATATCGTTGTTATCTTATTTATTTTCTAAGTTAAAAACGGTGCAAAGATACAATATTATCATTGTTTTGCCTCCACTTGGGGAAGATAATTTGGTATCAGTGGTACAAAATTTTATGTGAAGAAGAAATGATAGAGGATGGGAGAAAAAATGATATATATGTAAAAGTCTTCATATTGTTTATGGAAAAAACATAAATGAGCGTTGTTTAGTGACTTTTAAAATATACTTTTCGTATCTTTGCGCCCCGTTTACTGTTCTATGGAGGTAGAACAAACTGGCGGTTGGTATTTATTAACATACGTCAAAGAGAGAGAGTTAACGGAGTAATTGTTGCATTAAAGTTAGAGTTTGAATTGATGAAATTGAAGACAATCCTGCCAGTCGTGGCAGTTGCGGGAGTACTCATGTGTGAGCCTGCCGTATTGTTGCATGCCGGTACATCTGATTTTGCTTCTCCCGAAGCTATGGGATGGTTCCGTAAGAAAAAGAAGAGTGAAACCAAGGACAGCGTTCAATCCAAGAGCGACTACGAAAAATTGACTGGTTCCGATGCTATTGCCCGCAAGGGAATGTTCAATGTTTACCAGAAGAAGAGCGATTATTACTTTGAAGTGCCGGCAAGGCTGTTGGGACGTGATATGCTGGTAGTAAATAAATTACAACGTGTGCCTTCCGAACTGAATGAGGCGGGTGTGAACCGTGGTACGAATTACGAAAATCAGATGGTGCGTTTTGAATTGGACAAGGCTGCCAACAAGCTGTTGGTACGTCAGAGCCGTCCTCTTCCGTTGGCACCGGACGAGGATGCCATACGGCAGTCCGTACTGGATAATTATATTTCTCCGCTGATAGCCGGCTTCAAGATAGAGGCATTCAATAATGACTCTACCATGATAGTGGTCAAGGTCAACGATATTTATGATGGTACGGAGACGAGTATCAATAATGTCTTTACGAATATCAACCTGGGAACTTCGGCCATCAAGAATCTCTCCCGCATTTTATCTATCAAAGCTTTTGAGAACAATGTGGTAGCTACTTCCGAGCTGACAACTAAGGTGACTGAGGGAACAACGACTGTGTTTGTTACGGTCGAAGTCAGTTCCTCTCTGTTGCTGTTGCCGGAGAAACCGATGATGGGACGTCTGGATAGTCCGCGTGTAGGTTATTTTACTAATCCGTTATTAAATTACAGTGACGGTCAGCAGCGTGTAGACAAGAAACCGTTCATCACCCGCTGGCGTCTGGAACCGAAACCGGAAGACCGGGAGCGTTACCTTCGCGGTGAATTGGTGGAACCGGCCAAACCGATTGTGTTCTACATCGAGAACTCCACTCCCAGTCGTTGGCGGAAATATATCAAGCAGGGAATCGAGGATTGGCAGGCTGCTTTTGAACGTGCCGGATTCAAGAATGCCATCGTTGCAAGGGAGTTGACGGACAGCATGAATGTGGATAAGGATGACGTGAACTACTCCGTGCTGACCTATGCCGCCTCCACCAAAGCCAATGCCATGGGCCCCTCTATCCTCGACCCCCGTTCGGGTGAGATATTGGAAGCGGACATCATGTGGTGGCATAATGTGCTGGGCATGCTTCAGGAATGGATTACAGTGCAAACCGGTGTCGTACGTCCCGAAGCAAGAGGAGTAAGGCTGCCGGATGAACTGATGGGTGATGCCATGCGTTTTGTGGCATGCCATGAAGTGGGTCACTCGCTGGGCTTGCGTCACAATATGATTGCTTCCTGGACTTTTCCGACAGATTCCCTGCGTTCCAAAACATTTACGGACCGTATGAATACCACTTCCTCCTCTATTATGGACTATGCACGTTTCAATTATGTGGCACAGCCGGGTGACGGCGTTACGGCACTTTCTCCCCATATAGGCCCGTATGATATGTTTGCCATAGAATACGGTTATCGTTGGTATGGTAAAGAAACCCCAGAAGCAGAGAAGGACTTGCTTGCCGACTTTCTGAGCCGTCATGCAGACCGTTTATATAAATATAGTGAGGCGCAGGATGTACGTGATGCCGTAGACCCGCGTGCGCAGAATGAAGATTTGGGCGATGATGCTGTCCGCTCGTCTCTGCTGGGTATTGAGAACTTGAAGCGTATTGTTCCTCAAATCATCCAATGGACTACTACCGGCGAGAAAGGACAGACTTATGAAGAAGCTTCCCGCCTATACTATGCGGTTATCAACCAATGGAACAATTATCTTTATCATGTATTGGCAAATATCGGTGGTATCTATATAGAGAACACGGTTGTGGGAGACGGACAGAAAACCTATACCTTTGTGGAGAAAGAGAAGCAGCAAGCAGCCTTGAAGTTCCTGCTGGATGAAGTGCTGACCTATCCCAAATGGCTGTTCGACACAGAAGTGGGAGAGTACACCTACTTGCTGCGCAACACTCCGCTGGGCGTAGTGGAAAATGCACCGACACAAGTGTTGAAGAATGCCCAATCCTATATCCTTTGGGATTTGCTGGGCAACAACCGCCTGATGCGTATGTTGGAGAACGAATCGGTGAACGGCAAAAAGGCTTTCACGGTGGTAGAGCTGGTGGATGGCCTGCATCGCAACATCTTTGCCACTACGGAACGCGGTGCCTTGCCGGACGTCATGACACGCGCCTTGCAGAAGAACTTCGTAGATGCACTGATTACAGCAGCTGCCGAAAGCGAAGGAGTGAAAATAAACAAAAAACTGATGGACAACCACTTCTTGCTGGACCATCAGACTGCCCTTTGCAGCTGTGACGAGCATGCCGGTAAGACTTTGGATGCCGACCGTATGGGTGCACACCGCGAACTGAACTTCTACGGTTCGCAGATAAACCGCGTATCTGATGTCATCTCCGTGAAGCGTGGTGAGTTGCTTCGCATCAAAGAATTGCTCCAAAATCGTCTGGGTGCATCGGATATAGCCACTAAATATCATTATAAGGATTTGATTTTGCGTATCAATACTGCATTAGGAGTAAAGTGATTTTTCTTTTCAATAGAGTATTAATTAATTTTATATGTAACGCATGAAAAAACGTGTATTAATCGTTTTGCTATGCTTTGTAGGAGCTTTGTCATCTGCTTTTGCTGCAGAGAAAAAAGTCCAGGGCGTAGTAATATCTTCAGAGGATAACCTACCGCTTATCGGTGCTTCCGTTTATGTGACTGCGGAAGACTTGAAAAAGGCGGGGAGTGCTCAGACTACAATGGGGGTCATCACTGATGTGGATGGTCAGTTCTCTATCGCTATACCTGCGGGGATAACCCGTTTCTTTTGTAGCTACGTGGGATATGACGTATTGGAAGTGAAGCTTGTTCCGGGAAAGGAACATTATGAAATAACACTTCATGCATCTTCCCAAATGCTCGATGCCGTTGTTGTGACGGGTTACCAGACAGTGGAGCGCCGCAAGCTGACGGCAGCGGTATCCAAACTGGATATATCGGACGAGACCATCGGTGCAGTAAAAAGTATCGACCAGGCACTTGCCGGACAAATTGCCGGACTTTCTGTCAGCCCGACTTCCGGTGCTCCGGGTGCTCCGGCAAAGATACGCATTCGCGGTACTGCTTCATTGAATGGTACACAAGACCCTTTGTGGGTGCTGGACGGCATTCCTTTGGAGGGAACGGATGTTCCCGAACCGGATGAGCTGAATGACATCACCAACATGAAGCAATCTTCCATTGCAGGCCTGAATCCGGCAGATATTGAGAATATCACCATCCTGAAGGATGCGGCAGCCACTGCCATCTATGGTGCGAGGGCAGCCAATGGCGTCATTGTGATTACAACAAAGAAGGGTAAGGTCGGTAAACCGGTTATCAATTTCTCGTCCCGGTTTACCTATACTCCTACATTGAGCCTTGACCGGTTGAACTTGCTGAACTCAGCGGAGAAAGTAGGATTGGAAATGGATATGATCCGTAATAACTATTCTCCGGACAATCATAAAGGAGGCGTATATAATATTCTTTCCAATTACAATGAGTTGTCTGCTTTTCAGAATGGAGGATGGGATGCCTTGAGCAGTGATACACAAGCTGCCATCAACCGTTTGAAGAGTGTTAATACAAACTGGGGAGATATCCTTTTCCGCGATGCTTTCAGCCAGGAATATAACTTGAGCCTTTCCGGCGGTACGGAAAGGGTTACGTATTATACCTCTTTCGGCTATTATAAAGAGGATGGAAATGTGGACGGTGTGGGTATGGACCGTTTCAACTTGGTAGGAAAGACTTCCTATAAGGTGAACAGTATACTGAAAGTGGGTGCCTCCATGTTTGCCAACCGTCGCAAAAATACCAATTATCTGACAGATGCATACGGTATGTCGAATCCCGTGTTCTATTCACGCAAGGCTAATCCGTATTTTGAACTTTATGACAAGAATGGCAACTATAATTACGACTACGATATTCAGAACAACACTGATAAGGATTTAGGATTCAACATCTTTGAAGAACGGCAGAACACGTCTAATGAAAGCGTGGTGAATTCTTTTTCATCTATATTTGATGCGGAGCTACGGTTCAATGACAAGTGGAAGCTGACTTCCCAGTTTGGCTATCAGTTGGAAAAGACTTCCAGAGAAGAAATAGCGGACTGGGAAAGCTATGCCATGCGCTATTACTATAAGTTGAGCGAATACTCCCAGGGCGGAGAAACCAAACACTTCCTGCCCGAAGGAGGTATGCAGAAGTCTTATGAAAACTCCAATTCACAGATTACTTGGAAGGCGATGGGAGAATATCGCGACAGTTTCAATGATATTCATGAACTGGAAGTGATGGCGGGTACCGAGCTGCGCAAGACCTGGTATGAAACCTTGTTCTCGGCAGGGTATGGCTTCGACCGCAAGACGTTGACGACCAAACCGGTGATTTTCCCCAACGAAAGTTACGCCACGTCTTTCCCGCTCCATCAGACAACGTATAAGGAGAATGCTTATGTATCTTTCTACTCTACGGCCTCTTACTCTTTGTTGAACCGCTACACGGTGGGAGGAAGTATCCGCTTTGACGGTTCCGACCTTTTCGGTGTGGATAAGAAGTACCGCTATCTTCCTCTTTATTCTGTCAGTGCCTTGTGGCGTCTGTCACAAGAACCGTTTATGCAGCAGGCCAAGTGGGTGGATAACCTGGTGTTCCGTGCATCTTACGGTCTGCAGGGAAATATTGACAAGAATACTTCTCCGTTCCTGTTGGGTACATATCGGTCGGAAAGTATTTTGCCCGGAGTATCGGAAGATGTAATTATTATTAATTCCGCTCCCAACAAGAAGTTGCGTTGGGAAAAGACGCAGTCTGTCAATGCCGGCTTTGATTTTTCTGTATTGAACCAGGCTATCAATCTGAGCGTGGACTATTATTATCGTAAGGGTACCGATTTGATAGCTTTGCGCATGCTTCCTCTGGAGACGGGCTTTACTTCAATGAACGTCAACTGGGCAAGTATGGAGAACAAAGGTGTGGAAATCAGCTTGTCTACCCGTAACATAACGACAAAAAACTTCTCCTGGTACACAAATTTCAATTTTGCCTATAACGGTAATAAGGTATTGCAGGAAAACATACCGGAGCAGCAGACCACTCCGGGACGTGAAGGCTATCCCGTAGGGGCAATTTTCGCACTGAAGACTGCGGGAGTGAATAAGGAAACCGGTAATATGATGTTCTATAATCCGGAGGGAGAGAAAGTGACCTTGAAGGAGCTTTACCGCCTGAAGGACGAGTGGGGGATAGGTATTGCCTCTTCCGATGTAACTGCAGCCGAAGAGAGAACCTTTTATTCGTATATCGGGAGTAGCGATGCTCCTTATACGGGAGGTTTGATTAATACCTTCAGCTATAAAAACTGGGAGCTGAATGTCAATTTCTCTTTGACGTTTGGCGGGTACGTACGTACGCAGCCCTCTTATGACATCATTAATCCGGATTATGGCAAGAACTATAATGCGGATGTGCTGAACCGCTGGACTCCGGAAAACCCGAATGCGGAGCTTCCGGCATTTATGCTGAGTGCTTCCAACCCGGAAGAGTACTCCTGGTATGATTCTAAAACCATCTGGAGGGATTTGGATATCTGGGTGAAGAAGCTGAACTACGTACGTTTGCAGAATCTGCGTCTGGGTTACCGTATCCCTGAGCTCCTGACAAAGCGTTTGGGAATGAACTCGGCAACGGTATCTATTGAAGGACGCAATCTCTTCGTGTTTGGTTCGGGATATAATAACTACATGGATCCGGAGTCGATGTACAATCCTTATGCAACTCCCGTACCCAAGTCGGTTACATTCAGTTTGAACTTGAATTTCTAACTTCAAAAGCAGAAAGAAAATGAAGAAAACAATAAGTCTGATGATAATGGCCTGCATGCTTCTGCTTGCGGCATGCGACAACTATCTGGATATACAGCCTACCGGTAGTGTCATTCCCAATTCTTTGGCTGAGTATAGAGCGTTGCTTGCCCGTTCTTATAAGGACGTGAGTAAATTCAGTGACCGGGGAATGGCTTGTTTCCGTTCCGACGAGATGCAGGTTCGGGATAATGAATATGACCAAAATTATTATATGGATATAGAGCGCTGGAACGACCTTGCTCCCAATGCCTATACCTCATCGTTTGAATGGGCCAAGTATTACAATGTGCTTTTTATTGCCAATCACGTTATTGAGAGCAGAAGTGATATTAAGGAAGGCACTGAGGAAGAGATAAATCAGCTTGTAGGAGAAGCGTATATGCTCCGTGCTTATGTACATTTCTTATTGGTAAATCTTTATGGACAGCCCTATACTAAGGAGGGAGCTTTGGATACCAAATCGGTACCGCTGAAATTGGATACGGATTTAGAGAAAGTCCTGAAACGCAATACGGTGGAAGAAGTTTATACTTCCATCCAAGCAGATATTGACGAGGCACGCAAACTGGTCACGAAGGCAGAATGGGAACAGAGATATTCATATCGTTTCAATGCGGCTTCGGTAGAGGCGTTTCAATCACGCGTATCCCTTTATAAGGGCGAGTGGCAGGCGGCTTGGGATGCTGCTGAGGCAGTGCTTGCCGTGAAGTCTGTATTGGTAGATTTGAATGATGCCTCTGCAACTCTTCCTAACAGTTATAATTCCGTGGAAAATATTACTCCACTGGAGACGCCTCTGAGCAGTACAATCAATGGGGCTGCTCTGGCTACTCCGGTTTTTCTCTCCCTTTATGTTGAGAACGACCTTCGGCTGGACAAATATTTTGCTGAAACGGATGAAAAAGGTTTCCGGAAGAATAAGAAGGCGGGAAGCAATAACTACTTGTGTACTTTCCGTGTGGGTGAAATATATCTGACGGCTGCTGAGGCTGCTGCCCGACTTGGAGAACTGTCTCAGGCACGTACCCGCCTGCTGGAACTGATGCGGAAACGTTATGCACCGGAGGCCTACGAAGCGAAATCCGTTGTTGTCAATGCCATGGATAAGGAAGCGTTGGTACAGGAAATATTAGATGAACGTGCCCGTGAACTTGCTTTTGAAGGACATCGCTGGTTTGACCTTCGTCGTTCCACCCGTCCGCGTTTGGAGAAAGTGCTTGATGGTACGCGTTATGTACTCGAAGAGAATGATGCCCGCTATACATTGGCCATTCCGAAAGAAGCCATAGAAGCCAATCCGGGATTGCTGAACTGATAAAGATAAAACTCCCCGATTCTGTATTGACGAGAATCGGGGAGTTTTGTCTTTATGTGGATTGGATATGTATTTTTTACGTACCTTTGCACCGTTTTTTGTAATAGACAGTATAAGATGATACAGAATCAGAGACCTCCTATCCGTAGAATTGCTTTTCCTATTCTTATAGCATTGAGTATTTCGCATTGTTTGAACGATATGCTGCAATCGGTTATTTCGGCAGTATACCCTTTGTTCAAGGAGGATTTATCCTTGAGTTTTGCCCAGATTGGTCTGATTACGTTAGTGTATCAGATGTCGGCGTCCGTGTTTCAGCCTCTAATGGGATTGTTCTTTGATAAGCGCCCCATTGCCTGGTCATTGCCGATAGGTATGGGCTTTACTTTGGTCGGTATCATGAATCTGGCTTTTGCTACTAATCTGTATTGGTTGCTGGCTTCGGTATTCATTGTGGGTATCGGTTCGTCTGTACTCCATCCGGAGGCGTCACGTATTACTTTTCTGGCTTCCGGCGGAAAACGCGGACTGGCGCAGTCTCTATTTCAGGTGGGCGGGAATTTGGGTGGCTCGCTTGGACCGTTACTGGTGGCTTTGCTGGTAGCTCCTTACGGGAGGCATCACATTGCCTTGTTCACGGTTTTGCCTTGATTGCCATCGTGGTGATGATTCCTATATGTCGTTGGTTCCGTTCCTACTTGAATCATATCAAGAAACGCCCGATGCTTGTGGCAGGAAAGATAGAGCGTCCCCTTTCTTCAAGAATGACGGTGTTTGCCATAAGTATTCTGCTGATACTTATCTTCTCCAAATATATCTATATGGCAAGTTTGACGAGCTACTATACATTCTATCTGATCCATAAATTTGGTGTTACTGTTCAGGCTTCACAGCTTTTCTTGTTTGTCTTCCTGGTAGCCACTGCCATCGGAACATTGGTGGGAGGTCCCGTAGGTGATAGGATAGGACGTAAGTATGTTATCTGGGCTTCCATTCTTGGAACGGCTCCATTCAGTATGATGATGCCTCACGTAGGGCTTGCATGGACAGTAGTGCTGAGCTTCTGTGTCGGTCTGATGCTTTCTTCCGCTTTTCCTGCCATATTGCTGTACGCCCAGGAATTGCTACCCAATAAGCTGGGTTTGATTTCCGGGTTGTTTTTTGGTTTCGCTTTTGGAATTGCCGGTATCGCTTCGGCTGTATTGGGAGGTATGGCAGATAAGTATGGTATAGAGGCTGTTTATAATGTATGTGCCTTTATGCCTTTACTGGGGTTGGTGGCTTGCTTTCTGCCTAATTTGAAAAAGAGATAGAGATTTTTTATTCCCATTGTCAGCCATACGGAGAGAACGAAAGGTGCGGTCAATGTAATAATTCCCCAATTCATTCCCACAATTTGCAATACAACAGAGAGTAAAACGGAACATGCAGTCCATATACAGCTCATCCAGCTTTTACCTCCTAAAGCAAGGGCACACAATACGCCATTATATCCCATCAGACCCATATTCAAAGCTTCGGAATCCACTCCCAATAATGTGGCTAGGAGGAGGGGGAGAAGTGCTCCCAATATGGTATATACTGCTGCATTCCGGGAATTCACGAGAATGCCTGCAAGGAAAAATAGTCCGGTCATCATGTTTCCTTGAAACATCACCTGGCCTATGCCCATACTGAAACATTGTAAGTAATTTATGGAGGAAGAAGCGGGTGTTTCTGTATCAGAGACGAGTAGCATGTCAGGCATCAGCCAACTGCACAATCCCAGCAGCATCCATACAGAAAGGATAAAAGGGGTAGTGAATCCGGGCAACACGCGTTGCATGTTGAAAAACCGTGCAATGTAGGTAGATGCACACGAGGCAATAGCCATCAGCATCAAGGAACTTACAGTCAGAAGCATAAAGACCCCTACGGCTATTCCTACCAGTGTACCGTTAAAACCATATAATCCATTTTTTATATCATCACAGTCATATCCTGAGATACGGGCTGTCAACGTACTTATTATGTTGCCACTTACAGCCAATAGGCCCATTTGCCATGAATTCAAAAAGATTCCAATCAACATCAATAATCCGGACAATGCATTGTTTTGGAACATGACTTGCCCTATGCCACGTCCTAAAATAAGTAATGACTTGCGTGTAAAAGCTTCTTTCATGAGTTGTCGAATGAAAATGGACTATATGTAAATTTATAGCTCGTTAATGCGTACAAAAAAAACGATTAGACTAATCTAACCGTTTTAATTTTCGTGGAGCGTATGAGACTCGAACTCATCACCTCGACACTGCCAGTGTCGCGCTCTAGCCAGATGAGCTAACGCCCCGTTGCCAACGTTTGCAGGCTTGCTTTCGTTTTTGATGGTGCAAATATAATGCATTATTCTGAAATAATTGCTATGTTTGCGAAAGAATTTGAAAAAATAAGTTATGCTGATATATAATACCACTTATCATGTAGAGGAAGGAGAAGACAAAAACTTCCTGATATGGATGCAGGAACACTATCTTCCCGAGGTAGAAAAGAACGGAACATTGTATGCTCCACGTATAGCCCGTATCTTGAGTCATATTGAAGAAGGAAGCATCTGCTATTCTGTTCAGTTTGAGGTGGAAAACTCTGCCAAACTGCATCGTTGGCATCAAGAGCAAGGAGTGAAACTGAACGAGGAATTACTGAATATCTTTAAAGATAAAGTGATTGGCTTTCCTACATTGATGGAGGTAATAGTGTGATACAACCGGTCAAAGAGAAAATTATATTGGGTATAGACCCTGGTACCACCATTATGGGGTATGGAGTATTGCGTGTGGCAGGTGTCAAGCCGGAAATGATAGCCATGGGAATTATCGACCTCCGCAAATTTGGAGATCACTATCTGAAGTTACGCCATATTCATGAACGGGTACTGAGTATCATAGAGAGTTATTTGCCTGACGAGCTCGCTATTGAGGCCCCTTTCTTCGGAAAGAATGTACAGTCCATGTTGAAGTTGGGGCGTGCGCAAGGCGTAGCAATGGCAGCTGCTTTGAGCAGGGATATTCCCATTACGGAATATGCTCCTTTAAAAATAAAGATGGCCATCACCGGAAACGGACAAGCATCCAAGGAACAGGTGGCAGACATGTTGCAGCGTATGCTGCATTTTCCTAAAGAGGATATGCCTACTTTTATGGATGCAACGGACGGGCTTGCTGCTGCCTATTGTCACTTTCTGCAGATGGGGCGTCCCACGGTGGAGAAAGGCTATCATGGCTGGAAAGACTTTATTGCCAAAAATCCGGATAAGGTGAAGAAGTGATAAGAATTGAAATGTAGAATCTAAAAATAATATCATGAAATTGAATGAACTTGCTATCATTGGAGTGGCTGCAACGACGGTTGTAAGCTGCACTCCCGCGAAGACGGAGTATGCTTCGTACGAACTTTACCCTGTCCGTTCGGGTAGTCTGACAGAGATGGAATATACACCTGCTGCCACGCAATTCACATTGTGGGCACCTACGGCAGATGAAGTTCGCCTGATGTTGTTCGAAGCAGGAGACGGAGGGCATGCCTATGAAACTATTTCAATGGAACCCTCTGAAGAAGGAACTTGGAAAACTAAAGTTGAAAAGGACTTGATGGGTAAATTCTACACATTCAATGTGAAAATCAATGATAAGTGGCTGGGGGACACTCCGGGTATCAATGCCAAAGCTGTAGGGGTGAATGGAAAACGTGCCGCCATCATCGACATGAAATCCACGGACCCCGAAGGATGGGTAGATGATAAACGTCCGGCATTGGCCTCTCCTGCCGATGTGATTCTTTATGAAATGCACCATCGTGATATGTCCATCGATCCGTCGTCGGGCATTGAGCATAAAGGAAAGTTCCTGGCATTGACAGAACAAGGAACGGTAAGTCCCGACAAGCTGGCAACCGGCATTGACCATCTGAAAGAATTGGGGGTGACACATGTACATCTCCTTCCGTCTTATGACTATGCCTCCGTTGATGAGACAAAGCTGGACGAGAACAAGTATAATTGGGGATATGATCCGCAGAATTACAATGTGCCTGATGGCTCTTATTCTACCGACCCCTACAAACCGGATGTTCGTATCCGGGAATTCAAGCAGATGGTGCAGGCTTTGCACAAAGCAGGTATCCGTGTTGTTCTGGATGTGGTGTATAACCATACTTTCAATACATCCGACAGTAATTTTGAACGTACAGTGCCGGGATACTTTTACCGTCAGCGACCAGACGGAACGTATGCAGACGGTTCGGCTTGTGGCAATGAAACTGCCAGCAACCGTCCGATGATGCGTAAATACATGATAGAGTCTGTATTACATTGGATTAATGAATATCACATTGACGGATTCCGTTTTGACCTGATGGGTATTCATGACATCGAGACAATGAACGAAATCCGTAAGGCGGCAACGTCTGTAGATCCGACTATATTTATATATGGTGAAGGATGGGCGGCATCGGCTCCACAGATGGCGGAAGATTCTCTGGCAATGAAAGCCAATACTTATAAGATGCCGGGTGTTGCTGCTTTCTCTGACGAAATGCGTGATGCTTTACGCGGTCCGTTTAATGACAATCATCAAGGTGCTTTCCTTGCTGGATTGCCGGGAGGAGAGGAGAGCATAAAGTTTGGTATTGTAGGAGCCATCAGGCATCCGCAAGTAAATAATGACTCTGTGAATTATAGTAAGGCTCCGTGGGCGGAACAACCTACACAGATGATCAGCTATGTTTCCTGCCATGATGATATGTGCTTGGTGGATAGGCTGAAAGCAAGTATCCCGGGTATTACTCCCGTAGAATTGGCAAAGCTTGACAAACTGGCGCAAACAGCCGTATTCACTTCCCAAGGTGTACCGTTTATTTATGCCGGTGAGGAAGTGATGCGTGACAAGAAGGGAGTACACAATAGTTTTGAGAGTCCCGATTCCATCAATGCGATTGATTGGAGACGAAAGGCGGAGCATGCAGATGTATTTGCTTATTATAAAGGGTTGATACAGCTTCGTAAGAAGCATCCGGCTTTCCGTATGGGTGATGCGGATTTGGTGCGTAAGCATTTGGAATTTCTACCGGTTGACGGCAGCAATGTGGTGGTTTACCGTCTGAAAGAAAATGCCAACGGTGATGCATGGGGAGATATTATAGTAGTCTTGAATGCCCGTAAGGAGCCTGCCAAACTTACCGTACCCGAAGGTAAATATACAGTGGTCTGCAAGGATGGCTTTATCAATGAACAAGGTTTGGGCACACTGTACGGCCCCGAAGTTGTTGTTCCGGCCCAATCGGCACTGATTATGTATAAATGATGATTGGATGATGCAACAACATACAATACACATAGCGGGGGGCGTAGTACGCAACCCGCTTGTTCGTTTGACAGAGCCTGTCACCCTTGATTTCCTGGCAGGAGAACACATTGCCATTGTAGGACCGAACGGAGCCGGAAAGAGCCTCCTGGTGGATATGCTGACGGAAAAGTATCCTTTGCGTGATGGTGAGCTTACCTATGATTTCTCTCCCTCCCTCACGAAAACTGCCTATGACAATATCAAATACATTGCTTTCCGTGATACTTACGGTTCTGCCGATGCCAATTATTACTATCAACAGCGTTGGAATGCCCACGACCAGGAGGATGCTCCGCTAGTACGCGAAGTGCTGGGAGAGGTAAAAGACGATGTCTTGAGGCGGCAGCTATTTGAACTTTTCAGCATAGAGCCGATGCTTGACAAGAAAATCATTCTTCTCAGCAGTGGGGAGCTGCGCAAGTTTCAGTTGACTAAAGCTTTACTGACTGTTCCCCGAATTCTTATCATGGACAATCCTTTCATAGGGCTGGATGCGCCTACCCGTGAACTGCTTTTTAATTTGCTGGATCGGCTTACCCGGCTGGGCGAGTTGCAGATTGTCCTTGTGCTTTCCATGTTGGATGACATACCTTCATTTGTTACACACGTTGTGCCGGTAGAGGAGATGAAGGTGGGCGAAAAGATGGAACGTGAGGAGTATGTGCAGGCATTCTGTGCGGGCAATCAGATGCGTATTCAGGAAGAGGCCGGAGCGTTGGAGGAATTGCAGCGGCGTATTCTCGATTTGCCCTACGAACATGCGAATTTCACTTCGGACGAAGTGGTGAAATTGAACGGGGTTAGCATCCGTTACGATGACCGTACCATTCTGAAGGAGCTGGATTGGACAGTGATGCGTGGTGAGAAGTGGGCGCTGAGTGGCGAGAACGGTGCTGGCAAGTCTACCTTGCTTAGTTTGGTTTGTGCGGATAATCCGCAGTCATACGCCTGCGATATCAGTCTTTTCGGACGGAAGCGCGGAACGGGGGAGAGTATTTGGGAAATCAAGAAACACATCGGTTATGTCAGTCCGGAAATGCATCGTGCTTATCTGAAGAATCTGCCTGCCATAGAGATTGTCGCTTCCGGTCTGCACGACAGCATCGGATTGTATAAACGTCCTCATGCCGAACAGATGTCGGTATGCGAGTGGTGGATGGATATTTTCGGTATTGCAGCCTTGAAAGACAAGCCTTTTCTGCAACTCTCCAGTGGAGAACAGCGTCTGGCATTATTGGCTCGTGCTTTTGTCAAGGACCCGGAACTGCTGATATTGGATGAACCGCTTCATGGACTCGATACATACAACCGCCGTCGGGTCAAGAAGATAATAGAGGCATTCTGCCATCGTCGGGATAAAACGATGATTATGGTAACCCACTATGAGAATGAATTGCCGCAAACAATTACTAACCGTTTATTCTTGAAGCGAAACCGCTGACCGAATAATATTGCGTCAGGGAAAGATAATAAAGGACTAGCGGGAACCATTTATGATGTAAATCGTTATATTTGTAATATCAACCATCTAAACATTTATATCATGAAGTTTTTTATTGATACGGCAAATTTGGAACAGATTCGGGAGGCCTATGACTTGGGCGTACTCGACGGAGTTACCACTAATCCTTCGCTTATGGCAAAAGAAGGTATCAAAGGAGTGGAGAACCAGCGTAAGCACTATGTGGACATCTGTAATATTGTGCAAGGCGATGTAAGTGCCGAGGTGATAGCCACCGACTATGAAGGCATGATTAAAGAGGGTGAAGAATTGGCAGCCTTGAATCCGCATATCGTAGTGAAGGTGCCTTGCATTGCAGAAGGTATCAAGGCCGTTAAATACTTCTCGGGCAAAGGTATCCGTACAAATTGTACTCTGGTATTTTCTGTCGGTCAGGCATTGCTTGCAGCCAAGGCAGGTGCAACGTATGTTTCTCCGTTTGTGGGGCGTCTCGATGATATCTGTGAGGATGGCATTGCATTGGTTGCGAAGATTGTAGAGATGTACCGTTATTATGGATATACCACCCAGGTACTTGCCGCCTCTATCCGTCATACGGCACATATCATGCAGTGTATAGAGGTGGGTGCTGATGTGGCTACTTGTCCGCTTTCGGCCATTAAGGGTTTACTTAATCATCCGCTGACCGATTCCGGTCTGAGGAAGTTCCTTGAAGATTACAAACGCGTGAACGGATAAACTTAAAATATCCTATAAGCCTATCTTTCAATGTAATTATTGACTAATATTGGTGAGAAATAGAATAAAAAGATTTATTTTTGCGCCTTATATTTAGATATACAATAAGGCACCGATGAAAGATAGGCTCATAGGATTTATTAAGACATACTGCTTGTTTGTCTGCATTTTTGTGTTGCAAAAACCACTGTTTATGCTGTTTTACAAATCGCTGTACCCGGATGCCTCGTGTGCGGACTGGTTCAGTGTCATTTGGCATGGGTTACCTTTAGACCTATCTCTGGCTGGTTATCTGACAGCTATTCCCGGTTTTCTTTTCATAACCTCTGTATGGACACTTTCTAAATCCCTTTATCGCATCTGGTGCAGCTATTTCCTCTTCATTTCAGTACTTATCTCCATAATTTTTACTGTCGATTTAGGATTATACGAGTATTGGGGGTTCCGTTTGGATGCTACTCCGTTATTCTATTTCTTTTCCTCCCCTAAAGACGCAGTGGCCAGTGTCAGCATTTGGATGGTGCTGGGGGGAATTGTGGCAATGGCTGTTTATGCTGTCGTGCTGTATGCTGTTTTCTACGGCATCTTGCTGCAGAAGAACCTGTTGCTGCGGATGAAACTGCCTTATCGTCGCCTGAAGGTGTCAGGTATATTGTTGCTGATGACGGGGCTGCTGTTTATTCCTATCCGTGGAGGCTTTACAGTATCTACCATGAATGTGGGGAAAGTCTATTTCAGTGCCGAGCAGCGTCTGAACCATGCAGCTATCAACCCTGCATTCAGTCTGATGGAATCTCTTGCCAAGCAGAAGGACTTTAGCAAGCAATACCGTTTTATGGAAGCTGCGGAGGCCGACCGGCTTTTTAAAGACATGCTTGAACCCGCAGTTGCCGGTGGTCAAACGGAAGAGACGGATTCTGTGCGGCAATCTGCCGATTCGCTGCATACTTTATTCAATACTCAGCGTCCCGATGTACTCTTTGTGATTCTTGAGAGTTTTTCCTCTAGGTTGATGACAGCTTTGGGAGGTGAGCCGAATATTGCCATCCATCTGGATAGCTTGAGTAAGGAAGGGGTGCTCTTTACGAACTTCTACGCCAACAGTTTTCGTACGGACCGTGGACTGGTGGCTATCTTGAGTGGCTATCCTGCCCAGCCCACTACGAGTATTATGAAGTATCCCCGTAAAACGCAGTCCATTCCTGCCATTGCAGGCAGCTTGCGGAAGGCGGGTTATGGTACCAAGTATTATTATGGCGGTGATGCCGACTTTACCAATATGCGTTCCTACCTGATGTCATCGGGCTTTGAAGATATTGTTTCCGACCAGGACTTTCCCGTAACGGAACGTTTAAGTAAGTGGGGGGCGCACGACCATCTCGTATTCAACCGTCTGCTGGAAGACTTGAAAACCGAAGCTGCCGAAGGAACTGCAGAAGAGAAAACTCCTTATTTCCGTGTCTTGCAGACCTCCAGCAGCCACGAGCCTTTTGAAGTACCTTTCCGTCGTCTGGAGAATGACCGGCTGAACGCCTTTGCCTATACGGATAGTTGTGCAGGCGATTTTGTAAGACAGTTCCGTGAGCTCCCCCAGTGGAAGAATACGGTGATTGTGTTTGTTCCAGACCACTTGGGAGCTTATCCCGAACATATCGACAATTTGTTGGTAGAACGCTACCGGATACCTCTGTTGATGGTGGGCGGTGCCATCCGAGAGCCGAGGCGCATTGACGTCTATGGCTCGCAACATGACATTGCAGCCACGTTGCTGGCCCAATTGGCGCTGCCCCATGAAGAGTTTGTTTTCAGTAAAGATATGCTTAATCCCGCTTCCCCTCATTTCGCGTTCTTTACCGTACCCGATGCTTTCGGTATGGTGACAGCGGACAACCAGGTGATATTCAATTGCCAGGCAGGTGCTGTGGTAGTGGATGAGGGCACGGCAAAGGGAAAGAACTTGCCGTTGGGCAAAGCCTATCTGCAGAAATTGTATGACGATATAGCAAAAAGATAAAGGAAGATAATTAAAGTATAAGAGTATAAAGTATGACAGCACTTATGGATGTCTTGCAAGGGGCGATAGATATAGACACAAACATATTCCTTTTCATCAATGGGATGCACAACACCTTTTTCGATTACTTTATGAGTGCCTACAGCGGTAAGTGGGTCTGGGTGCCGATGTATGCTGCCATTTGGTATGTGATGCTGCGCAACTTCCATTGGAAAGTGACTTTGTTCTGCATGGTCGGTCTGGCACTCGTAATTACCATTGCCGACCAGACGGGGGCAACATTGATACGCCCGTATGTGGAACGCCTTCGTCCCGCCAATCTGGAAAATCCCATATCCGACATGGTGCATAT
The DNA here is from genome assembly GCF_003436255.1 of Bacteroides sp. D20. NCBI lineage: Bacteria > Pseudomonadati > Bacteroidota > Bacteroidia > Bacteroidales > Bacteroidaceae > Bacteroides > Bacteroides sp. D20. The sequence continues at coordinate 88,653 of NZ_QSOO01000007.1, read as the reverse complement.
CGTAAACGGACATCGAGGAGGGCGTTATGGATTCCCCTCCTGTCATGCTGCCAATACTTTTGGCCTGGCATTCTTTGTCTGGTTTCTTTTCCGTAAACGATGGCTCACTGTGTTTATGATGGGATGGGCGTTGCTGACCTGCTATTCACGTGTCTACTTGGGAGTGCATTATCCGGGCGATCTCATCGCGGGAACATTGGTTGGATTGATTGCCGCATACATTGTATATCGCCTTTTCCTGAAAGTCAGCGGGTATAAGACCATGAAGAAAGTCCCCCATATTTATGCTCCCATATTGGTGGGCGGATTGACGATAGTTGGGATATTGATATATTCCACGGTGATGATATTGCAGGCTCAGAACTGATGATTTATCGTCACCATTGCTTCCCTCGGACGTATATTTAGTCGTGAAGTGTAGCTTTGCGTGGTGGAATACGTTGTGTAAGCATACTCTTTTTTGTTGAACAGGTTGTTGAGGCTTGCTTCCAATCTCCATTTTTTTCTTTTATAGATAAGGGATGCATCTGCGAACACGGTGTTGAGATGTGCGTCCCCTCCTAAGTCATTCCGGTAATGCTCGCCGGATAGCCGTAGGTCTACCTGCCCGATACTGAATGTGAGATGTAGCCGTTGTACGAAGTCCAGTAACGGGGTGAGACGGGTATCACTTCCTATCTTACTGCCGCCATAGCCTAATGTGGCATGATATTCCGCTTCAAAAACATCTGCGGGAGACCAGATTATTTTAGGCTCTGCTTTCAGATAATCATAACGATAGGTCTGCAGAAGACTTTGCCGGTTACCCTCGCTGTCAGCCAGGCGGGTAAGCTGTTCGCCATTGCTGCGACTGAGTAGTAGGGTGAGTGAGGTTTTCAAATGCCAGTCGTATATACCTTTGGAGAAAGTACTGCTGAGATTCCAGCTATCGTTATGGTTCGGTAGTTCACGACGAGTGTAGACAATGGCATTTTCGGAAACACTCTGTTCGAAAAGAGTATTCCGGTTGCTGCGGCTGTAGGTTAGTGCGGCAGTGATGAAAAATTCCTGTACAGTGTTTTTGTACTCTCCGTAGAGATTGTAGGTTTGCGTGAGGCTGGTAGGGAAAAGTCCGTTGCCGTCTCGCCAGGTGCGGTAATCAGTTTGGTAGAGTCCCGGATACAAGTCGGAGAAGTCTTCTGCCGAGCGTTTCAGACTGCCATAAAGGGAGAACGTCCAATGATAATCCAGTTTATAGCGCAAATACATGGACGGATTGAAGAACAGGAACGAACGCTGTTGTGAGAAATACCGATCTGCTTTCAGAGGAAGCGAAAGTGTAGCCAGCCATTTTCCACGTTCCAGCTGGAAGTAGGGGGTAATATGCAATGACAGATGCGAAGCATTGAAATCATTGGGCTGTCTTGTCGGAGTATATTTCAGGGTAGCCCGTTCTCCTTGTATTCCTGCCTTATATTGTTGGGTAAATCCATCATACTTTCGTAGATATGCGGCACTGTTATCTGTGTAGAAGTTGTGCTGGTTGAATTTACTTTTTCCTTCTTCGAGTAGTAAGGATGCAGGCTGGTAAGCATACTGTGTCGTCGAACGAAATTCCCAGGTTCCGCTTTCCCGGTTTCGGATAAGATTGAAGTAGTTTCCGGCACTTAGCTGTGACGTTTGCAGAGTTTGTCCCAGTTCCTCCGAACGTCCGCGATTTATTTCTCCGTCTACGGTGAAGCGGTTGGATATATAATTCCGGCTGCTGTTGTCTTCATAACGCAGTTCCAGATTAGCGATGTCACTTCTCAGACGATAATGGTAGGTTTCGTCTATTTGTATGGTATCTGTCGGTTGATAATAGATTTGGGTATTTCCCCGTTGCTGTTGGATTAGCTCATGAGTATATCCGGCTTGCAGGCGTAAGCTGCGGTCATCATTCCATTTGTACATACGGTTGCCGTTCAGGGTGTGGGTTTCATTGAATAATAAGCGATTCTTGTCTAATGGTGCGCTGATGCCCGGCTGGGAGAGAAAACCGGAAAGCGGAACTTGTTGCTGGCCATTTCCGGTCAGTTTGGTTTGCTCGTTGCTGAGGTCCTTGCCATTGTTATTCGTCTTGTAATTATAGACACTCTGTTTTCCTTTACCCAGTTGAAGGGCATTCAGTCTGCCTTCCCACAGGATTTTGTTGTTCTCACTCCATCCGGTTCCCAGAGTACCGTTTGCTATCCATTGATCGCGTGCTTTCGGGTCGAGTTTCAGGTTCAATGCCACCTCATCGGAATTGATTTTTCCTTTCAAGGCCTTTACTGACTGATAGTTCTCCATGATTTCCGCACTCTTTACGGCTTTGGCGCTCAGATTGTTGTTGATTTGGTTATAACGTCCGCCTGTCACGTCCATTCCTTCCACAAAGTAGTGGTCGATGGCTTTCCCTTTATACTTAACCTGTCCGTTTTCATCTACATCCACGCCCGGAAGTTTCTTCAATACATCCTTTATGTGCACATCTTTAGATGAAGCAAACTGTGCCAAGTCATATCTCACCGTATCTTTTCGGGTATTGATACGTCCGGGACGTATTTGTACTTCTTTTAATACGATGGCTTCCGGTTGTAGGCTGAGATTCAGGATTCCTGCCGCATTGATATTCCGCATTTCTCTCTTATAGCCTAACAAAGAAATATTGAGTTGCAGCATTCCGCTATGCTTCCACGGCAAAGAAAATTGTCCTTTGGCATCGGTCAATGCATAGTCTATCGTTGTGTGTCCGCGTAATACACTAATCATTACAGCTTCCAGCGGTTGATTGGTTTCTGCATCTGTTATCTTGCCGCTCAACGTCTGGGCGTAGGTAGGCGACAAGAAACTAAAGAGAAACAGGAAAAATAGAATGATAGTTTTTTTATTCATACACTGCAATAATTGATTGTTTGGCAATTGAAGTTTGTTGAAATTTTTATACGATTATGGTGATTTCGTAATTTATTGATTATCAATGCGTAAAAAGAGGATGTTTAAGTATACGACTGAATGGCATTCACTATACGACTGAATAGGGTTCAGTATACGACTGAAATGCATTCAGTATGCGATAGATTTCACGAATGCTTACGGGTGTGGAGAAATATTATCGTTCCAGTGGATTATAAGGAACGTTTTTCGGGTTCTTGGTTGCATTGCCGTGTTCATCACTAACCTTAACGGTGACGTTCGGCATGCTTCCGGTGATAAATCCTACCGGATCGGCATAATAACGTTCGTGCACTTTGTTGTATGCTTTGCGGTTCATCGGTTCGTGCTTCTTTCCGTCGAAAAGTATCGGCCGATATGTGTGGCATTGCTCTACACCTGTGGCAGTGAATGAATAATGCCCTTCACTGTCTTCGGCTTTCAGTATCAGTCCGGGCAGTCCGCAAAGCTTCCATGGACCTTCGCTTATGGGTATTTCTGCAGTAAACCATGCCGTCCATGTACGGCCTTTGAATTGACATTCGGCTTTGCTGCAAAGGTAGGAGAGGACACTATCGTTTTCTGCCAGTATCTTCCACTGCGGACGTTCATCCGTTTCTTCGCAACGCAGGCGCGTCATGCCTGCCACTTCATCGAGGGTCGTTACTTTTCCGGCAGGATAACCTCTGAAGGTTCGTTCGCTCAGTTTGCTTGTTCCGTATTGTTTCAGATGTTCATTAATCGTTTCCTGCGAGGCTTTATTGGCGAAGTCTACTGCCAGTACAGAGTCGCAAACATACTTGGTGTAACTGTAGAACTTAGAGAGATTTTTACCGACTTCCAGCATCATGGTTTCTTCCGTAACATTTTCCGGCTTTTCCGTATTACTGATACAGCGCGTTTCATATTGCACAAGGATTTGTGCTTCACCGATGGTATCATTCTGTATTTTCGTTCCATCAGAAACGATGATTTGTGCCTTCGCTTGTGATGCGAACAATATAGCGAGACACAGATTGAGGAAAATAATTCTTGCACTCATAGTTTTTACATTTTTAGAGGTTTTACATATTGCTTCCAGCGATTATTGTACTGCAAAACTATGCGGATTTTGCTTCAGAAGAGGCTGAAAGTTATTACTGAAATATTACTCAATGCATAATATCTGCCTCGCACGTACCTATATTTGCAAGCTAACTTCTACCTTTGTCGGTACTAAATGAAAGTCTTTCTAAGTGAGACTAAAAAAGAACAATTATGGAACAACGGATTAAGATCGTTTGGATATTCTCCATCGCATCGATACTGCTTATTACCTGCGGACAGGTCTACTGGTTGCGTAATCAGTATCAGTATATGAATGATGAACAAATCAATGGTATTTATGATTGCATCTTGCAGACCACCCAACAGTATGACTCTATCCGTACTCCCCAACCCAAAAAGGTGCTTAGCAATACCAATATGTTCTTCTATCACTTGAGCAAATCCATTGATTTGGAAAAGCGGACCACTATCGACGAATTAATTTTGGGTGTTCTGAAAGGGCGGGACTTGGAGAGCTTGGGCCAAAAGAATATAGAAACTCTCAAAATAGAGCAGCAGGACTCTGCCAGTACAGATGATAAAGAGAGAGAGGCAAAGCGTAGGAAATGGGCATTGGCGTTAGACACCCTTTTGCCGGAAGAGCGGCTCATTGCGAAGGATTCATTCAAAATCAATATGTCCGATAAAGATGCTCCTAATTTGAACTCTATTATTAATCTTTATCGTTTGGAGTTGGATGTGCCTTTTGCGTTGCAGCAATTTGATTCCTTGCTTGCCATACGTTTGGACGAACAAACGTTTACTACGCATCTGGTGGTTTCCGAAGATTCCATTTACCAGTGGAATGCGGAACTGAAACGGCAAGGTACATTGTTCAATCCATATATAGAAGTAATGTATCCTTATAATCCCCTGAAACGCCAGTTTGTGCTTGTTTCCGTGAAGGTTTCACCTCATGTGGTACTTGTGCGTATGGGTTGGCAGTTAGTGGGCAGTACATGTCTGATATTTCTGCTGGGGCTTTGTCTGCTGTTTCAGATAAAAACCATCTTGAAGCAACGGCGGATAGACGAACTGCGAAAAAGCTTTGTAAACACTATGATACATGAACTGAAACGTCCCGTCCAGGCTCTGAAAATGTGTATAGCCTTTCTCAATGACAAGTCTATGCGAACAGATGAGAAAGCGATGGATGAAGTGGTTCACGATTCCATGTCCGAGCTGGATAACTTGTCGGCCTATCTTTCAAAACTACGTGATATGACGCGTGCCGATGATGAACACACGCAGCTTTCCGTCCGTACATTTGATATAAAGACGAGTTTGGAAAAGCTTGTCCGGCTTTACCATGTTCCTGAGGGTAAGGATGTTGCTATTGAAACCCATTTCAGTTCGGAGACTCTGGTAACGGCAGACCCGGTGCATGTTTCTAATATTATCAGTAATTTGATAGAGAACGCCGTAAAGTATTCGGGCAAGTCTGTGCATATTGTTGTAGATTGCCTTTTGCAGGATCACCAATTGACGATACGGGTGTCTGATGATGGCATCGGCATTCCGGTTTCCGAACAGAACCGTGTATTCGATAAGTTCTATCGGGGCAGTAATCTTCCCGACCGTTCGTTGCCCGGTATTGGTCTGGGGTTGAGCTATGTAAAGTTGCTGGTAGAGGCGCATCATGGAAGCATTTCTTTAAATAGTCAGGCTGGCAAGGGAACAATGATTGAAATTAATATTCCTCAATAAGTCCGTGCTAACCCGCATAATCCCTACTCTAAAATAACCAATGATATGAAAGCCTTGAAAATACTTTTTGCCGATGATGATTTGAAATATTCAATGCTGCTGAAGCGCTTTCTTGAGAAGGAAGGCTATGAAGTGACTTATGCCGGAAACGGGAAAATTGCTCTGGAACAATTTCCGCTCATAAAGCCTGATTTGGTATTGCTCGATATCAATATGCCCGGTTACAATGGCTTTGAAGTGGCTGAACGCATCCGCGAGATGGATAAACACGTCCTGATCTTTTTCCTTTCCGACCGTAGCGATAAGGCCGACCGCCTGCAAGGATTCCAACTGAAGGCGAACGATTATCTTGCCAAACCTTTCTATCCGGAAGAGCTGACAGCGCGTATCCGCGAGCGTTTCACTTCGCAGTTGTCCGGCGTGGCGGAGGATGAGATGTATGCTTTCGGCCATTCCGTGTTCAATTACAGTACGAACGAGATTCGTACGGGAAATAGTAAGGTGCTGATTACTTCCCGTCAAGCCGATATCCTTCGCTTGCTGGCGCTGAATGTGAATAAGACTGTCAGTCGCGATACGTTGCTGGATGCTGTGTGGGGCACTGCCTCGTATGCCAACTCCCTTGCCTTGAATGTACAGATGTCCTATCTGCGGCGGTCGCTAAAAAACGACCCGAGCGTGAGGATTGAGTCGTTGATGAAAAAAGGGTATATGCTTGCCGTTCTCTGAAAACATCTTTATCTTTGGATTGTTATACAAACAAGACACTTCAAAAAAAAGAGAGCTTATGATGAGTTTAGGAGGATGGATGAATAAAGTCCTGATAGGTTGGGGGATAGACCCGAAGTTTGCCGATATGTTTGACGAGACGATTATTGCACTGCTGATGGTGGGGCTTTCGATAGGGCTGGACTATTTGTGCCAGGCAATCTTCGTTGGCGGTATGAAGCATTATACCCGACGCTCTCCCCATCAGTGGAATACGTTGCTGATGAAACGCAGGGTGATACACCATTTGATACATATTCTGCCGGGAATCCTCATCTACTACCTGCTGCCCATGGCCTTTGTGCGTGGAAAGGAGATGCTTGAGTTCTCACAAAAGGTGTGTGCTGTCTATATCATTGTGGCGGTGCTGCTTACTATTAACGGCTTGTTGCTGGTACTGCTCGATGTTTATAACATGAAGGACAAGCAGAAGAACCGTCCGCTGAAAGGCTTCGTGCAGGTATTGCAAGTGCTGCTGTTTTTTATCGGAGGTATCATAGTGGTTTCAGTGCTGATAGGCAAGTCTCCTATGACCTTGTTTGCCGGTCTGGGCGCATCTGCAGCTGTACTGATGCTGGTATTTAAGGACAGCATTCTGGGGTTTGTGGCCGGCGTGCAGCTCTCTGCCAACGACATGTTGCGGATAGGGGACTGGATAGCGCTGCCGGGTGGCGTTGCCAATGGAGTTGTAGAGGAGATTACGCTGAACACGGTCAAGATACGCAACTGGGATGAAACCATCTCGACCGTACCGCCGTATACCCTGGTGAACAACTCCTTCCAGAACTGGCGCGGCATGCAGGAAAGTGGCGGGCGACGGGTAAACAAGAATATCTTTCTGGATATGAGTACCCTGAAGTTCTGCACTCCGGAAATGCTGGATAATATCCGCAAGGAAGTCCCCTTGATGGCCGACTATCAGCCAGCAGAAGGAGAGGTGCCAACCAATGCACAGCTCTATCGTATCTACATCGAACGTTATTTGTGTAGCTTGCCGGTGGTGAACCAGGAGATGGACTTGATTATCAGCCAGAAGGAACCCACGACGTATGGGGTACCCATTCAGGTATATTTCTTCTCTCGCAACAAGGTATGGAAAGAGTACGAGCGCATTCAGTCCGACATCTTCGACCACTTGCTAGTGATGGTACAGAAGTTTGACTTGAAACTGTATCAGTATTCCGACTAATATATCAACCGGAACTCCGCATATACAGGCAAGTGGTCGCTGTATCCTCCTTGATACTTCATCCCGTAGTAGGTGCGGAAGGGTTGCTGCCCTCCGTATTTCTTGTCTCTTGTCAGTAGGAAGGGCAGGCAGAATACGTCTGTCTTCGCTTCCTCTGTATATAGCGGTGTGTGTTCTTGCAGCAACGTACCTGATACGATGATGTGGTCTAGTAATCCCCATTCTCCTTGATACTTGTAGCTGCCGAAGTGCTTGCGTGTTTTGGCTTTTCCTGCCAGTAGATGGTAAAGTTTTTGTGGACGTAGAGAGTCTTGCAATGTTGACGGTGCTGCTGCCTCCAACACCTCCTTTACCGATTTATTCTCCGGATAATCGTTGAAATCCCCTAAAAGGACAATTTGCGGATGTCGGCGTATCGTGTATAGGCTGTCTATGGCATGCTTCACCTTTCGGGCAGCCAGTCGCCGGTAAGGTTCAGATTCTTTTGCCCCTCCCGAACGGGATGGGAAGTGAGCTACCAGTACATCAAGCGTATCCCGGTTCAGCAACAATCCGCTGACGTGAAGAATGTCCCGTGTGGGACGGCTATTCTTCCGGGGCTTTTCTACGGGGAAGCTCTGATAGGAAAGCAGTTTGAAAAGATTACGTTGATACAACAGCGCTACGTCGATGCCGCGTTCGTCGGGAGATTGTGTCATCACATACCGGTAGTCTGCTTCGCGCAAGGCAGAGTAGCGGGTAAGGTCGCGCATCACACTGTCATTCTCCACCTCACACAAGGCAACAAGGGCGGGCGGCGTCCATCCTCCGGTGGCGATGATGACGCGGGCTATATTATCCAGTTTCTTTCTGTATTTAGAGTAATTCCAATGCCGGGTGGCATCCGGCAGGAACTCGTAGTCATTCTTTAGTGTGTCATGTCGGGAGTCGAATAGGTTTTCTACATTGTAGCTTACTATCCGAAACGTGAGGGTATCTTTTCCTTCTTGCCCGTACAGACTGATGTACGGGCAGAGAAGGAAGAGTATAACTCCTATCTTATGGATAACGTTCATACAAACGATTCCCGTTCCCCTTTAAGGAACGCGGGATATTTATTTCACCGGAATGTGCTTCAGTATATCCAGCAGATGTTCCCAGAACTTCTGTACGGTAGGAATCAGCATCCGTTCGTCGGGAGAGTGCACACCCTGCAGGGTAGGTCCGAAGGAAATCATGTCCAGTGCCGGGTATTTGTCAAGGAACAGTCCGCATTCCAAACCTGCATGGATAGCTTTTACCTTGGCATCTACACCGAACAAACGTTTGTAGGACTCAACAGCCACTTCCAGGATTTCTGAATGCGGGTTGGGCTTCCAGCCCGGATATCCGTCGCCGAAAGATACGGCTGCTCCACCCATTTCGAATACAGTACGCACCATATTGGCAATGTCTTGTTTGGAGGAGGCGGTAGAGCTGCGCTGGCTGGTCTCGATACGGATGATATGGCCGGGTTTCATCTTTACGGAGGCCAGATTGGTGGAGGTTTCCACCAGCCCCGGAATGTCTTGGCTCATGGCATACACACCGTGAGGTGTGGCATAGATGGTTTGCAGCAAGCGCTTGGCGGTATCTTTGTCAATGGCTTTGGGACGGGCTGCTTCCGATTCAAGCACGAATTGGAGGTCCGGGTCAACGACGGCATATTCTGCCTCCACTTCGGCGGCAAAGACATTCAAGTCTGTGCGCAGGGCATGCTTGTCGGCATCGGGTATGGCAATTACCGCGTGTGCTTCGCGGGCAATGGCGTTGCGCAGGTTACCACCGTCTATTTCGCAAAGGTACATGTCGTACTTCTGGGATGCCTGGCTCAGGAAGCGGTTCAGCAGTTTGTTGGCATTGCCGCGCCCCAGGTGTATGTCGCCGCCGGAGTGTCCGCCTTTCAGCCCCTTTACCTGCACTTTGCAGCAGAAATACCCTGCCGGTACGTCCACTTCCCGGTAGGTGAATTCGGCAACGGAATCTATACCGCCTGCACAGCCGATGAAGAGCTCGCCTTCATCCTCGGAATCGAGGTTCAACAGAATGTCTCCGTTCATGAAGCCTTCTTTCAGGGCGAAGGCACCGGTCAGTCCGGTCTCCTCGTCCACGGTGAAGAGGCATTCGATAGGACCGTGCTCGATGCTGTCGTCGGCAAGGATAGCCAGTTCGGTGGCTACACCGATGCCGTTGTCGGCTCCCAAGGTTGTACCTTTGGCTTTCAGCCATTCACCGTCAATTTCGGTTTCGATAGGGTCGGTCAGGAAGTCGTGCTTCACGTCGTTGTTCTTTTCACATACCATGTCGATGTGCGATTGAAGTACGACAGTCTTGCGGTTTTCCATACCCGGAGTAGCGGGTTTCTTTATCAGAACGTTTCCGGCTTCGTCCACCTTCGTTTCCAACTTATGTTTTTCTCCGAATGCTTTTAAGTAAGCAATGATTTTCTCTTCCTTCTTCGAAGGGCGCGGCACTTGGCAGATTTCCTCAAAATAGTGAAATACACCAGCCGGTTTCAAGTCTTTTTTTTCCATAATTATCTGAATTAGCGGCTGCCTTACATGTGTTTATGCAGCCTTCATTATCAATTGTCAAATATCAATTCTCCATTAAATTAACCACTTATTGCTAAATATGGTTAAATTGATTGACTATTTTATTCCCCTTTCTCTTTTTTTAGAGTAAAAAAGGCGAGTTAGTCCAACCAAAGCCCTATATTTGCACCCACAAAAATAGTAAAAACACTATTTTCATGTAACAAAATTAATGGAAATGCTTGATACAATATTGATAACTCTGTTAATAGTTGCTATTTGCATTGTTTTATTGGGTGTAAAGGTCTTTTTTGTGAAAGGCGGCAGGTTCCCTAACGGGCATGTCAGTGGCAATAAGGCAATGCGCGATAGAGGTATCGGCTGTGTGCAGTCGCAGGATAGGGAAGCACAACGCAAGTCCCGTTTTTCCATTGATGAACTGGAAAAAGCCTTAAACGATAGTATGAACTAATTTTAAAAAACAATATTTATCAATTATGAAGAGATTAAACTACCTCATGAACGGTCTGGCAGCTCTCGCACTGATCGTTTTATTTGCTCAATGTGCCGGCAATACTGATAAACAGACGACAAGCGCTCCTGCACAAGCCGGCGGATTATCGGAAATGAAAATTGCTTATGTTGAAATAGATACGCTTTTGGCAAAATACAACTATTGCATAGACTTGAATGAGGCTATGGTGAAGAAGGGCGAGAATGTCCGTCTGACATTGAACCAGAAAGCCAGCGAACTGGAGAAGCAGAAGCAGGAATTCCAGACAAAGTATCAGAACAACGCTTATCTTTCTCAGGAGAGAGCACAGCAGGAATACAACCGCATTGCAAAGTTGGAGCAGGATTTGCAGAACCTGAGCAACAAGCTGCAGTCTGAGCTGATGAGTGAGAATGAAAAGAACAGCCTGCAACTGCGTGATTCTATCAATGCTTTCCTGAAGGAGTACAATAAGACAAAAGGTTACAGCATGATTATCAGCAATACGGGTTTTGACAATCTGCTCTATGCAGACAGTGTCTACAACATCACCCGTGAGATTCTGGATGGCCTGAATGCAAGATACTCTTCTCCGGTGAAGAAATAATATTTATCCTATGATATAAAAAAGGATGTACTGAAAAGTACATCCTTTTTTTATAGGCCTCTCCCTCGCCCCCTCCCCCGTAGGGAGGGGAGTTTTGAAGTGTTTGTATTTTGTAGGACTATCTCTGTCCCCCTCCCTACGGGGGAGGGGCTAGGGGAGAGGCTTTTAATGCTCCGATTGTACGCTTTACCCGCTCCGCAGTAGTGATGGTGTGTGTGTATTCATCAATATGTACCGTTCCTCCCATAGAGACGGCGGAATTGTGATAGAGCATGGAGCTTTCGATATTTTCCCTGGCGGAGAAATGAAACTCGCGGATACCGGTTTCTCGGGCAATGTGGGCTATGTTGGCTTCATTCACCCCACAGCCTGCCAATAGAATGATTCGGCCTGATGCTTGTTGTTGGAGCTCTTTCAAAAGGGGAATGCCTTGCTCTGCTGTAGATTGCTGTCCGGAAGTTAGGATGCGGTTGCATCCTAATGCGATAATATCTTCTATTGCTTTTTGTGGATTTCTGCATACATCGAAAGCACGGTGGAAGGTGACGGACATCCCTTGTGAGGCTTTCATAAGCTGCTCCATCAATGGAATGTCTACATCTCCTTCTGCCGTCAGGCAACCGAACACGACTCCGTCAGCGCCTAGGCGGCGGGCATTCTCTATGTCTTTCAGCATGATGCGCTGTTCGGTGGAGGAGTAAAGGAAGTCTCCTCCACGGGGACGGACAATGATATGCAATTTGGTCTGCTGCAATACTTCCCGTGCGATGAGGATATCGCCGTATGAGGGGGTTGTTCCTCCCTCGGGGATGCCTGCGCATAGTTCCACCCGGTCTGCTCCGCCGGCTTGTGCGGCAATACAACTCTCTACGGAGTTGGCACAAACTTCAAACTGATAATCTTTCATTTTGTAAAGTTATGGTTGTGGTGCAAAAATAAGAAAAGGGTGAATACGAATTCACCCTTTTCTGCATTTATTTTCTTTTCTGATGTTACTTTGCGTAGCTCACCGCACGTGTCTCACGGATAACGGTAATCTTCACCTGACCCGGATAAGTCATTTCGTCCTGAATCTTCTTGGCGATTTCACCGGAAAGGTTCTCCGTCTGCTTGTCGTCAATCTTGTCTGCACCGACAATGACACGCAACTCACGGCCTGCCTGGATGGCATATGTCTTTGTCACTCCCGGATAGGACATGGCCAGTTGCTCAAGGTCGTTCAGGCGCTTGATGTATGCTTCTACAATTTCGCGGCGTGCTCCCGGGCGTGCTCCTGAAATGGCATCGCATACTTGTACGATGGGGGCCAGCAGGCTGGTCATTTCCACTTCGTCGTGGTGGGCACCGATGGCGTTGCAGATGTCTGGCTTTTCCTTGAACTTTTCTGCCAGCTTCATACCATAGAGTGCATGCGGCAATTCCGGTTCCTCATCGGGTACCTTACCTATATCATGCAGCAGTCCGGCACGTTTTGCTTTCTTCGGGTTGAGTCCCAGCTCTGATGCCATCACAGCGCAAAGATTGGCTGTCTCGCGTGCATGCTGCAAAAGGTTCTGGCCGTATGAAGAACGGTATTTCATCTTACCGATAATGCGGATAAGTTCCGGATGCAGACCGTGGATGCCCAGGTCGATAGTAGTGCGTTTACCGGTTTCGATGATTTCCTCTTCTACCTGCTTGCGTACTTTGGCAACTACCTCTTCGATGCGTGCTGGGTGGATACGTCCGTCTGTTACTAACTGGTGCAATGCCAGACGTGCAATCTCACGGCGAACCGGGTCGAAAGCTGACAATACGATAGCTTCCGGAGTATCGTCTACCACAATTTCCACACCGGTGGCAGCTTCCAGGGCGCGGATGTTGCGGCCTTCGCGACCGATGATACGTCCCTTGATTTCATCTGATTCGATGTGGAATACGGTTACTGAGTTTTCAATGGCTGTTTCCGTAGCCACACGTTGGATGCTCTGTATCACGATGCGCTTGGCCTCTTTGCTTGCCGTCAGCTTGGCGTCGTCCATGATGTCGTTGATGTAGGACTGGGCTTGCGTTTTGGCTTCTTCCTTCAGGGATTCCACCATGCGCTCTTTGGCTTCTTCGGCAGAAAGTCCGGAAATGGCTTCCAGCTTTTCTATTTCCTGGCGCTGCATGTGCTCCAGTTCTTCTTTCTTCTTGTCTACGATGGACAGTTGGGCTTCCAGATTTTCTTTCACGGCTTCTGCTTCCATCTTCTTGCGCTGGATTTCTTCCTGGCGTTGGTTCAGTACCAATTCACGTTGTTTCAGCTTGTTTTCTGCCTGCTGTATCTTTTGGTTACGTTGGGCCACTTCTTTTTCCAAGTCTGCCTTCTTGTTCAGGAATTTTTCCTTTACTTCCAGCAACTTATTCTTCTTAATCACTTCCGCTTCCGCTTCCGCATCTCTCAGGATACCGTCGTATTTGTTTTTCAGCCCGTGCTTGAAGAACAAGTACGAGGCAAACCCTCCGACAATGAAGCAGGCAATGGATAATACTATTGTAACTACTGTCATTTTATTAATTTGTTTTTAGTATATAAATAAAAAAGCACTGCATAAAAGCTTGCTTTGATGAAGGGCAAACTTTTGTACAGTGCGCGAATTTCTCTCTTTTACCGACCCGACGGAGGGATTGCAGCTTATTGTTCCTTGAAATAGGTCTCCAATACCTCTGTCAGTTCCTTTATTTTAGCTGTATAGGGTTCAGTATCATTACGGTCCTTCAACTGAAGGTTTTCTAAAGCGAACTGATAGGCCACCATGGCTATAATTCTCTCTAGAGACACATTCTGATAATGCTCCCGATACGCATTGAGCCTGATATCTACCTGCTTGGCGGCTTCTCTTACCATTTCCTCGTCCTCACGGTTGATTGTGAGAGGGTAGGAGGCTCCTGCCATCTGCAGGTTTATCTTTATCTTATCGTTCATACATCCTCTTCTCTTTATTCATTCAACAAAGCGATGCATTTATCGACTTCACGCACTAATTTGGACAATCGCAGTTTCGTCTCTTTCACGTCACTGCCGTTAAGGCTGATTGTCGTAGCTGTTTTTAGGTTCGTGTAGTTAAGTTCCAGTTCCCGGTATTCAGCTTGTACCTTCCCGTATTCCTCCTCTTTGGCTTCAAGAAGTTGCTTTAGCTCAGCATTTTCGCGTTTTAATTCATCGTGCAGATAGATTAAATGCCGCAGTCTGGCTTCAAAGGTACTTAATAGCTTCTTTTCTTCGTCTGTCATCACTACACCAAAATTGTACACAAAAATACAATTTACTTGGAGATTACAAAAACTTTTCGGGGAAAATATGCTGTAGAAGTGCCGAAATAACCGAAGTGGCCTATGAAGTACTGGTTTTGAGGGATTGAAAAAGGGTGGCGGAGGCTGGCTTTTCAAGAGATGTGGATAGGTATGGAACAATTTGCTTTTTAGAAGGATTTTATTTCTTGCTTTTCGAAAGCTTAGTATCTCCGTTACTAAATAGTAATCGTCCGACGCTTGTTTAGTAAGGCCGAAATTACTTTTTGCTGTTTTAGGCACTACTCTTTAGGTGCGGTTGGAATAGTATGTAGTAAAGGAAGGAGGAGATGCTAAGAAATAAATAAAATAATTTATATAATAATTTGGTTTATAAAATAAACCTTTTATCTTTGTATCGGAGTTCGAACCCGAAATGTGATTTTGGTATGTATAACTTAAAGAGAATGATTATGAAAACGATTGTTTGTAGAAGTATGGCGGCAGCTCTTCTTTGTGTATTTGCATTGGGGGTGTCTGCGCAAGATGTTCTGAAAGTGAAGGTGATGAACATACCTTCTGCTGTGGGAAAGATAATGATTGCCACTGACAAGGGGCAGTATGGTATGGTAGATGCCAAGGGCACGGAGGCGGTACTGGAACTGAAAGATGTGACAGTGGGTAAATATAAGCTTTATGTCTATCATGATGAAAACAACAATTATCAGTTGGATAGGGAAGACGGAATTCCATCTGAGTATTGCGCGATAGCGGATGTGGAGGTGAGCGCCGACACGAAGCAGGTGGAGATAGCACTTAAGCGGGTATTAAAAGGAAGCAACAAATAAGGCGGCAGGAAAATGGAAGAAAGAAAATTGAATGAGAAAGAGAGTTTAGAACTCATCACTCGGATGATACAGAACACGAAGGACAGAATGGCGGAAAATTCAGGGACACCTTTTTTGCTGTGGGGATATGTAACGGTAATTATCTCGTTGCTGGTTTGGTTTCTATTGAAGGAAACGGGCAATAACAATTGGCAATTCCTATGGTTCCTGCTTCCAGTCATAGCCTTTCCTGCTACGTTGTGGAGTCAGCGGAAGGCTCGGAAAATGTTGAAGACCTACATAGACCGTGTTGTGGATTATGTGTGGACGGTATTTGGACTGGGTGCTTTCTTGGTATCGTGTACCGCCATATTTGTATGGAAGATTCCTATTCTGTTTGTCATTTTGCTGATGATGGGGATGGGAACTGCCCTGACGGGACTGATTGTGAACACGAAAGTGGTTACGATAGGGGGAGTGCTGGGAGCCTTGCTCTCGTTGGGATGTTTCTATATGCCCGGCATAGACCAGATACTGTTTTTTGCATTGGCGTTCGTCTTTATGATGGTGATTCCCGGACATTACATGAACAGTGTGGCGAAGCGTCACAAACAATAAAAGAAGAGGATGATATATGTTTAAAGAACTGAACCCTTTGCTCCATAGCGAACTGCGGCTTGCGGTGATGTCGTTGCTTATTAGTGTCGAGGAGGCGGACTTTGTCTATATCCGCCAGCAGACCAAAGCTACGGCAGGAAACCTGAGCGTGCAGATAGACAAACTCAGCAAGGCGGGATATGTGGAGGTGACAAAGACTTTTAAAGGAAAGATGCCTTGTACGATTTGTAAGATCACTCCGCAAGGAGTAGACGCATTTGAGGAATATGTAGAGTCATTGAAATCTTATCTGGCAGGGAGGTTGTGAGTGTGGGTGACTTTACATTTATGGGGTAAAGATGGAAATCTTCTGAAAAAGGTTTCTATCTTTGCCTTTTTCATGAGAAGGAGGAGGGTGTGTCATCAACCGTTTTGCCACCCTCATGCCGGACAAAATTTAAACAGACTCTAAAAAGATAGAATGATATGAGAATTTTAGTCACTTATGCCGTACAAGGCGAATTTACGGAATTGAAATTTCCCGGACTGATAGGGGAGGAAGAGGTGCAGATAGGCTATCTCCGTACCGGTGTGGGAAAGGTGAAATCGGCTTTTTATCTTTCTGAAGCGATAAGCCATGCGCAACCGGACTTGGTGGTCAATGTAGGTACGGCAGGGACTATCCGTCATCGGGTAGGAGATATTTTCGTATGCCGTCATTTTGTAGACCGTGATATGCAGAAGCTGGTGGAGCTTGGTATGGAGTATGAGATTGATTCAATGGATTTGTTGTCCCAAAAAGGATATTGTTTACACTGGCCGGCAGGCGGTGTATGCAATACGGGGGATACTTTCTTGACAGAACTCTCGGATGTGTCCGGTGATGTTGTGGATATGGAAGCCTATGCCCAGGCTTTGGTATGCCGTGCCAAGAATGTTCCTTTCATTTCGGTGAAGTACGTGACGGATATTATCGGGCAGAACTCCGTGAAACATTGGGAAGACAAGCTTGCCGATGCTCGGAAGGGGTTGGGAGAATTCTTCGAAAAATTGGGAGGAGTTTGATTAATGTGCTAATATGCCAATGTGCTAATTGGCTGCGCTATGTGTATATTAGACTCTCACACCGCAGGTCATTGGCACATTAGCACATTAACCACATTAGCACATTCATTTATCTCAACGTCTTGAATGACAGTATATGCCAAGTCACCCCCACAGCGACAAGGAACAATACTGTCTTTATTTCTGTTAGTGGAATCAGGAAGAAGATGCAGTAAACCATTGTTCCCCACATCAGCAGTAGGGAGATGATTTTGGCACGTAGAGGGATGGCTTTGTTCTCGCGGAAGCTGCGGATGTAGGGACCGAGGCATTTGTGGTTCAGCAACCATTGGTACAGTCTGGGTGAGCCTCTGAAGTAGAGTGCTGCCGTGAGCAGCAGGAAAGGCGTGGTGGGCAGCAACGGCAGGAAGATGCCGATGATGCCGAGTGCCAAAGAAACTGTTCCCAAAATGATGCAGACGGTTTTCATGCGGCAAATGTAGGAAAAATAATAATATAGATAATATGTATGCGAATAAAGTAAAGAAGGTTGTTGCCGTCCACGACTTGTCGGGAGTCGGACGGGTGTCTCTGACGGTGGTCATTCCCATCCTTTCGTCTATGGGCTTTCAGGTGTGTCCGTTGCCTACAGCCGTATTGTCGAGCCATACCCAGTATCCGGAGTTCTCTTTTCTGGACTTGACGGATGAAATGCCGAAGATTATTTCCGAGTGGAAGAAGCTGGAAGTACAGTTTGATGCCTTTTATACCGGCTATCTGGGTTCTCCGCGGCAGATACATATTGTTTCTGACTTTATTGATGACTTCCGCCGACCGGACGGTCTGGTTGTGGTAGACCCGGTGTTGGGTGATAACGGACGGCTTTATGCGAACTTCCACGAGTCCATGATTGATGAAATGAAACATCTCATCACCAAGGCCGATGTCGTTACTCCCAATCTGACGGAGCTGTTCTATCTGCTGGGTATTCCTTATAAGGAGATGAATACGGATGAGGAATTGAAGTCATACCTTCGCCGGCTTTCCGATTGTGGTCCCGAAGTGGTGATTATTACCAGTGTGCCCGTACGGGATGATAAGCATAAGACGTCCGTGTATGCCTATAACCGGAACGGTAACCGCTACTGGAAGGTTACGTGTCCTTACCTGCCGGCCCATTATCCCGGAACGGGGGATACGTTTACCAGTGTCATCACCGGAGCACTGTTGCAAGGCGACAGTTTGCCCATTGCCCTGGACCGTGCCACGCAGTTCATTCTGCAAGGTATCCGTGCTACTTTCGGATACGAGTACGACAACCGTGAAGGTATACAGCTTGAAAAGGTGTTGCATAATCTCGACATGCCGATTCAAATCTGCAGCTATGAATTAATTTAAACCAATCCCATCTATTCTATATGAAAAAGAAAATATTCCTGGCAGTGTTTCTCTGTTGCGGCATGTTTGCAGCAATGGCGCAGACTGCTGCCGACTCTCTTGCCATCGTTTCTGCCGATTGGCAGACTGAGCCCCTGCAGAAAGGGATGCTTTATAAAAAGGCAGTATTCAGTTCTTTGTATGGAGTTCCTCAGGAAGTGTCTATTTTTGAAATATCCCCGAAGCGCTACCGTTTCGATGTGCTCGTCCACAATCCCAAGGAGGAGACCAGTATAGCCGCCCGGCATGCAGGTGCGGTGGCGGCCATCAATGGCTCCTATTTTGATATGAAAGCCGGAAATTCCGTCTGCTATCTGCGTAAGGACGGGGTGGTGATAGATACTACCTCTACTGGGGTTCTGGCAACAGTGTCCAATGGAGCTGTACTTATAAAGAAGGGCAGGCTGGAACTGATTCCCTGGAGCAAGCAGGAAGAAAAGGCATGTACTTTGAAAAAAGGCATTGTGCTGGCTTCCGGCCCTTTGATGCTGAAGGACGGGCAAGTGTGCGACTTGTCCGGGACTAATCGGAATTTTGTAAATACCAAGCATCCCCGCAGTGCTGTGGCGCTGACAAGAGAAGGAAAAATCCTGCTTATTGTTGTTGACGGACGTCGGAAGGGAAAAGCGGAAGGTATCAATATACCCGAGCTTGCCCATATGATTCGTATATTGGGCGGGGAGGATGCGTTGAATCTGGACGGCGGCGGTTCTTCTACGCTGTGGAGTGGGGCGTTGCCGGATAAGGGAATAGCCAATACCCCGAGTGGCAGTGCAGAGCGTAAGGTTGCCAATTCTCTTTGTGTGTACGAATAAGTTAGGGAAGTAAATGGATAAATCTTAAGTTTTTTGTAATTTTGCCGTCGCATCGAGGTGACATTAGATGCGGCAACTTATTATATTAATTAGCGTATTAACAATATGTACACAGTCATCAAACGCATGGAAGTGTCGGCTGCCCATAGCCTGAAACTTTCTTATCGCAGTAAGTGTGAGAATCTGCACGGTCACAACTGGATTATCACTGTCTATTGCCGTTCCAAAGAGCTGAATGCGGACGGAATGGTGGTAGACTTCAGTCACATCAAGCAGGTGGTAAAGGAACAGCTGGATCATCATAATCTTAATGAAGTGCTGTCCTTCAATCCCACAGCCGAGAACATAGCCCGTTGGATATGCGACCAGATACCCACTTGCTTCAAGGTAGAGGTGCAGGAGTCGGAATCAAACATTGCCGTCTATGAGGAAGATTAATGAGATATTCTACAGTTTGCAGGGAGAAGGATACCATACGGGTACCCCGGCTGTCTTTATCCGTTTTTCCGGTTGCAACCTGAAGTGCCCCTTCTGTGATACGCAGCATGAGGACGGCATACTGATGTCCGATGAAGATATCGTAACAGAAGTCAGTAAATACCCTGCCGCTACCGTGATACTGACCGGTGGAGAACCCTCCCTTTGGATTGACCGTGAATTTGTGGATTGTCTGCACCAGGCGGGAAAGTATGTCTGCATTGAAACAAACGGTACCCGTCTGCTGCCGGATAATATAGATTGGGTGACCTGCTCTCCCAAGCAGGGGGTAAAGCTGGAAATTACGCGTATGAATGAAGTGAAGGTGGTGTATGAAGGGCAGGATATTACTGTTTATGAGCAGTTGCCCGCCGGGCATTTCTTTCTTCAGCCTTGCTCTTGCAGCAATACGGCCGAAACGGTGGATTGCGTGATGAAGCATCCTAAGTGGAGACTTAGTTTGCAGACACATAAGCTGATAGATATCCGGTAGGCATTTATAAAACGAATAATGGCTGTAAGCAATGCTTACAGCCATTATTCGTTCATGCACGGGAGGAGAGGCTCGAACTCCCGACACCCGGTTTTGGAGACCGGTGCTCTACCAACTGAGCTACTCCCGTGTTTGCGGCTGCAAAGGTAATGCAAACTTTCAAATATGCAAGTAACAGACGTACTTATTTTATAAAGAAAGTTGCTTACAACATCTGTAAGTCCTGATACATAATGAGATACGCTGCTGCTTTTTTTTCCAGTGCCAGCGGGTAGGCTCTTGAGGAAGAAGGCATCCGGTAGAGGCGCATCGGATGGTTTTCGAAAAGAAACTCCGTGAAGTCGCCTACTTTGGGCTTGTCGATGGAAAACTGCGTGCACAGCGTGTCCGTTGCCTTCTCGCCGGTGGTGACGATAGCCTTGCATTGCGGTATCCGGTGCAGTAGGGCAGGAATGTCCGTAGGCTGCACTACTTCCAGAAACTTGTCCGAGGCATTGTCCTGCAGGCGCCGTATGGCAGAGGCTGTGTCGAACAAGGCAATACCCTTTTCCTGCAGGAAACTGATGAGGCGTTCTTTGCAGAAAGCCTTCTTCGTCTTGTCTACAAAATAATCCTTGTCATTGAAGAAAAGGAACCCGGTAATCCTCCACATGTCATTGTTCCAGTTGGGGTAGTAAAACTCCATGGACCACCGCTTTTTCTGCGGAGGAAAGCTTCCCAGCATCAGCAGACGGGCGTTGCCGGGAAGGAAGGGTTCTAAAGGGTGTTGTTCTATTTCCATACTTTCCAATTTCATTGTTCTGCCTGCAAAAGTACGGAATATATCTTGGATATGCTATCCTGCAATGTCCTGATTGCTCATTCTGTCGGTGATTTGGAAGGGGAAATCAGAATATTCGTAGAGGCTGAACCGGGATTCCGTCTTGCCTTCCGTATAGTTCCAGATGGTGGCATATTCTTCGGCGTCTTCTCCCATGGCTTGCAGCTGACGGAGGTAGGAGGCTATGGACTTGTTTTCTACGATATATATTTGTCCCAGCTGGTCTATTATAGGGCTGTGGCGCCGGGTGCCGTCATGGTCGAACCGTAGGATGCGCTTGCCTTCGGGGGTGATGCCTACCATGTTGAAGGTCATGCTCTTGCCGATGGCGGGCAGATTGAGTACATTGCGGTCGGTGGCGAGGAAAGGCAGGTGGTGCGTTTTCAGGAAACGCCGGATGCAGGCTGCCGGGTCATGGACGGTTCCAAGCAGTACGGACAGATTATGGGCATCTTCCTTGGTCAGCTTCCCGAAGCGCTTTTCTTCCCGTTGCTCTTGTACGGAACGGCTGTTGGGGGTAAACACGGCATTGTTTTCTTCAAAACCTTTCACGGAGAAGGTGTAGTAGCAAACCACTCCCAACTGATTGAGCACTTGCCGCAGGCGGGTAGTATGCCCCCGGCGGGATGCAGCTACGTTGTATACCAGTTGGTTGTCAATGAGCCAGCCTGCCGCCAGCAGTTTGCGTATTCCTTCGGCAGCTTCCGGAGTGACTTCGAGCGGGGTTTGGAAATGTGTCTGGATAATGAACTGGCGGATGCCGATGGTAGACGCCTTTTCCTTGAATTCCCTTAGAATCTCCACCAGCCCGTCATTGATGCGCATGGGCAGGTAGGCGGGGAGGCGTGAGCCGAGGCGTACACGTTGCAGCTCTGCATACTTTTCTCCTTCGGGCCGTTCCTGATTGGCTTTCCGCTTGCGGACTGCCATGCGGTAGACGGCGTCTAATATGTTGCCCAGCGTCTTGTTTTGGCTCATCAGTGCGTCACCGCCGGTGATGAGAATGTCCCGCAGTTGCGTGTCTTCCTCAAAATAGTCCATCAGCCGGCGCAGCTTCTTTTCCCATGTCTCCTTGGGACGCAGGGTGTCAAACTCAAAATTGAGCCGTTTGCTTTGAAAGTCGTACATACGCTGACAAGATGCGCAGAGTCCTCCGCAGGCGCGTCCCATGGTGTCGGGGATGAGGATGGCCACTTCCGGATAACGGCGGTGGATGTTATGCCCGTCGGGCAGCAGCCAGCCGGCGGCGTTGGGTTTACCTGGTTCTACGATATCCTCCCGTTCCCAGGCACGTATCTGTCCGTAGGTTTCCACCAGTTGGGGTGAATAGAGTATATAGCTGCGCAGGGCCTCGTCGTCGTATCCGCTGCCGGTGCAGTTCAGCAGTGACAGATAATAGGGGGTGGCGAAGAAAGGCATTCCCTTCTTGCGGGCTTTTGAGAGCAGGTACATGGTTTCGGCAGAAAGGGAGTTGCCGAGAAGACGGTTTAGCTCCGTAGGGCTTTTGACGGCCATGGCAAGATGGAAACGGAAGTCATTCCACCATTCGCTGACGAGGTTGAACTTCTCCTCGTAGCTGAGTCCCTCTTCGAAATGGAAGCGGGAAGCCGGGTTCTTGCGGTGCTCAATCTTCTGCACTAGTGCATGCAGGATGCGTTCCTTGTTCTTTGCACGGATATGCTGCACGTCTTCATCCAGTCCGCTGGGCCAGCGTTCGGTCAGGGTTTTGATTTTCTGTGCGGAGGGCAGAGCGGGGGCGGGTTGGTGGAGGCGTTTGAACTGCTGGAACAAGTCGATGAACAGGTCCGTTTCCGTTTCCTCTTCCCATTGTCCCGTGAGGAAGGAATGCAGCATTGATAAAGTTGATATGGGCAGCTGTTCTCCGATGGAGAGCTCGTGTACTTCCTGCCCGTCAAATTCAATCAAGAGTCGAATTTGCTTACCGGCCTCGCTGTCCACTTCCGGATGTCCGGCAATGTACTCCGCCAGGTTGGCTTTGAAGGCTTCCGCATCGTCGCTTTGAACGGCGATGCTGACCAGTTCAGGGAGTTCGTGCCGATAAAGTTGTTCCAGTTGTGAGAGAGTGAGTGCAAGCATTTTCTTTTGTTTCATAAGCGGTTGTTTTTTTGAAGTTAATATTTATGATGGTTGACGCGGGGTGCGTCCTTGTGTTCCGTGAGGGGAAAATGATTTCATTTGCTAAAAATAACAAAAAAAAGCGGGAAATTTCTTTCCCGCCTTCTTGTTTCTAAAGTTCTTTAGAATTCTTTTTCTTTTATTTCTCTTCGTTGGCTTTCTGTTTCGGTTCCTTTTTGGCCAGCATCACTACGTTGTAAACGTACTCGGTCATCCATTGTTCCGAATATCCCAGACGCTCTTTGTACTGGCGTACTGCCGCTGCCGTTTTGTGTACATCGTCCTTTTTCCATACGGTTTTTGTACAGACGTCGTGTACGGTTTTTTCGGTCATGCTGCGCAGTGCTCCCTTGAAGATGGAAGGCATGCGGAATTTCCACTGCATCAGGTTTCCCATCAGCATCATCAAGTCATTGGAGAAGCCTTGATACATAAAGAGATAACCTTGTACGTCGTTCTGCGTACGGCAGTGCTTCTTGACGGAAGTATCAATTTCCTTGAAGAAGTTTTCACTGATGCCGTAGTCCTGCATCAGCATCTTGCGCGAAGCGGCCTTTTCCGCTTGTCCCAGGCGGCCTCCCTGCGTGGGGATTTTGAACAGACGCTTGAAGTTGGCTACATCCGGCACAAAGCGGATATTGGTGATGCCCAGGTTGGCGGCTATTACAGACTGGAAGTAGACGCGTGTCAGTGACACGAAGTCTTCCACATTCTTCGAAGATACTTCTCCGGTATTCTTGTTGAATAGTTTGGCAAATAAACTCATATCAAATTACGAATTACTGATTACAAATTACAAGACCGCAGGTCATCCAGCGGTTCCGGCTGCAAAAGTACGAAATAAGTTGGTTATCACCAGCACTCTATGTCTTTTTCTACCTCTTTCAGGCGGTTCTTGGTGAAAACGGGGTCTTTGATACCGGCGCTTTTCTGTGCGCGGTAGTCTTCAAGCAGCCTGAAAGCGTATTTTCCGAGCAGGCTGATGGCGATAAGATTGCAGAGCGCCATGAGTCCCATAGTGACGTCGGCAAGGCTCCATGCCAGGTCGAGGGTGGCAACAGCACCGAACATGACCATGCCGCCCACCAGTATACGGTAGATGTTGAGCACCCATTTACGGTGGGTAAGGTAGCGCACATTGGCTTCTCCGTAATAATAATTTCCCAGAATGCTGCTGAATGCGAAGAAGAACAAGGCTACCGCAACGAAGATGGCTCCCAAAGGTCCTATCTCGTTGGTCAGCGCATGCTGGGTAAGCTGTACGCCGTTTGTGGAACCATCCAGTGGAGCACCGCTGAACAGAATGATGAAAGCGGTGCAGGTACATATAATCAGCGTATCGGTAAATACTCCCAGCGTCTGAATCAAGCCTTGCTTCACGGGGTGGCTGACGTGTGCGGTTGCCGCCACATTGGGGGCGGACCCCATACCGGCCTCGTTGCTGAACAGCCCGCGTTTGATGCCCTGCATCAGCGCCATGCCGACACCCCCTCCCAAAGCCTGCTCCCATCCGAAGGCGTGGCCGACAATGAGTGCCAGGACTCCCGGCAGCTCTTTGATGTTCAACAGAACGATGATAAGTGCCAGTGCAATGTATCCCAACGCCATGATGGGGACGATGATGCTGCTGACTTTGGCTATGCGCTGTACGCCTCCAAAGATGATTGTCAGCGTGAGTGCGGTGATGATCCCTCCCACAACGGCATGGTCGAACCCGAAAGCGCCTTCGAAAGCGGCACACAGTGTATTGCTCTGTACCGAGTTGAATGCAAATCCGAAGGTAATGGTGATAAGTACGGCAAACAGTGCCCCCATCCACGGCTGTTTCAGTCCCTTACGCATATAGTAGGCCGGGCCGCCGATAAAGGAGTCTTTGCCCTTTATCTTATACAATTGGGCCAGTGTAGATTCTACAAACGAGCTGGAAGCACCCAGGAGGGCAATCACCCACATCCAGAATACAGCGCCCGGACCGCCTACTGCAATGGCGGTGGCAACCCCTGCAAGATTGCCCGTACCTACACGGCTGGCAATGGAGATGGCAAATGCCTGGAACGATGAGATATGCTTTTCCTTGGCATCGCCTTTCCCGCCCGAGTCGCCCAGCAGACGTACCATTTCCTTTATCATCCGGAACTGTACAAAGCGGGTTCTCAGCGTAAACCATACGGCGCATCCCAACAGCAGGGCAACGAGGATGTAGGTCCAGAGCAGGTCGTTTATCAGATTTATTATTCCCATAATGTATATGTACAGTTATCTATTTGTAGTAAAAAACTCACACAAAACAAGTGCTACCCTCTGTCGTTACTTTAGGCTACCTCTGTCGTTAACTGAGATAGATTTCTTGCAAGTCGGTGATAATCAACGTGGTATAAACTCGTGTGCTGCGATTTGTACCATGGACAAATCTGGACAAACCTGACGGAATCTCCTTGCCTATTTCAGCTTGAAGTGAAATTTGTGTCCTTCAAACACCGGTTCCACTATGTCATAACGAACAAACTTTGCCAGCAGATGTTCGGCGGCGCGTCGGGAAAGATGCGCCAGGCGGCAGTAACGGTTCAATGACAGGCGGTCGTTCTCTTCCAGCAGATTGAGCAGCAGCTGTTCCCGTTCGGTATATTCTATCAGTTCTCCTTTCGGACTTTCGCTTTGTTGCCAGACACGTAGATGGACGGGAGTGGCAAGGATGTTTTCATCCTTGATACGGAGATAGGCAAGATATTTTCCCGTTTCGTCCTTGGCATATACCGGCTTCCGGTCACTTTCCTCGATTTGTACCACCAGCACACTACGGCCTTCCACCTGATAGGTCTGCATGGTATAGTTCACTTCGGGGCTGCAATAAAGTCCGGCAGCCGCTTCTATCATATATTGTTCTTCGTCCGAACGGACACCGGCAATTTTCCCGTTATCTTTCACTCCGATAAGCAGTTTTCCACCGTCTGTATTGGCAAAGGCTGAAAGGGTTTTGGCTATCTTGCGGGCGTCGGATATTTCGAACTTGAAATCCTGCTGTTGGTGCTCTCCTTCGGCTATGAGAGCGTGTATATATTCGGTGTCAGTAAGCGTTTTCATGCTTGCAAAAGTAGATAAAAAATGCGTAAGAGCCCCTTTTTGCGGCGATTTTACCGAATATTTCAAAAAAAATATCGTTTTTCTGCATTTATTTCAAGAAAGAATGTATTTTTGCCAGACATTATTAACGAAGTAATTTAAAAAGGATTATGAAAGAATTAGTTGAAAAAGTAGCTGCATTGTATGCAGACTTCTCAAAAGATGCAAACGCTCAGTTGGAAAACGGTAACAAGGCAGCAGGAACTCGCGCTCGTAAGGCTTCTTTGGAAATCGAAAAAGCTATGAAGGAATTCCGCAAAGCATCTTTAGAAGCTTCTAAGAAGTAAGAAAAAAAGCATATTTGATGCTGCGAAAGACTGCCACTACTGGCGGTCTTTTTTGTTTTTGAAAAGTATTATTGCTACTTTTGACGCAGGTATTATGGATGAAAACGTTCTCAATAAACTGAAGATACTGGCAGAGTCGGCAAAGTATGACGTCTCTTGCTCCTCCAGTGGTACGGTGCGCTCCGGCAAGGCAGGCATGCTGGGGAACACTGTGGGTGGCTGGGGCATCTGCCATAGTTTTGCCGAGGACGGCCGTTGTATCTCCCTGCTCAAAGTGATGCTTACCAATTATTGCATCTACGACTGCGCCTACTGCATCAACCGCCGCAGCAACGACCTGCCGCGTGCCACGCTGTCGGTGGCCGAGCTTGTAGACCTCACCATGGAGTTCTATCGCCGCAACTATATCGAAGGGCTTTTCCTGAGCAGTGGGGTGGTGCGTAATCCCGATTACACGATGGAACGCCTGGTGCGCGTTGCCAAGGACCTCCGCACTATCCATCGTTTCAACGGATATATCCATCTGAAGAGCATTCCCGGTGCCAGCCGCGAACTGGTGAATGAGGCAGGACTTTATGCCGACCGTCTCAGCGTCAATGTCGAGATACCGAAGGAGGAGAACCTGAAACTGCTTGCCCCGGAGAAAGACCATAAGAGTGTATATGCGCCTATGCGCTACATCCAGCAGGGAGTCCTTGAAAGTTCGGAAGAACGCAAGAAACACCGCCACGCTCCTCGTTTCGCTCCTGCAGGACAAAGCACACAGATGATAGTAGGCGCTACCGCCGAGACGGACAAGGATATTCTGTATCTTTCGTCGGCCCTCTATAAGGGACCTACGATGCGGCGTGTCTACTATTCGGGCTATATTTCCGTCAATACCTACGATAAGCGCCTGCCGGCATTGAAACAGCCCCCTTTGGTGCGCGAAAACCGCCTTTACCAAGCCGACTGGCTGATGCGCTTCTATCAGTTCAAGGTGGAGGAAATAGTGGATGATGCCTACCCAGACCTTGATTTGGAGGTTGACCCCAAGCTGTCCTGGGCTTTGCGCCATCCCGAGCAGTTTCCAATCGATGTGAACAAGGTGGATTATGAGATGTTGCTCCGCGTGCCGGGCATCGGCGTGAAGTCGGCACGGCTGATAGTGGCTTCCCGACGTTTCTCCAAGATAGGTTTCTACCAGTTGAAGAAGATAGGGGTGGTGATGAAGAAGGCGCAGTATTTCATTACCTGCTGCGAGTTGCCGATGCGCACGGTCAATGAGCTGACTCCGCAAGGGGTACGCAGTCTGCTGTTGCCCAAACCGAACAAGAAAAAAGTGGATGAGAGGCAGTTGATGCTTGATTTTGGCGAATGAATATCTTTTTATACGATAAGACTTTTGAGGGATTGCTGACTTCTGTTTTTGAAGCCTATTCCCGCCGCATTTTCCCCGATGCACTGTTGTTGGAGGGAGAGCCTCTACCATTGTTCTACGATGAAATATTTACAGTGATAACCGATGAGGAGAAGTCCGGTCGCGTCTGGCGCGGATTGCAGAAGAAGCTGTCGTCTGCGGCACTTGCCTGCCTCGCCCAATGCTGGCTGGCAGAGGAACCGGAAACTCCCATGCTGCTGTTCCGCTATATCCGCAAGGCGATAGATGCTCCTCGCTCCATTGAAACGAACTTTGCCGACCCTGATGTGCTAGAGTTCTCCCGTATGTGGAAGCGGGTGGATTGGGAGCGTATACGCCTGCTTCAGTTTGTCCGCTTCCAGAAGGCTGCGGACGGTACTTTCTTTGCTGCCATCGAGCCCGAAAAGAATGCCCTTCCTTTGGTGACGGGGCATTTCAAGGACCGTTTTGCCGACCAGCGTTGGTTGATTTATGACATCAGGCGAGCCTATGGGTACTATTACGACTTGAAGGAGGTGCGCCAGGTGACTTTTGGTGAGGACAGTCGCGAAGGACATCTTGTCACCGGCATGCTCGACGAAAGTCTGATGGACGGAGACGAACAGCTTTTCCAGTCTCTCTGGAAAACCTATTTCAAGGCAATCTGCATCAAGGAACGCCTCAATCCCCGGAAGCACAAGCAGGACATGCCCGTGCGCTATTGGAAATATCTGACGGAAAAACAGCAGTGATTCCCTTTATTCGATTTTCTCCACTGTCACTTCGGGAAATTCCTGCATCAGTTGCAGCAAATATCCCTCATCATAGCTTTTCTTGGATTTGATGACCATGGTCACTTGATAGTTGGTGTACTCTCCCTGCACTTGCCGGTCCAGGTTGTAGGACACCACCAGATAGTCTTTGGAGTTGAATCGCCGGGACACTTGCGGCAGTATCTCTTTGCTGGAAGTGGAAAAGGTTATCACGGAACTTTTCATGCCAATGCTTTTGAAAATAAGGCTCAACAGTTCGAGCCCTGCCAGAGTCAGCAGGGTGGCGGCAATGCTGATGGTGTACATTCCTGCACCTACTGCCAATCCGATGCCTGCAGTAGCCCATATTCCAGCGGCTGTTGTCAGTCCCCTGACTATCTGTTTCTGGAAAATGATGGTACCCGCACCGATGAATCCGATACCGCTGACTACTTGTGCGGCAACACGGCTGGGGTCCAGCGTCACACTGCTTTCCTTGATGATTTCCTGAAAACCATATTGGGATACAATCATGATGAGCGCGCTTCCCAATGATACCAGGAAATGGGTGCGGTAGCCTGCTTCTTTGGCACGGTATTCCCGGTCCAGTCCGATAATGGCACCCAGTATTCCGGCTACCAGCAACCTGAGCACAAAATCAAAGTTTAACATCATCATCGTATCCTCTCTTTCTTTTTTATTAATTGATGACCCAATTCTTATTGTGGGGCACTGTTTTCTTGGGGTTGTAATGCATTCCGGCTTGTGTCGGTATTTTTAGTATGTATGTACGTCCGCTTTTATTCATCAGCGAGGTGTCCCGCAGCCACGGATTGGCATCTTTCAGTTGGGCATAGGTGATGCCTTTATCTTTGGCAAACTGTGCCAGGTTGCCGATGCCCGTTGTGACGGTCACTTCCGTGTAGGGGATGGGCGGATAAAGATGTTCCCGTTTCAACAGAAAGCCGTACTGCTGTGGATTGCTGATGACTGCTTTGGCTGCCAGCAGGCGGAACATGTAGCGCGAAGTCTCTTCTACCAGCCATAAGTCGACAGCCTGGTCCACCATTTGCTTCTGCAGCTGTGTGGAGATGCGTCCTTGCCCGGCATTGTAGGCGGCGGCTACGCACAGCCAGTTCCCGTATTTCTGATAAGCATCTTTCAGGTACTTGCAGGCTGCTTTGGTCTCTTTCTCGATATGGTATCGTTCGTCGATGTTGCTGTTCACCTCCAGTCCGAATTCGCGTCCGGTGGCAGGCATGAACTGCCATAGGCCGGCGGCACCCGCAGGCGATTTGGCAAGCGGGTTCAGGTTGCTTTCTATCACAGCGAGGTACTTGAAGTCATCGGGAAGGCCGTTGGCTTTTAGTATAGGCTCTATGACGGGGAAGTAGCGGTTGGCACGCTTCACCATGAGCATGGTGGTGGAGTGCATGTAGGTGAAGGACATCAGTTCGCGGTCCATACGTTCGCGGTGGTCGTAGCGAAGCAGGTCAATAGCTTGTCCGGCAAAAGTGATCTTGTCCGGTACGCTGGGGGAGGTCACGCAGTAGGGAACTTCGGATTTCACGGAATCGCGTTCGGGATTCAGCGTACTGCTGCCTGCGAGGAAGGGGAGGCTGGAACCTGCGCACAGTGCAATGGCAGCGGTAAGCACGATATATTTTGAATTTTTCTTCATGTCTGTATGTCTATTTCTGTTTGGAGACGTGAAGATACGAAATCAATTCGTTATAGGCAACCTTTCCCATAGCCATCGTGGAATCATACGCCAAAAAAATACCAGTACCCGGTAGCGTCCGTCAATGACAACTACCCGTCTCTTTTCTCTTAAAGCCTTGATTATGTGCTGTGCTACACGGTCTGCTTTCATCAGCATCGGGTATTTCCCGCTTTTCAATAAATCGGTGGCAACAAATCCCGGACGGATGTCGGTGAAGTGTATATCAAGATGCTGCATCCGGGCAAGTTGTGCCAGCGCTTCGATATAGGTATTCTGGAAGCGTTTGGTGGCAGAGTAGGCCGGTGCAACGCCCAGTCCTTTAGTGCCTGCAATGGAACTGATGACAGCAATATGTCCGGAGCCTTTTTCCTTGAAATAGTTGAAGGCGGCAGTCACCATGCGGGTAAATCCCTCTACATTGGTACGTGCCGTGTTCAGTTCGATGTCCGGTTGTAAGTCCCGGTTTTGATGTCCCACGCCGGAACTGAGGAAAAACAGGTCTATGCCTCCCAGCTTTTTTATCAGGTTATGGAGGTGTAGAGTCGCTGTCTCTTCCGTAACGTCCAGCTGTTCCGTGACTATCCGGTCGGGTGCGGTGGCTTGCAGGGCATGCAATGCTTCCTCTCTTCTGCCGGCAATACCTATATGCCAGCCTTGTTGTACAAGTATCCTGGCTACTTCTTGTCCGATGCCTGAAGTGGCACCGATGATGATGGCTTTCTGCATGATGATAGGGGATTATCCGATGACGGTTGCTACAATTCTTCTTCCTCCGCCCCGGTTGCGGAACTCGCAGAGATAGATGCCTTGCCAGATACCTATGTTCAGACGCCCATTGGTGATGGGGATGGTGAGGCTGGTTCCGCTGAGGGTTGCCTTGGCATGGGCGGGCATATCGTCATCGCCTTCGCATGTATGTTGGTAATAAGGTTCCCGTTCTTTTACGAGGCGGTTGAAGATGGCTTCCATATCTGTCTGTACGTCAGGGTCTGCATTCTCGTTGATGGTGAGGCCTGCGCTTGTATGCTTGATGAACAGATGCAGGATTCCGGCAGACGGAAGCGGTGGAAGGTTGCGTATAATCTCCTCTGTCACCAGGTGAAAGCCACGCCGGCGAGGGGTTAGGGTAAATTCTTTCTGTGCGGTCATAAATCATTGTTTTTCGTTTGTTGTCAGGATGGTCTTGTCCGGCAGGGCAGTTCCACGGTGAATGTGCTTCCCACTCCCATTGTCGAATCTACGGTAATCACTCCATTCATTTTCTCAACGATGGATTTGCAGATGGAGAGTCCTAATCCGGCACCTTGGGCAAAAGAGTCCACCTTTTCAAACCGTTCGAATATCATTCCCAGTTTGTCGGGGGGAATACCGCATCCAGTATCGGAAACACTGATTCTTATTCCGTCTGTGTCCGTTTCGTAGTACACTTCGATATATCCCTGCACGGTGTTTTTCAGTGCATTCGATATGAAGTTGTTCAGTATCTGTTTGATGCGCATCGGGTCGTGCTCTATCTGGCCGGGGGCTGCCGGATACCTGGCAAAGAGTTTCACTCCTGCCGGAACGTTCCGTTCGTACTCGGTAATACTTTCCTCGATGAGTTCTGCCGGATTGAACCATTCGGAATGGAGCTCTATGTGTCCGGCCTCTATCTTGGAAAGGTCCAGAACGTCGTTGATTAGTTTGAGCAACAGTTGGTTGTTGTGGTTTATCAAAGAGATGTACTGTTCCCTTTCCTGCTCGTTTTCCACGTAGTGCAGCAGGCTGGAGAAACCGATAATCGCATTTAGCGGCGTGCGGATTTCATGGCTCATATTGGCAAGGAAAGCGGATTTCAGCCAGTCTGCCTCTTCGGCCTTTTCCTTGGCTTGTATCAGCATTGCCTCCGTCTGCTTTAATTGGGTGATGTCGTAATTGATGCAGATAATCTCTATGATGTTCTGTTCAGGCATGTAGCGTTCTACAATGATGTTGACGTGGGTCCACATGAAAGAACCGTCTTCTTTAAGAACACGTACTTCCCGGCTGAGCTTGTGTGCCAGTCCTCTCTTTACGTTCTGTAGGAAGTCAAGCATGATAGTACGGTCGTCAGGGTGAAGATGATTGTAGGTTCCGATGATTTCGGACAACGGTGTTTCTGTTTTCTCACCCAAGTTCTTGTACCAGCTGCGTTGGGCATAGCCTTGCTCATTAAGAAGGTCATAATTGGCATATCCCACTTTGGCATAGTCACCTATAAGCTCAAAGTGGCTCTCGAACTCTTGTATTTTGTTGTAAGCGACGGTCGTTTCCGTTTTGTCTGCGTTGATTAGCAGATAGTTGGTCAGGTTGTGATTATCGTCGTAAAGGCTTGTGACTTTGGTTACAAGGTCTATGGTGCCCGTCTTCTTCTGTGTCTTGTAGTAATTGCCTATTTTAGAGAAGTCATACCGGAAAGTGAAGTCTGCATTTTCATGTTTTCTTAACTTGCTTTTCATCTCTTCCGGGAAAATCGGATTCTCGAAAATATTAATTCCAAGTAGATCTTCTTTCTGTTTGAGATGGAACATTTCCTGCTCTTTGTCATTCATATCTATCAATATTCCCTCTCGGTTATAGAGCTCAATTCCTACCGGAAGATATTTATAAATATTATGGAGGAGACGGTTACGCTCTTGTAAGGCTTGGGATGCCGATGACATGTCGGGACCGTCTTGTGTTTCGGCAATGCCGTAGACTTTGACATTACCGTTTTCATCGGTTCTCTGCAGGCATATCTTGCTTCTTATCCACGTTGGACCCTCTACTGTGTTGAGCAGATATACAGTCTCTTGTGTCTGCCGGATATTGTCGAAGGAATGTGTGGTAGTATGCCGTTGTTCCTCTTTCAGGATACGTTTGTTGAAATCTTTAAAGCTGATGGTTCCATCCTCATCCAGTCCCAGCAACCGGGAGATATATTCGGAGCAAATGTAGCTTTCGGTCTTTAAATCAGCTTCCCACCATCCCATATTGGCATTGGTCATCATTGCTGACAGTAAGTCATAATCAAATTTAGAATTCATACCGGAATCTTTAATAGTGATGTTTTTGTTCTGCCACAACAATTAAGATATTGACAAAGATACATTATTTCCAAATTAATCTGTGATGAACGGAAATAAAAATAAGGGTTATATGTGTTTTTGGGAAATGGGAAAAAGGTACCCGAGTTTTTGTACTTGCCGGAATAAGACGTATATTTGTTGCAATTTTTACATTCTAACAAGAAAATGCCATGAAGCGTATTGGACTCTTTGTAATAGTTTTTTTCTGCATATCACTCTTACTCCATGCAAGCGGCCCGCGTGTCTTGTTTATCGGAGATTCTATCACGGACGGTAACTGGGGAAATGCCTGCGGGATGCCCAAACCGACTGCGGAACGAAGCCTTTGGGATATGAACCATATTTACGGTAGCGGCTATATGTATTTGTGTGCAAGTCGTTATCAAGGAGATTTTCCGGAAAAGGAATATGCTTTTTTTAACCGTGGCATCAGTGGAAACACTCTCCGGGATTTGGAGAAACGCTGGGAAGAGGATGTCATTGGAATGAAACCGGATGTGCTTTCCGTCTTGGTGGGGACAAACGATGTACATTACTATCTGCAGGGTGACAAAAAAGAGCCTTTTGATTTTGAAGGATGGGAGAAGTGTTACCGTTCCTTGCTTGACCGTTCTTTACAGGCCAATCCGGAATTGAAGATAGTGCTGGGCACTCCTTTTGTTGCCAATGTCGGCAATATGCGTAAGAGTGAGGACTTTGCAGAACGTGATAGTCTGGTGCGTCGCTGTGCCGCCATCGTAGAGAGGATAGCGAAGGACTATCAGACGGTATTTCTTCCTTATAATGCGATGTTCGATGAAATTCTCGGCACTGCTCCGGCTTCTCAAGACACCTATTGGATTTGGGACGGTATCCACCCCACTCCTGCAGGGCATAAACGAATGGCGGATATGTGGATAAAGCGTGTGAATTTATAATTTATCAATAAAATAGAGAGTAATGGAAAAAGTGATTATCAACTCGTACGAGGATTTTGAAAAGCTGGTAGGCCAGCAAATCGGTGTTTCGGAATATGTAGAGCTCCCTCAGGAGCGTATCAATCTGTTTGCTGATGCGACATTGGACCATCAGTGGATACACGTCGATACGGAACGCGCCAAAGTGGAAAGCCCTTTTAAGAGCACTATTGCACATGGGTATCTCACCTTGTCCATGTTGCCATATCTGTGGAACCAGATTATTGAAGTGAACAACCTGAAGATGATGATTAATTATGGTATGGACAAGATGAAGTTCGGTCAGGCGGTATTGTCCGGACAGAGCATCCGACTGGTTGCCCATTTACAATCTCTGTCGAATCTGCGCGGCGTAGCAAAGGCAGAAATAAAGTTTGCCATCGAAATACAAGGTGAAAAGAAGAAGGCATTGGAAGGGGTGGCTATATTTTTGTATTATTTCAATTGATTATGCGTAAGATGGTATGCCCCCAATGCAAGGTGGGGGCATTTTTTGTGATGAACGGACAAGGTGAGCGCCTGCCGGTCTACATCTCTGACAAAGGCGAGATTGTGCCTAAAGACAGCACCTCTTCATTGGAAGGATACGACCTGGATACGGTTTATTGTTTGTGCTGTTCCTGGCGCGGAACTCCGAAACGTTTGGTGAGATACTGATGGACATATTCCTGCCACAAATGGCAGAGTGCCGCCACGGGATGGTATAACAGCATCCGTGGTCCGGCATACCGCATGACTTTACGCATCCGTTCTTTCATTTCGGGCTTGTAGCAGTGAATGCTGCATTGCCTGCAGGTGGATTTATTCTCACCGAAAGGACAGCGTGAAAGACGAATGCGGGCATATCCCAGCAATTCCTCGCATCGGGGACACAATTGCTTGTTACCTTCCTTTTTCCGGCAGTAGAGGCGGACCATCCGTTCTACTGTCTGTTTTTCCTGCTCGATACGGGATGGCATGTTTATTGTTTGGACTGCCAGCGTTTCAAGGTCGGGAAGAATTCTTTCATACCGGCAATGGCTTCCTCTTTAGTGAAATTCATTCCGGAATCCTTGTTGAATTCGTCGGTGAACTGTGCACAATGTTCTATCATTTCGTCCATAGTGCAGTCTTGTGCAAAATTGCCGTGCTGGTAGCAATAGGTGCAATATTCCTCGTTGAGGCTACCGTCGGCATTGGTTCCGAGTACTTCTGCAGATGACAAGGGCATTCCGCAGCTTTGGCAAAGTTTAGCTTCCATAATGTGTGGAGTTAAGTGATATGCAAATATAGGATATTATTTTGGTTGAAGCGTCCTTTTCAGATAAATCATGTCTTTCAGTTGCTTGCCTCCTTCAAATATGGGGTGGTCGTAATTATCGATAAAGAAATCGGGTACCCGGTGTGAGTATGCAAATCCGCAGCTTTCATAGAAGGGGATGGTTAGCGGACTGTCTCCAGTGCCGACAAGCATAGTATGGCACCGGTCTTTATAATGTTCAAGAACGAATGCTATCAGTTGTCTTCCATATCCCTGGCGCTGGTATTCCGGATAGACAGCTATGCTCTTTATTTCGTAGATTCCTTTATCCTCGCAGGTGATTACACAAGACGCTTTGACTGTATCATTATCGGATAGGATGAACATCTCTCCCCGTTCCAGATAACGGTCAATCATGGACTCTTGTTCGTCGGCAAGCAGCAGCAGGTCAAGATATTGCTTTTTGTTGCCGGATATGGGATGTATTCTTATCATATTTCTGAATTTCTGGTGTGAAGTTAGTCATTTTCTATTGAATTACAATGGATATCTCTTTTTAACTGTTGAATGGTTGAGAGTTGCAGGTGAACAAAATCTGCCATACGCCGTTCTTCTCATAACATGATAATCTGATGAAGTTATGAGTAAGTTGAAATTCTCTTTTCTGGTTTTGATGCTGATGGTATCAGTCTCGGCTTCTGCCGATTGGGCACCTGCTGATGTACAGGCTACACTGAAGAAAATGTATCCTACGGCAGATGATGTTGCCTGGTCGCATGATGAATCTTATTATGTGGCAGATTTCCTGATGAACGGTTTTGATACGAAAGTCTGGTTTGACGGGCAGGCGCAATGGGTAATGCAACAGACGGACTGGGAGACAATGGACGGAGTGCCCCCTGCCGTTTACAATGCTTTTGCCGCCAGTGAATATTCCGGAGGGATGGTGCAGAATGTCACTTGGGTACAGTTTCCCAAATGGCAGTCCATCGTGGCGGTAGAGGTAGGGATGGCAAATCTCCAGACGAAATATCAGATATTGTTTACCCCGACGGGCGAAATCATCCGTGCCCGTAATGTCACCTATACATACAATCCGCTCGGCGCAGCCACTTTCTTGTAACGTCTGTTCGCATACCTGCTGAATTTATCATATCTTTGCCTTCCCAAACCAGACTTTTATGGACAAAGACACTTTTCAGCAGGAGGTTTATAATGTAGTGGCCGCAATCCCTCCGGGGCGGGTGGTGACGTACGGACAGATAGCCTATCTTGTCGGAAGACCTCAATGTTCGCGCATGGTGGGACATGCTATGCACGATGTGCCCGACGGCATGTGTCTGCCCTGTCATCGGGTAGTGAACAGCCAGGGCAGGCTGGCACCGTGCTGGGCGGAACAGCGGGCTTTGCTGGAGGCAGAGGGCGTGACGTTCAGAAAGAATGGGTGTGTGGACATGAAAAAATGCCAGTGGGAATTCATGAAAGAGCAAATACAATAAGATTATGAAATTTATAGGTGCACATGTATCGGCCAGTGGGGGAGTGGAAGCGGCTCCCGTCAATGCCAGTGAGATAGGGGCAAATGCTTTTGCCTTGTTTACCAAGAACCAGCGTCAGTGGGTGGCAAGGCCGCTGACGGAGGAGAGTATCAGGGTGTTTAAGGAAAATTGTGGGAAGCTTGGCTTCGATTCCCGCTATATCCTGCCTCACGACAGTTATCTGATAAATTTAGGGCATCCCGAAGAAGAAGGGTTACAGAAAAGCCGTGCCGCTTTTCTGGATGAGATGCAGCGCTGCGAACAATTAGGGCTGAAGTTACTGAATTTTCATCCGGGCAGCCATCTGAATAAGATTTCCGTGGAAGAGTGTCTGGACAAGGTCGCTGAATCCATTAATCTTATATTGGGCAAGACGCACGATGTGGTGGCTGTCATAGAGAACACAGCCGGGCAGGGTAGCAATGTGGGAAATGAGTTCTGGCAGCTGGGACATATCATTGACCGGGTGGATGACAAGTCTCGCGTTGGAGTTTGCCTTGATACCTGCCACACGTATACAGCAGGCTATGATATAGTGAATGAGTATGACAAGGTGTTTGAGGAGTTTGACACAGCGGTAGGTTTCGGCTATCTGCGCGGTATACACCTGAATGACTCCAAGAAAGCACTCGGCTCCAGAGTAGACCGTCACGACAGCATCGGCAAGGGGCTGATAGGTATGGATTTCTTCCGGCGCTTTATGCAAGATGTGCGTTTTGACGGTATACCTATTATTTTGGAGACGCCCGATGAATCGCTTTGGGCAGAGGAGATAAAACTGTTGAGAAGCTTTGTCTCCTCTGATTGAGAGACTATGCCCTGAATACACATTCTATACGGTTACCGTCCGGGTCGAGGACGACACTTTCAAAATATCCGTCGCCGGAGGTACGGGGCTCTCCTGCGATGGTATATCCCGCTGTACGTAGCCGTTCTGTCTGTCGGAGGACAGCTTCCTGGCTGTCGAAGGCAAAGGCAAAGTGGGTCAGTCCCAGTCTGTTTTCCTCAATAGGGGTATTCTGTATGTCCGTACGGCTCATCAGTTCCAAATCCGTTCCTTCATCGAAGTGAAGGAAATAAGATTCGAATCCTTTTTGGGGGTTGATGTACTTTTCATTGCTGCTCCCGTTGAAGTAACGTGTGTAGAACTCTTTCATCTCTTCCAGTCGGAAGGTCCAGATGGCGATGTGATGTATCTTCATAAGTTTGCTAAATTATAATCTGTGTTCTACCCGAGTAATCTGTGGTGGGGTTGGTAATTGCAGATGCAGAATAGGGAAAGGCTTTCCCGTCGGGTCGGTTTCGTCCCGGCCGGCCACTTGGAATCCCATATGTTGGTAAAATCGGCAAGCTTGTCCGTTCTGCTCGTTTACATCCACTTTGTGGATGTGTTTTTGGTGGACGGCGTACTCCATGAGCCGTTTTCCGTATCCCTTACCTTGTTGGTCGGGACGGACAAACAACATCTCGATGAGTTCATCGCTCAGTCCCATAAAGGCGGCAATTTCTTCTTTTTCGTTGCGGATGATGTAAAGCTCTACGGCAAGAAAGTACTGCTCTCTTATCAGCGGTTTGTAAAACTGTATATCCTTTTCTGCCAGGAAGTGGTGTGTGCTGCGGACAGAGGCTTCCCAGACGGTCAACAGTTCGTCATAATCTTGTGGGGTAGGTCGGAGTATCATCATTTATTGCATTACTTTGCTGGTTATTAATCAGTAGGCAGTCAGAATTCAGCTTCTTTGGTAATCCTTACGGTTTCTCCCGTTATAGGGTGGGTAAATTCTAAGTATTCGGCATGCAGATAAAGCCGGTCTGCTTTCTCCCCGTAAAGTTCATCACCGATGATGGGGCAGTGCAAGCCAAGCGGGTGTGCTGCATGTATACGTAGCTGATGGGTTCTTCCCGTGCGCGGATAGAAAGCGATACGGGTCCGTTTCCCGTCCAGACGTTCCAGAACTTGATAATCGGTGATGGCGGGCTTTCCGTGTTCGGTGTGTACCATTTGCCGTGGGCGGTCAAGTGGATTCAGGCAAAGCGGGAGGTCGACCGTACCTTTGTCCTTTGGGACAATACCCTCGAGCAATGCGACATAACGTTTCCTGACCAGGCGGTTCTTGAACTGGGCCTGCAGGTTCTGGTGTACACGCTTGGTCTTGGCAATGAGCATTAAACCGGAAGTGGCCATGTCGAGACGATGCACCGTCAGGGGACCGTCAGCTTCGGGATATTGCTCACGCATCAGGCTATAGACGGAGACTGCATCTTCCTTGCCGGGAACAGACAGCATTCCTGCCGGTTTGTTGATGACCGAAAGCCATGGGTCCTCATAAACAATCTCCAAATTTTGGGAGGGTACCTGCATTCTTTTCAACATGGGGTTTTCCTCTACTTGTAGACCTTGCAGCATGTGTTGCAGTATAGGTTCGCACTTTCCTTTGCAAGCCGGATAATAGTGGCCGTGATGGCGTATCTCTGTCTTGGGGGAATCACCCCACCAGAACTCGGCCATGGCAATAGGTTTCCATCCGTGCAGATAAGCTTGTTGCAGCAGTTTGGGGGCCGCACATTCACCTGCGCCGGCAGGAGGTGTCTTGTGCACGGTCTGCCCGAATATCTCACAGAGATTCTTGACTTCTCCCCGGTAATTCAGCATCCCGAACTGTTCGAATAGCTTTTGCTGCAATGCTGCAGAGCGGGTTTTACGTTCAGACTTCAATGCTGAAATCCGTCTTTCCCAGTCTTCTGTCTGCGTTTGCAGTGTGGTAATCCTTGCTTTCCATGAACGTTCCAGGCGTTTATATTCTGCCTTTTGGAACTGGCTTTCCCGTATCAGTTCGGCTTCTTCCTGCGCATTGAGTTCTTTTTCTTTTCTGCGCTGTTCTCTGGCTGTTTTGGCTTCTTTCAACTGTGCTTTGGCTGTTGCCAGTATGTTTTCTGCTGACTGAATGGTCCGGGCAAGCTCTGCTGATAAGGCGGCATATGCTTTGTCATTTTCCAGTTGCCGGATGTTGCGGTTGATGGAAGAGATGTTCTCTTCTTCTATCTTGAAAAAGCCTTGTGGCTGTAGCAAGTTATATACGGGAGGAACAAAAAAGGGATGTAGGTTCTTTCCGGCCAATATGCCTGAGAATGCAGCTAAATATCCGGTTTCTCCATGCTCGGTTTGTACAATCAGTACCCCGAACATTTTGCCTTGGCGCAGTTCGTCCTTCCATGCAGTTTGTCGGGTAAGATAGCTTTGTACTTCTTTGGCTGCCAATATACATAATGGGTGCGGAGTATAGCAGAAAGGATAGGTGAACCTTTCCGGAAGCGGAATGTCGGTTATGGAAGTAGTAAAACGGTGCAACATCATGTTGCAAAGATACTATATTTCTCTCATAACAGACCGTTTGTACTGCAAATCTTTATTTCGTTGTATATAGGTTGTATCGCTTATGAAGAAAAAAACATCTTTGGGAAAGTTTTACTTATTCTCCGTTTATACAAATATGTATATATGTGTGAATTAACTTTGTTTTTGATAAATTGGCAACTCTGTTATCCTTAAAAAATGACTATTAATCTGTCTCGGATATTTTCTTCTTCCATAGACTTCTTTTTGTGTACTTTAGATGTTATGCCGTCGTATGAATACGGATGAAGAGCTTTTGCCTTAGTGATACTTGTAAAATAAATTAAGTTATTGCCTTTTTTGTTTTATTGGGGAATGGTTGTTTTTTAAACTTCCTGGATATATAAAAGAAACTTATTTCTCTTTAAAAAGTTGTATATTAGCGCCTTAAAGTTTTTCAAAAGATTATATGGGCAAAAACAAAGAGAAATTAAACATATTCTTGCTTCATTTTTTAGAACGGTTGAATAGCAATGAACCCAATGAAAGGAAAGTTATTGAATCGTTGACCGATTTCTGCAACTACTATGACTTTACGAAAGGGTTTATCTATCAGACTGACGGATTCCGTTATTTCTTATTGAAAGAAACGATTGGAAATGAAGGTGGGACTATGAAACCCCGTTTCGATATGGGAGAGTTGAAAAAGGAGCATGTCGATGCCATGAAAGCTCGGGATAAACCTTTCTATGGAAACAGAAATGCGGATGCTTCATGGGATGATATTGACATTCTTGATTTCTACGGTGAGGATTCTTTGTTAATCAGGCATTTTGAAGATACTGAGGGTAAAATCATCGGATTCATAGGTTTTGCAGGCAGGGAGGAAGAGACCTATCTCACGGAAGAGGAGTTGCAAATCATTCATCTCTTGCTGGGCTCGTTCTCTAAGGAAATTGCGGTCAGGGAATATAAGGAAAGGGAAGTGAGGGCCAGCAATACATTAGGCAGTATCATGAATAATATGGGCGTTGATATTTACGTCAACTCTTTCGATTCCCACGATATGTTGTATGCCAATAGGTCTATGGTGGAACCATATGGCGGTATCGAGCATTTCTGGGGGAAAAAATGCTGGGAGGCCCTCTACTCGGACAAGACGGGGGAGTGTGAGTTCTGCCCAAAGAGGCATTTGATAGATGAAAACGGACACCCCACCAAAGTCTATTCGTGGGATTATCAACGGCCATTTGACAAGTGTTGGTTTCGCGTGTTCAGTGCAGCCTTTGCTTGGGTGGACGGGCAGATGGCGCATGTCATTACCAGTGTGGATATCGACCATCAGAAAAAGATAGAGGAGGAATTGCGGGTCGCCAAGGATAAGGCAGAACATCTGGACCGCTTGAAGTCTGCTTTCCTGGCCAATATGAGTCATGAAATCCGTACTCCGCTCAATTCCATTGTCGGTTTTGCAAGCATCATTGCCGAACTGGACGATAGGGAAGAACGCCAGGAATACCTTGCCATCATGCAGGAGAATACGGAACTGCTCTTGCAACTGATATCCGACATTCTGGATTTGGCAAAGATAGAAGCGGGAACACTTGATTATAATATGGGGTATGTGGATGTCAGTGACTTCTGTAAGGACGTGATGCGCAACTATGATATAAAGGAAGACAAGGCTGTACCGGTTCTGTTGGCTCCCGACTTGCCCGATTACCGTATCTATACCGACAAGAAACGTCTGATGCAGGTGGTCACCAATTTTATAAACAACGCTTTGAAGTTCACCAGTGAAGGGCAGATCCTTTTGGAATATCATCCGGTGGAAGGTACCGGTCAGATAGAGTTTTCTGTGACGGACACCGGTATGGGTATTGCTCCGGATGCCGTGGCTACTGTGTTCGACCGCTTTGTAAAGCTTAATACCTTTGCGAAGGGCACGGGTTTAGGCTTGTCCATCTGTAAAAGTATCATTGAGCATCTTGGCGGGACTATCGGTGCTGAGTCGGAATTGGGAGTCGGCAGCCGTTTTTGGTTCAGACATCCGTGTGCCGAATGATTTTATTTGCCTATATTTGTGCGAACTTCAATATTTATGGATAAAAAACTCTGTACCGATGAAAAACAAGACATGGACGTGCCTGGTTGTTGTGTCAGCAGCATTGCTGATGGCGGGTTGCGGCAGCAGGACAAAGAAACAAACAAATGAAGATGTAAGTATGGATAGTGTCGGTGTAACATGCAGTGGCGTAAAGACCTTGCAACTGGAGGGAGTGCAGGTCACTTGGATTCAGGATAATGCTGGTGAGCATTTGATGCCGAGAACGATTTTCCCGGATGCAAGCGATGAATTGATGGAAAGTTTGTCGCTTCAAGGCGGTATTCCTTCTTCCATGAGCACCTTCCTGGTAGATACGAATGGTATCCGTATCCTTTTTGATACGGGAATGGGAGCTCCCGGCAGTCGTCTGTTGCCCGGATTACAATCTTTGGGTATCTCTCCGGCAGATATTGGATATCTGTATCTTACCCATTTCCATGGCGACCATATCGGTGGAATGATGAAGGGAGACAGTGTAGTCTTCCCGAATGCCGAAGTGTACGCATCAAAAGTGGAATATGATGCCTGGATGGCAATGCCTGCCGAAAGGAAGGCGCAGGTCGTAAAGACGATGGATGCCTATAAGGAACGGCTGCATCTGTTTGAGTTTGGCGATACCTTGCCGGGTAATGTGGTTGCCATGGAGGCAGTCGGTCATACTCCCGGTCATACGGTTTTCCAGAGTGGCAAGTTACTGGTGATTGGTGACCTCATCCATGGTGCGGCCCTTCAGTTGGAGCATCCGGAATACTGCGCTTCCTATGATATGGATAAGGAAGCTGCCGTGAAAGCACGCAAGTATTTCCTCCAATATGCCAAGGACAACCAATTGACGATGGCAGGTATGCATCTTCCTGCTCCGGCCTTCAAATAGAATGGGAGAGTGTCAAAAGTATATGAGTACTTTCATTATGCTATATTTAGGCGCGGATAGTTCTGAGCCCCTCGTTATTCCTTTTTACTTTTAGAAGCGGCAGTCTTGTTCGATGTATGTCATATATTCGTCGTAACTGATGTGCCTGCCTCCCATTGTTTTGAGGTGAGGGGTTTCGAACTGGCAATCTATCATGACGCCTCCATGTTCCCTGAAGAATTGGGCCAGATGGATGAGGGCCAGCTTCGAGGCGCTGGGAACAAGTGAGAACATGCTCTCTCCAAAGAAACAACGTCCCAGGGTCACTCCGTACAGCCCACCTACCAATTGCTCTTCTTCCCATACTTCCACGCTGGCGGCGAATCCTTGTTCGTGCAGGTGCGTATAGGCTTCCATCATCTTCGTTCCGAGCCAGGCTCCTTCTTGTTCCATCCGCAATTCTCCGCAGGTTTGTATGATGTCTTGGAAAGCTTCGTTGAAGGTGATTTCGTACTTTCCTTTGTTGATGAGCGTACGCATGGAGTGGGAGATATGGATTTCGTCCGGAAAGATGACGAAACGGTCCATCGGGCACCACCATTGTATCAGTTCTTCCCGAAATGCGTACCAGGGGAAGATGCCGTTGGAGTACGCCAGGATGAGGCGGTCAATGGATAGGTCACCGCCCACAGCGAGCAACCCGTCGGGGTCGCCGTAGTGAGGGTCGGGGAAAGCAAGTTTATCCGTCAGTTGAAAGACCATATCGTTATTCGGTTGCGGGTTGTAGTTTCAATGCTCCGTTTTCCACTTGCACGCGGACTTTTCCTCCTGCCTTCAATGTACCGAACAGAATTTCGCGCATCAGCAAGGGTTTCAAGTGGGCGGCTATCACGCGGTCCATCTCCCGGGCGCCGTATTCGGGAATAAAACCCCGTTGGAGCAGCCATTCGTGTGCTTCCTGGCTCAATACCATTTCCACCTGGCGGGAAGACAGCTTGCTGCCTAGTTCTCCGAGTTTCTTGTCGAGGATAAGTGATGCCATCGGGCGGTCCATGTCATGAAAGACCACCGTGGCAGAGAGGCGGTTGATGAATTCGGGCTT
This sequence comes from Bacteroides sp. D20, assembly GCF_003436255.1. Lineage (NCBI taxonomy): Bacteria > Pseudomonadati > Bacteroidota > Bacteroidia > Bacteroidales > Bacteroidaceae > Bacteroides > Bacteroides sp. D20. Next base: position 43,943 of record NZ_QSOO01000007.1, on the reverse strand, counting down.
AAAGGTTTTCTTGACTTGTTTCAGCATGGCTTCTCCGGCGGTGACCTGACTGTTGAAGCCGATGGACGCTTGGCGGGCATATTGTGCTCCGGCATTGGAGGTCATGATGAGGACCACGTGTCGGCAGTCGGCTTTCCGTCCTTTGTTGTCGGTCAGTACGGCATAGTCCATTACTTGCAGCAGGATGTTGAATACGTCGGGATGCGCTTTTTCTATTTCATCGAGCAATAGTACGCAGTTTGGAGTCTTGCGTATGGCGTCGGTCAGCAGGCCGCCGTCCTCGTAACCCACGTAGCCGGCAGGCGAGCCAATCAGTTTGGCTACGGTATGCTTTTCGGTATATTCGCTCATGTCAAAACGTTGCAGGGCGATGCCCAGCTCGGCGGCGAGCACTTTGGCAACTTCGGTCTTTCCTACTCCGGTGGGGCCTACAAAGAGCAGGCTTGCCAGCGGTTTGTTTTCGTCCAGCAGTCCGGCTTTGGACATTTGCACAGCTTCCACCACCTGACGGACGGCTTCTTCCTGCCCGTAGATGCGGGAGCTGATGCGTTCGTGCAGGCTTTCCAAGGCGGTGGTGTCGTCCTCTTTCATGGCGAGGGCATTGACTTTGCAGGTACGTGCCAGTATGTCGGTTATCAGTGCCTTGTCCACGGTCTGTTCTCCGGAGTCTGTGGGATGTATTTCCCGGTAAGCTCCTGCTTCGTCCACCAGGTCGATGGCTTTGTCGGGCAGGAAACGGTCGCTGATGTAGCGGGCGCTTGCCTTTACGGCATAGGGGATGACGTCGGGCTCGTAGGTGACGCCGTGGTAGGTTTCGTATTTCTCTTTCAGGCCTTCTACGATATGTATGGCTTCTTCAATGTTCGGTTCCAGTATGTCTATCTGCTGGAAGCGGCGTACCAGTCCCTTGCTGCGTGCGAAGTAGCGGTTGTACTCGTCGTAGGTGGTAGAGCCGATGAAACGTATTGCCCCGGTTTCCAGATAGGGTTTCAGCATGTTGGAGGCATCCATGGAGCCTTCACCCGTGCGTCCGGCGCCTATCAGGTTGTGTATCTCGTCGATGTAGACGATGGCATTTCCCTCACGACCGATGCCTTCCATGATACTTTTCAGCCGCTTCTCGAAATCGCCGCGATATTGTGTGCCTGCCAGTAGACTGCCCAAGTCCAGCTCATAAATGCGGAAGCCGGCAAGCCGTTCGGGGACGTTGCCCGCTTCGATACGGGCGGCAAGCCCATAGGCAAGGGCTGTTTTGCCTACACCGGGTTCGCCCACATGCAACGGGTTGTTCTTTTCTTTGCGGCAGAGCACTTGTATGGTTCGCTCCAACTCCATCTCCCTGCCGATAAGCGGGTTGTGGCCTGCCAGATGGTCGTTGAGGCAGGTCACGTAGTTACGCCACGGTTCTGTTTTCTCTTGTTCATCGGGAGATGGCGTACCGCCTGCTTCTTCTGCCAGCTCCGCTTCTTCGTAGTGGGTGATGAGCAGGCTGAGGAATTCGGGCAGGTCGCCGCCGACTGCTTCCTTCAGGAAATGGCATGCCCAGGAATCTTCCAGTTGCAGCAAGCCTTGTATCAGATGGGGAACACCCAGTTCTTCGGCGCTGGAATACTCTGTCACCATATAGGCATGTTGCAGGAGTGAACTGAGCTGGACGGAAAGTCCCAACTCGTATTCCACATTGTCGGGGATAGTTTCCACTTCTTCCGTCAGATAGTTTTCCAGTGAGATGCTGAGCTCCACATAATTGTAGAAGGTATCTTGCAGGGTGTGGATAAAGGGTTCCTGCTCTATAATGGCGCTCAGCAGATGTTCGGGCATGATGAACTCGTGCCGGTAAGACTCGGCCTTTCTTTGTGCGGAAGCGAATGCTTGGTTTACGAATATCGTATTTTTTATATCCATATTGTTTCTTTCTTCTTATTCTTCTTCCTCCGGGGTGACGGTGAGCCGGAGGGGGAAACCTTCATTGCGTGCCATGCGGGTGGCTTTCTGTACTTTGGAGTGGGCGATGTCGTATGAGTAGATGCCCACTACCGCGGAGTTGCTCTTGTGCACCTGCAGCATCAGTGTTTCCGCTTCTACCGATGATTTGTAAAAGACGGTGGTGAGTACCTTTACCACAAACTCCATGGTGGTGAAGTCATCATTGTAGATGGTGACTTTAAAGCGTCGGGGTTCCCGTAGTTCTATGCGTTCTTTTTCTTTGAAAGAAGATTGCTGTTGTTCCATTTCTTTGAAAAACTACTGTTAAGACATTGTTCTACCGTTGTGTGGGCAACGAAAACTCCTGCCAGTCATATTCGTCTCCGTACTCGTCGGCTATGGCTATGCGTATGGTGACGTTACCCGTCTTTATCCGTTCTCCGGCACTGATGTTGGCGGTGTATTTCACACCGTTGCGCGGAGTTATTTGCTCTATCATGACCGACGGCGATATGTAAATACGCTTCATGCCCGTGGTTTCCACCACCACCGGCACTACGTTGTAGGCTGTTTTGTTTCCTTCGTTCATGATTTCAAAAATCACTTTACAGTTTTCGCCCGAATTGATGACGTGGTTGCGGCTGTCGTCAATGAAACGTATATTCCGTATCCTCAAGTGGTCGATGGCCGATGCTTGCGGCTGTCTTCCGGATTGCGGGGGATAGGGCTGTGTCCTTTCTATCCGGTAGCTGTACTCCTCCTGCTTTTTGGGGGCTGTGGCTGCATTGGCAATGGCAGCTCCCGCAATGGTTCCTATGATGGTGCCGATGGCAGAACCCCGGTATCCTCCTCGCCAGCCTCCGTTACTGTCACCTATCAGCCCGCCGATGGCACCGCCTACATTACTTCCGATGGCAGCTCCTGCGAGCACTGCGTTAGGGTCGCCTGCAGCCATCTGGCTTGTGCCGCATCCGCTGAGGATGATGGTTGCTGCCAGGATTCCTATAAAAGACTTTTTCATGTTCATAAGCCTATCATTATTATGATTATGTTGGACAGATTGTTTTATAAAAGGGCTATTCCCGATAAATCATCTTTTTGGTCATGCCTCCGTCAATGGTGATGTTTTCGCCATTGATGAAGTCGTTCTCGTCTTGACATAGGAATAGGCACATACGGGCAATATCTTCCGGTTTGCCAACCCGTCCGGAGGGGTGTTGCGAATGGTCTTCTGCCCGTAATTGTTCATAATCGTGTGTCTGAATCCAGCCCGGAGAGATGGAGTTGACCGTGATGTGCCACTCGGCAAGCGATAAAGCCAACGCATGCGTCAACGAATAGATGCCTCCTTTGGAAGCTGCATATCCTTCACTGCCCGGTTCACTCATCAGATAGCGGGTAGAACAGAGATTAATGATTCTTCCGTAGGTATTCGTGCTGTTTTGACTTTTGCGGTGTACTGCCAACGCATGTGAAGTAATGAACACCGGACGTAAATTCACAGACAATATTTTATCGAAAGTCTCCACACTCGTTTCTGTGATGGGAGAGAATTCACTGATGCCGGCATTGTTTATAATGATGTCAATATCCCCCCATTCCTTGAAAATATTTTGCAGGCAAAGTTCCAATGCTTCTTTGCTGTTTAGGTCGACGGGGTGGAATTGTGCTCCGGTGGCTTGGGCGGTTTGTTGTCCTTCCAGTTCATTCTTGTCACAAAAGGCTACTTGGTAATTAAGCTTGCAGAAGGCTTCTACAATGGCTTTGCCAATACCCCCGGCACCTCCGGTCACGAAAACTTTCTTTCCGCCTTTTTTGAGGGGAAGTGTCGGCTTATGTAGCGTTTGTGCCTTACCGGATTTTTTCGCTTTCTCCCAAGCTGCTTTGCGTGCCCGGTATTGCTCGTACTGATTTTCAAGATAATTATCGGCCATATATGTTTCCGGTTTTATTGTTTAACTGTCTTTCTCCGAATAAGTTCACTTCCTTGCATTGGGAGATGATATAGAGATGATGCCCCCAAGGGATGGAGAAAAATTTCTCTTCACCTAATTTGGAAACAACTTGTTGCCAAATTGTATATGGCTCATTATAAAATAGATACCACTGCTTTATACTGCGTATGTTTCTATATGAGAACCCTTTCATATCAGGAAATTCTGCCATCAGCTCACGACTCAACTCTTCGAGAAATCCGCTTCCCCAAGTCATTTCTTTCTGCCGTTCTATAATTTCTGCCCCCAGTTGCCAGTAAAGGTGAAGCAGTTCGCTGTTCACGCGTACAGCCGCTTTAATCTGTGCACTACGAATGTCTTGTTTTAGGTGGTTTACCCAATCCTTGAACGGTTGATTTATAGATAGTGTTGTTTTCATCTTTTTATTTTCTTCATCGTCATATTCGATGTTTCTATTTCACAAAGTTAAGAAAAAGAATTTATTTCAACTGTAATCCTTTCCGTCTTTTCTACCTCTCCACTTTTACCACACAATATACCATCTCCCCCTCTCTTTCCTTTACCTCATCCCGTGTTGCTGCAATATCCTCCCGAACACGTTCACCCGTTTTGCAGAGAATAGGTATCGCACTATGTCGCTGTATTTCCTCCTATATTTTCGCAGGCGATAATTATTCCCCTTGTAGGGCTTCAAAAGGGAATCCGTCTGTTTCCCTAAGGAGAACGGTTTGTTTCAATATGGAGAACAGTTTGTTTCATTAGTAGGAAACAGTTTGTTCCGTTAAAGAAAACAGTTTGTTTCATAGTATGTGAACACTTTGTTTCTTACTGTTGTAACAAAGTGTTCACCGTTGTGAACTAAAGTGTTATCTATATTTTCAGTGATAAAATGATATGAAAAGGGGGCTGAAGATTACCTTTCTACCATTTGTATTCCTCGCTGTAAGAGTCGAAAGCCGGTTCTCCCGGAATGTTGTATTGGTGGAAAGTTCTGCGGATATAGTTCTGGTCTTCGGGGGAAAGGTAAGATTCTTCCCGGTAGAAGCGGTAGTATTTTCCGCGGCCGAAATGGGCTATCAACTGGCTTTTCAGAGGTTGGAGATTCTTGTAGGGAACTTCATCGAGCAAGTGGCTGATTCCCCACGCGACATGTATCTTTTGTGTCGATTGAAAATAGGCGCATTGGCTGCTATCCTCTGGAATACACAGTGGATTGATGATGCGGATGGACGGGTACTCGGGGGTATCGCGAAGGGCGGCTAAGCGATGCAGGCAGTTGTCGGCTTTCGGGCATTGGTTGTTGAAACAGCGTGAGTAGTTGGCAGGTGCTAAAGGTTTCTCGGAAGAATGTTTCATGTTTATATATACTTTGATGAAGCGACAAAGATAGCACTAACTTTTTGATATAGCCTTCTGTTCTCTTGTTTGAAATGCCCCCTCATTGAAAAAACAGCAGCCGGAACCACTGAATTCAGTAATTCCGGCTGTACCGTTCTTTCTTATAAGTATGGATGGACTATTTCACCTGGATGATGTCATAATTCAAGTCACTCACTGCTTCCTGCAGGCTGTCGTTGACAAGGCGCAGGGTTGTGTCGTTCACTACTACGAAGTACACCGGAGTGTCCCCGTCGTTCGGGGTCAGCTTGATGGCTGTTTTCTTCTTGTTGTCGACGTCTTTCTGGATAACTTCTTTCTTTCCTTTGGAAGTAAAGCTCTTGTTCTTTCCGGGGCCTTCGGCATCCAGATAAGTTGTTACCAGCGTGTAGCCGCTTTCTCCGTCGGGACCTACACTGTCTACGCTCAATACATACTGGATGCCCGGACCGTCGGCGGCGGGAAGGATTCCTTCGTATACGGCTACGGCAGACGAGTCATTGCCGGTAACAGCCATTACACTTTCGTCCATGGCGACGGCGTCATTGTTCTGAGTTCCTTTTGATTGGCAGGATACCAATGCAGCGGCAAGGGCTGCAATCATCATTACTTTTTTCATTGCTTTAATGGTTTAAGTTAATTATAAAGACGCAATAGCGTTTGTTATTCATCTTCTTCTTTCTTGATGACGAGCAGCTTGTCCACCCGTCCGCGGTCCATATCCACCACTTCGAAGTCCAGGTTTTTGTAGCTGAACAAGTCTCCGGCTTTCGGCACCCGTCCTATCAAGAACATGGCAAGACCGCTCAAGGTGGTGAAGTCTTCTTCTTTCAGGTCATCATAGTTCATAATGCCCATCGCCTCCATAAAGTCATCCAGATTCATGGAAGCTTCCACCAGCATGGAACCGTCTTGACGAACAACGATTTCCTCTTCTTCCGTTTCATTCTCTTCGAGGATGTCTCCGAAGATACTTTCCGTCAAATCGTGCAGGGTGATGATACCTTCTGTATTTCCATACTCGTCTACAACAACTCCGAACTTGTTTTTGTTCTTCTTAAACAGCTCTAAAACTTTCTTTGCATACAAACTTTCCGGAATAAACAAAGCAGGGCGTGCAATACTACGTAAGTTGAAGGGTTGTTCGCCGCCCATCATCAAGATGATGTCCTTTACGGAAACCACACCGATAATCTCGTCCTTTCCCCGCTCCACCAGGAGATATTTGCTGAAGTGTTCTTCGTGGATGATACGCAGCACCTCTTCCGGTGTGTCTGTGGGATGGAGCACGACGATGTCGCGGCGATAGGTCATCAGGTCATTCGCTCTTTTGTCCGAGAAGCGGAACACGTCACGCAACATTTCCGTTTCGTCTTTGTCGATGACGCCTTGTTCCGAGCTTTGGTGCAGAATCATCTTCAGTTCGTCTTGTGTCATTTGGCGTTCTTCGCCGCTGTTCAGTCCGATGAGTTTGTTCATCAGTTTGGTGGAAGCGCTCAGCAGGCATACAAACGGATAGGAAATCTTGGTCAGCACAATCATGAAGGGGCTGAGCATGGTGGCCCATCGTTCCGGGTTGTTCAAGGCGATGGACTTGGGCACCAGTTCGCCTATGATGAGCGACAGATAGGTGATGATGGCTACTACGGTAATCATGGCGAGAGTTTTGGCATAGGCGGCTACTCCCGGAATGAGGGCGAACAGCGGTTCTACGTCATCAGCGATGGTGGCACCACCATAGGCACCGGATACGATACCGATAAGAGTAATACCGATTTGGATGGTGGAGAGGAATTTTTCGGGTTCTTCCAGTTGTTTCAATACTCCTTTGGCTCTTTTGTTCCCTTTTCCGACAAGAGTTTCAAGGCGTGCTTTACTTGAGGAGACTAAAGCGATTTCATACATGGCAAAAATGCCGTTCAGAATAAGTAAAAGTAGAATGATAATAAACTCCATAGTGGATTTTGAATAGTTTGTGAGGCAAAGATAATGATTTTTCAGTATTTATTGTTAATATTGCCATCCGTTAGAAAAAATAAACAATAAATAGATGAAAAAAAGAATTATTGCCTTGGGGCTTTTGTGGTGTCTGTCTGCCGTAATGTTGCAGGCGGCACGTGTAGACACGGTGTTGGTGAGAAGTGCAGCCATGAATAAGGATGTAAAAGTTGTGTATGTATTGCCTGATAAGGCTATCGGCAAGCAGGCTTGTCCGGTGGTTTATCTGTTGCACGGTTATGGCGGCAATGCGCGGAGCTGGGTGCAGCTGAAGCCGGAATTGCCGCAGATGGCGGATGAGAAAGGAATCATATTTGTATGTCCGGACGGCAAGAACAGTTGGTATTGGGACAGTCCGGAGAATCCTGCCTACCGTTATGAGACTTTTGTCACCTCGGAATTGGTGAAGTATACAGACGGGAACTATGCTACCATTCCCGATAGAAAGGCGCGTGCCATCAGTGGATTGAGTATGGGCGGCCACGGTGCTTTGTGGAGTGCTATCCGTCATAAGGATGTGTTCGGTGCGGCGGGCAGTATGAGTGGAGGAGTGGATATACGGCCGTTCCCCCAGAATTGGGAAATGAACAAGCAGTTGGGAGAGTTTGCTGCCAACAAGGCATCTTGGGATGCGCATACGGTGGTCAACCAGCTGGATAAGATTGTAAATGGAGACTTGGCGCTAATCATCGACTGCGGTGAGGCCGATTTCTTTCTTGAAGTGAACAAGGACTTGCACAACCGGCTGCTGGCAAGGAAGATAGACCATGACTTCATCACCCGTCCCGGTGGACATACCGGAACGTATTGGAACAACTCCATAGACTATCACGTCCTTTTCTTCGACAAGTTCTTTAAGAAGTAAGTAACTTATTATTCGATGGTATAGTTCACGGTGCGTGTGTAGTCCTGCTCGTAGCCGTTCCTTATATGCCTGACGACTGCATGGCAGGAAGTGACGATACCCCGGTTATCTAACGTATAAGTATAGGTGGTGGTCTCTTCACTTTCTCCGTTGCTGTCCGGGATGAGTTGGGTAATCAGATAGTTTGCAGGTTCTCCCAATATCTTCCCGTATATGGCAACCGCATGCATGGAAAGCGGATACATGTCCGTAATGAATAGGCTTGGTATTTCGGAGATATTTGCAATTTCATTGTCTGATGGTGTGGTAGCCGTACTGTTGTGCTCAAAAGTGTCAACCTTTTGCTGTATGCGCAATGCCCGGAAGTTGCTGTAGTCTATTGTAATGAATGAGTATTCTTTTCCGTCGTCCAGCTTTTCTGTGATGTTTTCCAGATAGTATTTGTCTTCGGTGTTGATGAGGTAGGAGAAGGTGTAAGTACGGGTATTTCCTGCCATATCCTGACTGGTACAAGTGGTGGCATAACCTTTGTCATTCAGCGTGTAGGTTGATACTGTACCTGCTTCGTCGGTTATCACGGCTTGATGGTCCTTGTATTCGACAGTAGTGGTATTCTCTATCTCGAAGAGTTCGTCTCCTGCTGTAAAGCTCTGTTTGCCGGTGTAGCTGGTCAGCCTGCCTGCACTGTTGTAAAGGTAGGTGTGGGTGGCAGTAACCGGTTGCGCATCGCTCTCTATCACTTCTTTGAGTTCGATTTTGGAGAAAGGAGTGGTGGGGTAGGTTGACGGCTCCGGTTCTGGCGTATCACTGCCATTGTTATCATCGCTGCAAGCTGCCAGTCCGCCGAGCAACAGCAGGCTGAACATGATTCCCGAAAATCGGGTGATGATTGTAACTCTTCTGTTTAGTTTCATCCTATTTGTCTTTTTATTTGATGCGTACGGCATGGCTTGCCCGACGTTCAATGGAGTTTGCGAGAGTGGTCACTCTTAAAGAACGGGTATCTTCTTGTGCGGGCGGTTGTATGCTTCCGTCGATGGCGCCGAGTGCAGTGCTCAATAAGGCTTCGTTGGTATCTCCAAAGGGCAGGAAACGTGACATGTCGCTCATCTCATTCACTACATATCCCGAGTAGGCCGGTTGGAATCCGGATTCATAATCAGATTTCCCTTCCGAATTGTATATCTTGCAGACGATGGGATTCATCGTTATCATCAGTTCGGGGCTGGAGAAATTCCTGGAACCTACATTCTTGCCTACGGTAGTACCGCCGATTATGACAACATCCATATACGGGTCGAGGCAGTTAATCACCATTTCGGAGGCGGAGGCAGTCTGGCTGCTGGTAAGTACGTAGAGAGTATTCAGGTTTAGGTTTGCTCCGTTTCCGATGAGTCCGGAATTCAGGGTGAACGGTACTATCTGCGGATTGAAGCGGTTGTTGAATTCCAGGTACCCCAACTCTTGTCCCAAGGCGGAGGAAGGTGCAAGCATGGTACACAGCAATTCTGCGCAACTCAGTAATCCACCGTTGTTGTAGCGCAAGTCAAGGATGAATTCGTTGACTTGCTGTGATGCGAAATATTGGAATGCGCTGCGCAGGTCGTTGTCATATTCATTACTGTTGTCCGTGGGGCCGGAACTGAAGTGGTTGTAGACCAGATAACCTATTTTCTTGCTGCCTGATGTATATACATTCTTATAGTGCACCGGGTTGTCGTTGACGGGACGCGCCGATGCTATCTGTCTGGGTTTGTCGTAAGCAACGATGGCATTTTTCTCCACGTCGTAATAACCTACTGTAAGTTCCATGGCACTACTTCCATACAGTTTCTTATAATTCTGTTCAGTAATAAAGTTCCCGTCCATCTTCATAATCCAGTCACCCCGTTTTAGCCCGATTTCCGAGGCCGGGCTTCCGTCGGCAACGTAAAGAATCTGTGCAACAATGGCATTCTCTTCTCCTTCTACTTCTATCTGGTTGGTAGTGAACTGGAATCCGTAGCTGTAATCCGTATAGGGGATGCTGCGGGTAGTGGTGATGCTGACCAGACTGTCGATGGTGGAGAATTTGTCTTCTTCGGATTTGAGCGAGGCAAAGAAAGTGAAAGGGGCTTGAAAATAGTTCAAGTCGTTGGTATGGGGGATAGCGTCTACCCAATAGTACCACACACGCATGGTATCGTCAATCCAGCGGTCTGTCTGGGTCTGTCCGGCATACTCTTTCCAGCGGTCCACCCCGCAGGAAGTCAGATAAATGGGAAGAATCAGGGTTCCCAATATGAGTATCAGTATATTTCTTGCTTTCATGGGGGCAAAGATAGTGCAAATTGAGTGCAGAACTTTCATGCTTGCATGAAAAAGTTTTGCCGAAATGCAGTCTATCTTATCTAAAGATAGAAAATAGCTTGCTTATCTACCACAATTGTGGTATAAAATTCCCTAATCTGTGTCATTGTCTGCCCCGGCTTATCGCTCTATCTTTGCAACATCCGAATGAGAAACGGTTTATTCACCTAAAATACAAACGACAATGGAAACAAAGAAATTGCACTTTGAGACTCTACAACTTCACGTTGGACAAGAACAACCCGACCCGGCAACTGATGCCCGCGCCGTACCTATCTATCAGACAACTTCGTATGTATTCCGTAATTCGGCCCATGCGGCAGCCCGCTTTGGCTTGCAGGACCCGGGGAATATTTACGGGCGGTTGACGAATTCCACCCAGGATGTGTTCGAGAAACGTGTGGCGGCTCTGGAAGGCGGTGTTGCCGGATTGGCCGTAGCCTCGGGTGCGGCAGCCATCACTTATGCCTTTGAGAATATCACCCGTGCAGGCGACCATATCGTGGCAGCTAAGACCATCTACGGTGGAACGTATAATCTGCTGGCCCACACATTGCCTGTCTACGGGGTTACCACTACTTTTGTGGACCCGGGCAATCTGGACAATTTCGAGAAAGCGATTCAGGAGAATACCAAGGCAGTATTCATTGAAACGCTGGGAAATCCGAATTGCAACATCATTGACATTGATGCCGTTGCTGAAATAGCACACCGTCACCGGATTCCTCTGATTATAGATAACACCTTCGGTACTCCTTACTTGATTCGTCCCATAGAGCATGGGGCAGATATTGTAGTCCATTCGGCAACGAAGTTCATCGGAGGGCATGGTACGTCCTTGGGTGGTGTTATTGTAGATAGCGGCAAGTTCGACTGGGTGGCCTCGGGGAAGTTTCCCCAACTGACGGAACCGGACCCGAGTTATCATGGAGTACGTTTCGTCGACGCTGCCGGTCCTGCTGCCTATGCCATCCGTATCCGTGCCGTATTGTTGCGTGATACCGGTGCCACAATCAGTCCTTTCAATGCTTTCATTCTGTTGCAAGGATTGGAGACGTTGTCGCTTCGCGTGGAACGTCATGTGGAGAATGCCTTGAAAGTGGTTGAATTCTTGAAGAAGCATCCCAAAGTGGTTGCCGTGAACCACCCGTCCCTGCCCGAGCATCCTGACCACGCGCTTTACGGGAAATACTTTCCGAATGGAGGCGGTTCTATCTTTACGTTTGAGGTGCGGGGCGGTGTGAAGGAAGCGCAGACGTTTATTGACAGTTTACAGATATTCTCGTTGCTTGCCAATGTGGCTGATGTGAAATCCCTGGTTATCCATCCTGCCACCACTACCCATTCCCAATTGAGTGCACGGGAATTGGAAGAACAAGGCATCAAACCGGGCACGGTCCGCCTCTCCATCGGGACAGAACATATCGATGATTTGCTGGACGACTTGTCCCAGGCATTTGACAGAATTTAAAAGAATAACAGTATACGATAGAATGAATATTGCTGTATTATTGTCGGGAGGTGTAGACAGCTCCGTGGTGGTACATCTCCTTTGCGAACAAGGTTACCGTCCTTCTCTATTTTATATCAAAATAGGGAGGGACGATGCCGATTATATGGACTGCTCTGCGGAAGAGGATATGGAGATGGCTTCTGCCATTGCCCGGCGTTATGGATTATCGTTGGAAGTAGTGGACCTGCACCGGGAGTATTGGGACCAGGTGGCGGCTTATGCCATTGATAAAATAAGACGTGGCTTGACTCCCAATCCGGATGTGATGTGCAACAAGCTGATAAAGTTCGGGTGCTTTGAGCAACGTGTGGGGAAGGATTTCGATGTCACGGCAACCGGGCACTACGCCACTACGGTGTTGAGGGATGGAAAGACATGGCTCGGTACCGCTGCCGATTCCGTGAAAGACCAGACCGACTTTCTGGCACAGATAGATTATCTGCAAGTTTCCAAACTGATGTTTCCATTGGGCAGACTGATGAAGAATGAGGTTCGTGACATAGCCCTGCGTGCCGGATTGCCCAGCGCCAGACGTCGTGACAGTCAGGGCATCTGCTTTCTGGGAAAGATTGATTATAATGATTTTGTGCGCCGTTTCCTTGGCGAAAGGGAAGGGGATATTGTGGAGTTGGAAACGGGTAGAAAGTTGGGCAAGCATCGGGGCTATTGGTTTCATACCATCGGCCAGCGTAAAGGATTGGGGTTGGGTGGAGGACCGTGGTTTGTTGTCCGCAAGGATGTGGAGGAGAATGTGATTTACGTGTCCCGCGGATGTGATACGGCATTGCAATACGGCTATGAATTCCGTATGTACGATTTTCATTTCATTACGGATAATCCCTGGAAGGGAGCGCAGGAAGAGGTGGAGGTGACTTTCAAGATACGCCATACGCCGGAGTTTGTCAAAGGCAGGTTGCAAAAGGAGGCGGAGGGTTACCGCATTGTTTCGGAAGAAAAGCTGCAAGGCATTGCTCCGGGCCAGTTCGGAGTGGTGTATGATGCTGATGCCCGGCTGTGTGTCGGGAGCGGGGAGATTTATATATAATATTCCACCAAGTCTACGATGCCTGCCTTCATGGCATATTTGGTGGCTTCGTGCGCATTGTTTACACCCAGTTTCCGGAAGATATTCTTCCGGTGGCTGTTTACCGTATGGAAGCTGAGGTTTCGTTCGGCAGCTATTTCTTTGGTTGTTTTCCCCAGGGCTATCTCTTTTAGGATGCTCCGTTCGGCAGTAGTCAGTAAATCATCTTTGATGGTAGGATGAGTGGGGGAGGAGGAACCGTTGCCTGCGAGCAGCAGGTTACTGACGTGATTACAGATGAATCGCTCCTTGCGTGAGGCGCATTGTAGTGCGGTCAGTATCTCTTCTTTGGAATTATCCTTCAGCGCTACGCCGAATGCCATGCTGCTGAACAATACCTGGCGCAGGAACGGTAGGCTCAATTCGTCGGAAAAGAGTAGCCAATCGGCTTCCTTGAAGCGTTCGTGAAGTACCATTAGCTCTTCAGCTCCCGAAAAATCAAAAAGGGTATAGTCCAGAATGACAACGGCGGTGGGATGCAGGCGTAGTTGCTGTATCAGTTCTGCCTTGTTGTCGGCTTCCAGCAGCAGGGAGGTGTCTTTCTGTCTGCCCAATAGGAACATCATGCCTGCTTTGGTGATATCTTGATTGTCTGCAATGATAAATTCTCTCATGACATTGGTATATAAAAAACTCCGCTACAAATGTACACTTTTTAGTGTGATTTGTGGCGGAGTGGGAATATATATATTTATATAAGGGTTTTACCAGGAACGTCCCTTGAATATGTTGGATTGTTCCAGCGGAACCAGGTTCCCGCTCAAAGTCATGGTGTTGGAGTTGAAGTTCGGGCTGATGGTTACGGTTGCGTTGTTCCCGCCATCGGTCAGCGTAAGGAATATCTGGGCGGAAATGCCGATACCCTGGATGCTGAAGTTACAATTCACGTTGCCCCGTTTGTCGGTAGTCATTTGGATGTCCGATACGGTTCCGTCTACTGTTACACCGCCAATGCCGTTAGGACCTGGGTATACGGTGTTGAAGGCTACCTGCACGGTGCCACGTCCTTGGTTGACCAATACGAAGTTGGTGTTGGAGTTTACAAATGCGGTCTGTCCGTTGCGGAACATCACTTGGTCTGCCTCCATTACGAACTGGTGAGCTTTCAAGGCCGCCATTGCGTCATCGTACGAAATGGCATCCTGTGCTTGTTCTTCAGCTTTCAGGCGTGCACGTTCTGCGTCTCTTTGGGCTTTACGGTCTGCGCGCTTTTCAGCTCTACTCTCTTGTGCATACATGGTCGTTGTTGCCATGCTTACCAATACTACTGCTGCTAATGCAATAAACTTTTTCATAATCGAATCTTTTTTTGTTTAGGTTTAAATAAATTGTTCGTTATAAGTTTATTGCAAGAACAATGCCTATCCAGGATTGTTCACCGGTTTTTTAATTATTTTATATCCGATAGCAGCAATAAAGATACTCATTACCGGACTGATAAGGTTGAAGAAGCAATAGGGAAGGTAGGTCAGTGTGGTACACTCAAAATGGTGGCTTGCGTCATGCCGCAGGTGTTCCATGGGATAAGCGGGGAGGTGACGGTAACGGCATCTTCCGTGGTACGGCTAAGTAGCCGGCTTTCGTAGCCTTTCTTTGCGTAAACGTTGCTGAACATGTTTCCGGTGAGGATAATGCTGATGTACTGGTCTGCCGTGGCAAGGTTCAGGAACAATCCGGAACATACGGTGGATGCTACCATGCTGGCTGTATTCTTCATGAAGCGGACGAATAGGGAAGTGATGCTTCCTAGCATGCCGCTTGCCGTCATGGCTCCACCGAAACACATGGCGCAGATGATGAGCCAGATGGTATTCATCATTCCTGCCATACCTCGTGTGGCAATCAGTTCTGTCAACATGTCACTGTCAGTTTGTAGACTGGTACTGCCATAGAATGTCATCATTATCCCTTTGAACATATTCCCACCTTCCGCTATCTCATTCAGTAGTCCCGGTTGGAAGATGAAGGCGAATATCCCTGCCAGCAGAGTGGAGAGAAAGAGTGTGATGACGGAAGGCACTCTCCGGGCAATCAGTATTCCCGTAATCACGGGAACAGCCAGTAACCAGGGAGTAATGTTGAATTTGGCGTCCAATGCTGCCGTAAATTCCGCGATCTGTTGTGTATTGTTCGTTTCGTGTGTGAGTCCCATTACTGTAAAGATGACAAGGGTGATGAGGAGAGAGGGGACGGTGGTGATCATCATATAGCGGATATGGCTGAATAACGGTGTTTCCGTTACGGATGAGGCAAGGACCGTGGTATCCGATAACGGTGAAATTTTGTCTCCGAAATAGGCTCCCGAAATGATGGCACCGGCTATCCATCCCTCTTCAAAACCTTGTGCCTTACCTATGCCCAAAAGGGCGATACCGATGGTGGCGATAGTGGTCCATGAACTTCCCGTCATTACTGATACCAATGCACAAATAATGCAGGTAGAAGCAAGGAAAAAATTCGGATGGATAATCTGCATACCATAATATATAAGGGTAGGTACCACCCCACTTATCATCCATGTGCCGCTCAAAGCACCGATAATCAATAGAATAATGATAGCTGTGGCAACACCTGAAATGTTGTTGGTGATGGCAAGTTCATAATCTTTCCAAGGGATGCGGTAGAAAGTCATGCCGATAAAGACACACATACCAGTGGTGGCAAGCAGGGAAATCTGGCTTCCTCCACTCAAGGCGTCACTTCCGAAAGTATGGATGGTGGCGAACAGCATTCCTACGAGAAAAGCGATGGGAAATAGAGAAACGAGTGGAGAGGGTATTTTCTTTGCTGAATTCATAGGGTTGTTTTTGACTATGCTTGGTTGACGAATCTATTATCAATCTGTCGTTTATAGTTTGATGCGACAAAGGTATAACAATTCTGTTCAATATCTTCCTTATCCTTTGCATGACAAATAAAAATTATCAAATCTTTGCGTTTGCTTGGAAAAATGATAGTATCCTTGTTATTTCTTGCTGTAAAGGGTGATGGACAACGATATTATTGTTAAAATAACGCCGGTGCCGACCACGCCACTCCATCCCCAAGTCTGCCAACTGCTTCCTGCAAGGAAGGTACCCAAAGAGCCGCCGATGAAGTAAGTGGTCATGAAAATCGTATTTACCCGATTGGAGGCAGACGGGTAGATGTCGAAAATACTGGTCTGGTTGCTGAGTTGGATACATTGCATGCCTATGTCTATAAGAATGACACCGGTAATGATACCTGCATAGTTGTTTCCGCAGAAAAAGAGCGAGGCCCATGCAAGCAGAATCATTCCGCAACCGATAAAGTTGAAATTGCGTATGCCTACCTTTTTTACATATTTTCCTACAAAAGATGCGGTTAAGGCTCCGGCAATGCCGCAGAGCCCTAGTATGCCGATGACATCGCTGGATGCATGGAACGGGGCTTCTCCCATTTTGAATGCAAGGCAGGACCACATGGCAAGGAATGAGCCAAAGGCCAGTCCTGCACGTATCGAGTAGATTCGTAGAGAGGGGTATTCTCTTACTAATGAGAAAAGAGACTTCATCAGCCCGGAATATTTGCCTTGGAAAGTCGGTTGTATGTCCGGTAGTACCTTTAATACAACGATAGCGCATAGTAACATCATTCCAGCGGCGATGAAGTACATTTCACGCCAGCCAAGCACTTCACCCACAAATCCGCTGACAACACGTGATGCAAGTATTCCAGTCAGTAATCCTGAGATGACGACACCTACATTCCGTCCCTTGTTTTCGGGGCGTGAGAATTGCGAGGCAATCGGTACAAATATTTGGGGTATCATGGAGCAGATGCCGGTAATGAGTGATGCTGCCCAGATGATGTAGATGTTCGGTGCCATGGCAATGGCTAGAAGGGAAAATATGAGTAGGAAGAAATTCGTTAGGATGATATTCTTGCGTCGATAGAGGTCTCCTAATGGGACGATGAACAATAATCCCAGCGCATATCCGATTTGTGTAATCATGGCAATGAGGTTCGTTTTGAATTCAGAAACTTCCAATTCATGCCGCATGATATTAAGCAGGGGTTGATTGTAATACAAGTTGGCTACGGACACGCCAGCTACGATAGCAAGTGTCCAGAGTATATGTGCCGGTAATCCTCCGTTTTCTTTCAGTTCTTGTTTCATGCTGCAAAGATAATGTCTTTCTGTTTCATGCGCAAGATATGTGAGTATGATAAGAATATGTGTGAAGTGGTATCATCTTTTTAGCCTTTCCGTTTGTTATACTATTATTTTGTTTGAGAATAATTGATTGGAGCTATCTTGGATAAGCGGAATGTTGTATTGATATTTAAAGATACGTTGGGCATGGGAAATGAATGGTTTAGAGAGTTGCTGGGTATGAAATACAGGTGGACGAAATGCAGGCTCTGCTAGCAAACGAGGGTTGGTAAGGTGAATTCGATGACTCAAGGAACCTACCGTTCCCCCATTAGACCGCCTCCTGATGACATACTTGGGATTATCCTGCTATTGACTGAAAACTCGGGTATATATTAGTATGAATCATTATTACTTAAACTTATAATAGTATGAAACATTTATCGATAATAATAATAGTAGTGTCATTATGCGTTTTCCTGCTATCCATCGGCGTATATCATAAGGTTCCCTGGTCTGTTCTGCCAATAGTGGCTAGTGGAATCTGTATATTATGTTGGCTTTTGTTCCATTTACTCTGTATCAGTGAAGAAAGAGATTTACTGAAAGAGGGAAATCAGTATTTCATTGATACCTTTCAAAACATACGTAATCCCATTTCTTTGATTAAGACACCGTTAGGGGCAGTTTACGAAGGAGACTGTCCGGAAGACATAAAGAAGGAACTGGCTGTTGCACTTCATCATATAGGCGGGCTGGAGCAGCACTTGATAGCGTTGATGGAGTTGAAACGACTATTTGGCAATTCTGGTAGCCTGGTAGTTGCAGAACATGAAATCGGCGCATTTATGAGGAAGAAAGTGTCTTTTTTACAGTCTCATGTGGCCGGGTTACAGATGAAGCTGGATTTGGTTCCGGATTTTGACTATGCAAGCGCTTGGTTTGATCCGGGAAAGATATCTCCGGTTATCGACCGGTTTGTATTGAGTGCCATCGAGTGTTCTCTGCCGGAAACGCATCTCTCGATGCAGGTTTCGTTGAAGGGAGATTACTGGGCAATCAGGATTAAGGATACAGGCAACAAGCGATTTCTGAAATGTTGCAGATGGTACTCGTCGCGGCTTCCTATTCTGCGACCTCTGCATGGCAAGCAGTATGGCATGGGCGGTGTGTTTTTTGACAAGTTGATGAATATATGTGACGGGAAAATACTGACTTTGGAAAAGGAGGCTCTGCTTCGATTTCCCATAAGATGTTCGTGTGCGGTTTCGGGGGGGTATACATCCTTAAATATTCCGGACACTTTTCAGGTGAATGAGTCGGAAATAGCTTTCCATGGTTTCTCGAAGAAAAAAAATATGGATAGACCTTTAGTGATACTTGCGGATAATGACAAGGGATTCAAGGATTATCTTGAGAAACGTTTATCGGAATGTTTTGTAGTGAGGAGCTTTGATGACGGTCAGGAAGCATTGGAGGTAATATGTGAAGAGTATCCGGATTTGGTGATTTGTGATATCATGTTGAAAGGTATGAGCGGTGAGGAACTTTCTTCTAAACTGAAGACGTCGAGGGACACCTCCTTTATTCCGGTGATATTGATGGGGGCGCACATTGATGTGAAACGGCGGGAAAAGCGTTGTTCTTCTCAGGCTGATCTCTTTGTATGTAAGCCCTTTAATCTGGAGGACCTTAAAGTGGAAATATCCATATTGATAAATAATAGCCGTTTTCTTCGGAAGACATTTCTTCAGAAAGTTTTTGGAGAAGATTTTTTAACGAAACCTATGGAGCGGGCTCAGCAGGATGCCAATCTGGCATTTTTGAATGAAGTGAAGCTTTACATTATGGAGAATATGGATAAAGAGGATTTGACAGTAGATGATATTGCCTCCAGGATGTGCATGAGCCGGACAACCTTTTATAATAAGTGGAAGTTGTTGACGGGAGAAGCACCCAAATATTTGATTTCGAGAATCAGGATGGAGAAGGCACGGGAACTTTTGGAAAGCGGAAAATTTTCTGTGACTATGGTTGCTGAAATGGTGGGTATGCGAAATCTGAAAAACTTCAGAGGCAGGTATAAGGAGTATTTTGGAAAAACACCGAAGGAGTTTATGAAAAAAGTATGATATTTATCTGAAGAAAACTTTCATAGAAAGGCTGTCACATATTAGATAATGGACAGCCTTTGTTTTGAAATGGGAGATAGGAGAACTGAACATCCTAAGCTATCTATAAAGGAAAATCTCTCATCGTTTTCGTTTTGGGGATAACTGGGTATATATGATTAGCTTTACTTGCCGATGCAGCATACATAGCTGCCTGAATGATAGATTATTGCAATTTAATCGGTAGAAAAGTTGTTTTTGAGCCTCTTGGACTTGTTTTTGAGGCTGTTTTACACTCTTTTCTCAATGAATCAGAACCATGGGGAATATTGTATCCTCAATGAAGTTCACCTATCTTCTATCCGGCTACAAAGGTATAAAATTCTGGGATGTTTTCGCCGATAATGTTAACTAAATGCAAGATATTCTCACGGATATTGTTTGCTGACCAAAAGAGAAAAATTTAGTTGAAGCCTTTTCTTCCCTCTGCTTGACTTAACTTTATTGCCCGTGTATATAATGACGGTCATTAAAGTCAAGTTGAGGGGTAGAGTCAAGTCTTTTTCTTTTGGCGAGCAAAATAGTTCTTTGATATGATGAGTGTATGATGAACAATTTGCATCATTTGTAACGAATAACATATTGTTTGTAGGTGTATATGGTGCTTACAAACAGCATTATGGCATTTAGTTTTTGGAAGTTTTTGCTCAAAATAGATTATGTATATGGTTAATTATGCCAAGACGTGCATTTTTCTATGTGTAATACATCATTAAATAAATAAAAAGTATTACCTTTGCATATTATATGGTAGGTTGATTATAGCAAAGTCATTAACATAGTTGCTTTGCACTTTAAATTGATGTAGTAATGGCAAAGAATACAATGGGAACCAAGCTTCCTCGAAAATTGGAGCAGAAGATGCAGATTGTGGGCGAGCAGATTAAGTTGGCTCGCTTACGTCGGAATCTGAGTGTGGCTCAGGTTGCTGAACGTGCCACCTGTTCACCGCTTACTGTGTCCCGAATAGAAAAAGGGATTCCTACAGTTGCAATAGGGATCTATCTACGTGTTTTGTACGCATTGCAACTTGACGATGATATTCTATTGCTTGCCAAAGAAGATAAAATGGGAAAAGCTTTGCAAGATTTGAGTTTGAAAACAAGAGAACGTGCATCCAAGAAAGAATAATCTATGAAAAAGTTGTATGTATATGCCGATTTCGATTGGCTCAAAGAAGTGGAACTCATAGGCGAATTGGGCTATGAGTCTCTTCGTGGTGCGGACAGCTATAGTTTTACGTTCAATAATGAATGGTTAAGGCAGCACAGCGATCTGTTTTTGAGTGACGACTTGAATAATTATCCCGGTCAGCAATACACGCAACCAGGTAAAGATATATTTGGTTGTTTCTCTGATGCCTTGCCCGACCGTTGGGGACGTACTTTGTTGTTGCGTCGTGAGCAAATTGTAGCGGCAGAAGAACAACGTCCCGTAAGGAGATTGTCATCTTTCGATTTCTTAACTGGTATCGATGATTTCTCTCGAATGGGTGGATTCCGTTTTAAGGAAGACCTCGATGGCGAATTTATCAATGTGAGTGAGTCATTGAAAATTCCACCTTTGACGGATATTCGGGAACTGATTGCAGCCAGTGCCGAGATAGAGAAATGTGAAGAAAACAATATGCTCCCCGATAGAAAATGGATTGCACAACTTGTGCAACCGGGAACATCATTGGGCGGTGCGAGACCTAAAGCCAATGTCGTAGATGCAGATAAGACTCTTTATGTAGCCAAGTTCCCGTCTCGCAAGGATGACTATGATGTAGGACTTTGGGAGCATTTCGGTCATTTGCTTGCCACAAAAACAGGGATAAACGCTGCAAAAACAAAAATGTTAGCAACTGGAGAAAAATATCATACATTGCTGTCACAACGCTTCGATAGAACCCAAGAAGGAAAACGCATTCATTTAGCATCTGCCATGACCTTATTGGGGCTGAGTGATGGTGACAATGCAACTACCAGGCATGGTTATCTGGATATAGTTGACTTTATTATTCAGAGCTGTACCGATGTGGAGCGAAACCTACAGGAACTATACCGTCGTGTGGCTTTCAATATATGCATAGGCAATAGTGACGACCATTTCCGCAATCATGGTTTCCTTTTGACTGCAAAAGGATGGATACTGTCTCCTGCATATGACATGAACCCCACGTTGAATGAGTATCAAAGTTTGCTTGTTTCATCAACTTCTAACAAAGCAGAGTTGAGTATTTTGCTGGATGCTTGCGAAGACTACATGCTAAACCGTAAAACAGCAGAAAAGATTATTTCGGAGGTGATTGGAGCTGTAAAAGGATGGCGCGAATTGGCAACACGATTAGGAATTTCCAAGAGAGAGATGGATATGTTTGCCGGAGTGTTGGATGAACGATGTAAGTGAGAATAACTGTTTCAGTGTGCCAAATTACCAAATAAAAACGCGCTAAATTTCCAAGAGATATGATGTTGATTTGTATGTAATTGAGTAGTGAAATGCGATTGAAGATTTGTATTATGCTGCGCGAACATAATGTTTGTGTAGCATAATTTTTTGAAAGGTGAAATTCATTGATGGAATGGATAAAAACAATACATGTGTTCTTTTGCATATCTTTATGCCAACTGTAGTCATTCCTTTAAACGATGTTTTTGTTGCTTATCTACTTGGCTATATGGGAAATTAGATGTATCTTTGTTTGCAATATAACGAGTATAATTTGAATACTGATGTCGAACAATCAACAAATAATGATGAATAGGATTAAGGCGGTACTGGCTGAAAGGCAACGAACCAATAGATGGTTGGCAACTCAAATGGGCAAATCAGAGAACACAATTTCAAGATGGTGTTCTAATAAATCGCAACCATCTATTATTCAATTGCAAGAAATAGCGAATTTGTTGGATGTTGACATTCGACAGTTGCTAACTACAACAAAAGATAATAATGACTTATGATGCTCAGCTTATGAAAAAAATCGGTATAGACATATTTTCAGGAGCAGGCGGATTAAGTCTGGGGGGGGCAATGGCGGGAATTAAGGTTCGCTATGCTATTGAGGTTAATCCTCACGCAGCCAAATCTTTTGAACTTAATCACAAAGGAGCAAAAGTAATATGTGGCGATATTCGGGATGTCAAAGCTACAGATTTCTTAAATAAAGACGAGGAAGTATTTATAATCATGGGAGGCCCTCCTTGTCAGGGATTTTCTATGTCAAATACGATGTCTCGCAATATGGACAATCCTAATAATTTATTGTTCAAAGAGTTTGTTCGTTTGGTCTCAGAAATAAAGCCTAGATGGTTTGTCCTTGAAAATGTTTGGGGAATGACTAAAATGAACAATGGAGAGACAATAGAAATGATAAAACATTGTTTTGAGGAGATAGAGCCAGGCTATAAGGTCAAATGGAAGGTTCTATGGGCTGATGAATATGGTGTTCCACAAAGACGGATGAGAATGTTTATGGTCGGAAACAACCAAGGAATTGACTTTGAGTTTCCAAAGCCTTTTGATTATAAAGTGAGTGTAGAAGAAGCTATTGGAGATTTACCTGTTTTACATAATGGTGATATGATAGATTCATTGCCTTACACTAAGTCAATAAAGGAATCTAGCCCTTATGCGCAACAGATGAGAAAAGGTTCAATAGAATCAAAGCAGAATTTTGTGTCAAAGAGTAACGACCTTGTGATGCAACGTTACAAATATATCGGTCAAGGTGAGAATTGGAGAGCTATTCCGGAGTCCTTGATGCGAAATTATTCAGACAAGACCCGTTGTCATAGTGGAATATATAAACGTCTGAAAGCAAATTGCCCTTCTGTTGTCATTTCAAACTATAGGAAGAGTATGCTAATTCATCCATATCAAGACAGAGGTTTATCGGTGAGGGAAGCGGCACGTTTACAAAGTTTTCCTGATACGTTTATCTTTCAAGGGCCTCATATGAGCATACAGCAGCAGATAGGTAATGCGGTTCCTCCGTTATTGTCTAAAGCTGTGATGGCGCAGATTCTGGAATACGATTCATCATACAATAAGGAATAACTATGGGTACTTATAGACAAAGCATTCCACAAGCTGATACTCTTATGGGGTCTATGCGTTCAATGGGGTATTCTTTCGAAGCTGCTATTGCTGATATTATTGACAATGGTATTAGTGCAAATTGCAGCGTAGTCAAACTATTCTTCCCTTCAGAACCTATTGATGATCTTGTTGTGGGAATCTTAGATGATGGAGAAGGAATGTCTGCAGGCGTCCTTTTTGAAGCTATGAGGTATGGAAGTAGGGACTCTGAACTTGAAAGAAATGCAAATGATTTGGGACGATTCGGTTTAGGAATGAAATCTGCCTCTTTGTCTCAATGTAGAATTTTGACGGTTGTCAGTTTGCAGGAAGAAAAGATTAGTAGCTATTCTTGGGATTATAATTATATTCAAAATAGAAAAGAGTGGGTGGTGAAGGAGCTGTCACAAAATGAAATAAAAGCACTTCCTTATATTCACTCTCTCCTCGAATTGCCACATGGCACGCTTGTACTATGGCAGGATTTCGATGTGTTGGAGAAATCAAGTGGTGGAATGGTTTATGATGCTCTTGTTGAACTTAAAGAATCTGTAGCCAATAATATTGCTCTGATTTTTCATAACTTTCTTTCAGCAAAAGGTAAGGGGCAGATCAAGATGTACTTGAATAAAGGGAGAATAAAACCAATGGATCCTTTCCTTGAATCACATTCTAAGACAACAACGAAGAAAGCACGTTCCATTGCTATTCGTGACAGTAAGGGTCAAGAACGGCAAATCTGGGTTAAACCATATATCTTGCCATTTGCAACAGATTTAAACGATGAATACAGAAAACTCATAGGAGGAGTAGAGACATTAAGAATCAAACAAGGTTTCTATGTTTATCGAAATAAGCGTTTGATAATTTGGGGAACTTGGTTTGGGATGAAACCGCGTGGTGAACTCACAAAAAATGCTAGAGTTAGAGTAGATATTCCGAATTCACTTGATGACATATGGAGTATTGATATAAAGAAACAAACAGCTTCTATTCCAAAGCAGATTCAGCGTCAATTGCGCCAAACAGTTATTGAAGCGATGGATATTTCTGTTAGGAAGCAAACCCATCGTGGTCGAAAAGAAAATGTTGAGGATATTGACTATATTTGGGATAGAATGGAAGGCAGAGGAAAGACTTTTTATTATCAAATCAATCGTGAGAGCAAAGTGTTCCAGATGGTGAGGGATAGAATGTCAGAAGAAGACTATACTCTGCTTGAGATGCTTTTGAAAGAAATTGAGCAAAACGTTCCGACTCAGCAGATTTACATTGACAAGTCTAATGATGCAATCAGTCAAGATGAACCAGATAATCGTGTCGATGAGATTTTCCAACTTGGGATTTATATGGTAAACTTGGCAAAATCTTTTAACAAGAAATCTATAGTCGAGATTGTTTCTGATCTGATGAAATCAGAGCCATTCTGCAAATATAAAGTTGTTGAGGAAAAACTTTTAGATAACTACAAGGATGAAATTAACAAACGAAGCATATAATAAGATTCTACTCATAATTTCCGCACGTTTGGAACTTATGAAGGAACTGTCGGGCTTTGTTCCATCTTTGGAAAATATTAAGCCTGCGATTGAAGACGCAATAGCCTTCTCTGGTATTGATTGTGATGAGGAAGACAAAAATAAATTGTTGGAAGAAATAGAATACCGAGAGAAAATCACTCATGTATTGGGCAATATTATTTATGATGATTATGAACAAAAGAAGTGGTATTTCAATGATAAAGTAGATGACAGCTATTTTTGGGAGAGATATTATCGTTATTTAAAAGAACACACTTCAATTGACGACAAAAGTATTAATCTTTTGCACGAAAAGACATTGCCTGACATAATGAATTGTTTATACAATCCAAAGGAAGAATTTGAAGGTAAACGTTTGAAGAGGGGCTTAATAATTGGTGATGTACAGTCTGGTAAAACCGCTACATATTCAGGTCTGATTTGTAAAGCTGCTGATGCAGGATATAAAGTTGTTATTCTTCTAGCTGGTATAACAGAAAGTCTTCGTCAGCAAACACAAGAACGTATTGATGAAAGTGTTGTTGGGTACACTATTCGTAAGGTTGAAAAACATATTCGCGAGGGGAAGGTAGGAGTTGGTAAAGACAACAAGCAACGTAGAGCTACTTCTTTTACTACATGTGTAAAAGATTTTGTTAAAGGGAGTAATTTGATTTCAACGACTTTATCGGAGCATAATTCTCTGGTCCTTTTTGTCGTTAAAAAAAATGTATCAGTTCTGACAAAATTGCATGATTGGTTGAAAAACCAGAATATGGATGTTCGTACAAATAGTATAAACCATCCAATGCTTCTTATTGACGATGAGGCAGACAATGCATCGGTTAATACAAAAAAAGATAATACAGATCCAACTAAGACAAACGCTATAATTCGTAAGATTTGCAA
This sequence comes from Bacteroides sp. D20, assembly GCF_003436255.1. Lineage (NCBI taxonomy): Bacteria > Pseudomonadati > Bacteroidota > Bacteroidia > Bacteroidales > Bacteroidaceae > Bacteroides > Bacteroides sp. D20. The sequence continues at coordinate 18,094 of NZ_QSOO01000007.1, read as the reverse complement.
TCTTTTTCAGACTGCGAATTATATTGGTTTTACTGCTACTCCATTTGCAAATGTTTTTATAGATCCGGATTCGGTGGACAGTATGAAGAATGCAGATTTGTTTCCAGAGCATTTCATATATACGTTACCGACCCCTTCCTCATATATTGGTGCCGATAAAATTTTTTATGAGGATAAAGAGTACTATCGCAATTTACGTTTTATAACTGATGTTGAAGAACCAGACTACACTTCAGATGAATATAGGACTGATTTACACGAAAATATAGAAGAACTTAATTCTGGGACATTCTACTCTCGTCACAAAAAAGAATGGAATGGAGTCTTGCCAAATTCGCTGAAGGAGTCCATCTATTGTTATTATCTGGCAAATGTTATTCGAGATTTAAGAGGACATGCCTCTAAACCAAGAAGTATGTTGGTTAATATGTCTCGTTTCATAAGGGTGCAACAGGTGATTAAGGAACATATTGAAGAAATACAGAACAACTTTATTCAAATACTAAAATACAACTTTGACGAAGATACCTCAAAGAATGCTCATCTGTCACTGTATAAAGAACTGAAACGACTTTGGAAAAAACATTTTGATAATATTACTGATATCTGTTTTATTGATGTTATAAAAAAGAAGAATTTATTAGGTGCTGTGTTCGATATTGAAGCTGATGTTCCAAAGATGGAAATTATCGTTGTTAATGGTAGTAGCGCAAGCAAATTAGATTACAAATCTAATCCTTCGTTGAGAGTAATTGCTATTGGAGGACTTGCTCTTTCGCGAGGTCTCACATTAGAGGGCTTGCTTGTAAGCTATTTCTATCGAAACACTGCAACATTTGATGTGTTGATGCAGATGGGGCGTTGGTTTGGTTATCGACCTGGTTATGCTGATTTGTTCCAAATATGGACAAGTCAAGCAAGTGCAACTTGGTATAGAGAAATAGCGACAGCCACTACCGAATTGAAAGCAGATATTAAGAAAATGTTTGAGCAACATCTTACTCCTAAAGATTTCGGCATTAAAGTTCGTGACTATTGCGACGAATTACAGATAACAGCCAACAATAAGATGCGGACCGCGTACGAATTGTTGATGATGGAATCCTACTATGGAAATATCTGTGATACCCCTTACCTTAGTGTCAAGGCGGAACATAATGAAGAGAACTGGAATCAAGTAAAATGTTTTACTGCCCACCTGTTTGAAAATGATTATAAATTTGGTTTCGCGAATGTCGACAAATACAAAGATGAGGATGTATGCTCAGATATTGATAAATCTAGATATTTTTCTGATGTGTCCAAAGAATTGGTGGTAGACTTCCTGTCTAATATAAAATGTTCATTAGTTAACATGAAATTTAACCGGCAAAACTTAATTGATTTTATTTGCGACAAAGAAACAGAAGGAGTAGATAAATGGGATATTGTTTTCGAAGGTGGTGATGGGCAGACCTTTTATGACATACCAGGACTTGAAATGATACGTTGTCCGAAACGTCAGATTGAGGAACATGATCATGTAATTCAAATTTCGAGTCGTCGTAGGATTCTTGGTTTACGAGAAGGAAAGTTCTGCTTAAGTCAAGATGAGATAGATTTGGCAGAAAAACGATGCAGAGAAGTTTGGGCGAGAGAAGGTTCTGAGTTTGGAGGACGGCATATTCCTATTAAAGCATATTTTGAGCATCTTCCACACAGAAAACCTGTATTGATAATTATGCTCATCGAACCGGTAGAGCCAGAAAATATTGAAGCCAACAAGAATGCCTTAAAATTCATAGAGAAACTTAATGGCAATAAAATGATAGCTTTTGCTATTGGTTTTCCTGGATTAAAAGAAACAGGTAAAACCAAGAAATATAAAGTTAATAAAACATATTATCAGCTTAACATGCTTGATGAACCAGACGAAATAGAAGAGGATGAAGAATAAATTATCTACAACATTCTCGCAAGGATTCCAAAGCGGAGCTTTTATCCGTGTTGGTGAAAACCGCGACCTCAGTCTTTTTGTAGGAAAGGATGAGAAAGGAAACTATGCCTTTGATTTTAGAGGTACATACGTTCCAGTTAGAATAGCTCAGTCGGATGTGATTACAGTACAGCAGGGAAAGAGTGGCGAGAATTATATTCTTCGCTTTTCACTCTGTAATTCAGAGCTGCTGGAATATTTTAGTACGTTTTGCCAGGATTTGCTCGATTCTACGGAAGCTATTAAGGACGATGAAGATGCTTATAAAACACTTTGTTCAAGATATTTCTCATGGAAAAAATTGTTCCGACCAAATAATGGTGGAATGAATGACAATGAGGTAATGGGGTTGATAGGCGAACTGCTTTTTATGCAGGATTATATGATTCCTCACTATGGTGTGAATATGGCATTAGATAGCTGGATGGGTCCAGAAAAGACCCATAAGGATTATTCTACAGAGAGTGTTTGGTATGAGATAAAGGCAATAAGTGCAGGCAAAGATTCTGTAAAGATTTCATCACTTGAGCAACTGGATGGAGATGACGAGGGCTATCTTGCTATTTATTGTTTGGAAAAGATGAGTCCAACATTCAGTGGTATAAAATTGAATGTACTGGTTCAAAACCTAATGGCAAAAATGGGGACAGCTCAAAATAGAGAGACTTTCATGTCTAAACTGAGTATGTACGCATTCGATTTCTCTCCAGAATACGACAAATTCGTATTTACGAATGTGGGATTCTCAATGTACAATGTAAGCAACGATTTCCCTCGCTTATGCAGAAAAAACATACCGAATGCAATAAACAGAATTCAGTACGAGATTTTTCTTTCTGAATTAGAAGAATATAAACTTTAAATCCGTTACACTATGGAGATTGAAGAATATAGAGCGCAATTTATTGATCAGCTTAGATTTGATGCCGATCACGAAGGAACAGAACCGGAAACTCAGTTTATTCTAAAAACATTAGAAGAACTGGAATCTATCGGGGAATTTAATGATCCGATGCCGATGTCTATTGAAATGAGAGGCAAGCGTGGTCGTATCATGGCTTTTGATGCTTATGCTTACGACGAAGCTGACAGTGCACTCATATTGATTGCAAGTGATTTTACCAATGAGCGTGATGCCGTAAACACGTTGACCAATACCCGCATCGTGGATTTGTATACTCACATGTGCAATTTCCTTGACGAAGTTGTCAACGGCAAGATGAGTGACTATTGTGACGATTCTGATCCTGCCATTATTTTAGCAAAAGAATTTCGAAAGAAAATTGGCAAAGGACTGTTGGACACAGAGATTCTTCGCTTCAAGTTTTATATTATTTCTAACTCGATTCTTAGTAAGCAGGTGAAGAGTGTCTCTCAAGAAGATTTTCTTGAGAGACCGGTAGAGTTAAATATCTGGACGCTGGAACGGCTGTTCCAAACATTTATGTCCGATGCAAGTGAGATTGTTGAGTTTGATACAAAAGATTTTGATTGCGAGGGGATTCAATATCTAAAAGCAGATTTAGGAGATAGTAGCGACTATGATGCATATCTTGGAATTGTTCCAGGAAAGTTCTTGGCAGATATCTATTTGAAATATGGGAGTAAATTATTGCAAGGCAATGTGCGGGCTTTCCTGAGTGTTCGTGGTAAGGTAAACAAGGGTATCCGAAATACTATCATTAATAGTCCAGAGAATTTCTTTACCTATAATAACGGCATTGCTATTGTTGCCCGTTCAATAGGTTTTTCTGCAGATAACACTCGAATTACTCATTTTAAGGATTTACAAATTATAAATGGTGGTCAGACAACCGCTTCGTTAGCTAATGCAATTATTCGCAAAGAGGACAAAAAAGGCATGGACAATTTGTTTGTTCCGATGAAGCTGACTGTGCTGAATGTGGACAACGATATGTCTGAGGAAGAGGTTGAACGTTATAACAATATTACTAAAACAATCTCAAAATGCGCTAATTGCCAAAATCCTGTTTCGGATGCCGATTTTTTCTCTAATCACCCATTCCATGTAATGATGGAGAAACTATCGCAAAAGGTTCTTGCTCCTCCTGTTGCAGGTAAACCATATCAGACTCGTTGGTTCTACGAGCGTTCTCGTGGAAAATGGGAACAGGAACAAATGAAACTTACACAAGCGCAACGAAAAACCTTCTGCGAGAAAAGTCCGAAAAATCAGGTTGTCAAGAAGGAAAAGCTGGCGAAATGTTTGAATACTATTCGTATGAATCCTCACCAGGTTTGTCAAAGCTCTGCCATCAACTTCAATCGTTTTGCGGATTATGTTGAAGAACTTTATGATAAATCAAAGGATAGTATTAATGAGGTGTTCTTTAAGAAAGGAATCTGCTCCGTCATTATGTTTGATGAATTGGACGTAATGATCAATAAGTCCGAATGGTATCCTAAAGGAGGAGATAAAGCTCAGATTGTGCCATACACAATTGCAAAACTGATATCAATTTTGCCAAAGGATGCCGATCTTGACTGGGTTACGATTTGGAATAAACAGACACTGTATCCGGCTCTTGCAAATGAGTTGATTCGTTTAGCTTTTGATACACAGAAGTTTTTGACAAAACAAGCTGGTGGAGGCCTTGTTAGAACGATATCCAGAACGCTTGCAGTTTGGGATGACTATAAGAAAGTTCCGTTTGAACTCTCTGACGAATTTATTAAATCCCTTGTTTCCCAAAAGGAGATTAAAACAACAGAAGCTGCTGCTAAACGAGCGCACAAATTCAATTCAAACATTGAAGCAAGCGTTGAGATATTTAATTTGGGTGCTGACTATTGGATGAGGGTTTATAACGAACTTTTAAAAGAAAATGTTCTCTCGTACGGAGACCTTGATTTTATTAAGTCTATTGCAACTAGATTTATAGCTAAAATGGTTCTTCCTTCGTCTGCCCAATGTAAGAGACTCTTGAAGATTGTCAGCAATGTTGAAGATAAGGGATATGTAATGCCGTAAATAATGTAAAATGAATTTAGAAGAATATTTTGAAACAAAAAGCAGTCAGGATTTTCCATCGGAAAAAGACTATGTTGCTATATATCGCACTTTTAAACAGTTTATGAATTCAGAGATCCATAATGAAGTTAAAGCGATTACTACAAGACTGGATAATACTGTGTATCTAAATGATCACAGTGCTAATCATGTAAAAATGGTTATGGTTAAAGTATCTTCCATACTGAAAGATTGTTCATACCTTACTCCATATGAATGCTTTATACTATTGGTCGCGATTCAAATTCATGATGCGGGACATATCTTTAATGGCAGAGACGGTCATGAAAAATCTGGCAGATATCTTCTGGAAAATTTAAACGTTGATACAATTGAGAGAAAAATTATTGGGGATATAGCTAAAGCGCATTCAGGCAAAAATGATCCGATTGGGAATTTGCCATACAAGACCTCTATCTCGGGGCATGATGTGAGAATCCGTGAACTAGCAGCTTTGTTAAGATTTGGTGATGAACTTGCGGATGAAAACAGTCGTGCGTCTTCTTACTTGCTAAAAAAGGACTTAATACCTGAGGATAGCAAATTGTATCATGCTTTCTCTGAAAGTTTGTACAACTTCAATCCAGATAAAGACAGTCATTGTATTCAGATGGGCTTTTCTCTCACTAAGAATCAAGTTCAAAATAGATATAAGAAAGGTGAGTCTTCTATTTATTTGTTGGATGAAATATATACAAGAACATTCAAGACATTCCAGGAATGTTTGTACTATAATCGTTTTGTTAGCTATGAGTATCAATTCCATTCGATTATTATTTCTATAGAATTTATAGATGAAGGGTTTGAACCTTTCTTTGATACAATATCTTATCGTATAGAGGAAAAGGGATATCCAACGTTATCAATAAATAATGTTTTTGAGTATTGTGGGGCACAATTAGAACGAAGTAACAACAAATTAACAGGTGATTATGTTCATCAATGTGTAAATAGTTCATTATGAAAGAAAATCCATTTGAAATAAAGACTCCAGAACAGAACTCCGCTCAGGATGTTGTCGATTTATTTGTTGATGTTTTTCCTGACTTTTATCAAGTATTAGAAAAAGGACATACATTTATTAATGGTCCAAGAGGTTCAGGTAAAAGTATGATGTTCCGCTACATACAACCAGATTGTCAGTGTTTAGCCAAGCATTGCCAAATATCTGAGCTGGATTATTTTGCTGTATACGTTCCTATAAAACTAACAAATATAAATATTCCTGACTTGGCGCGCCTTGAGATTCATGCCGAAATTATATTAAATGAGCACTTGTTAACGACATACGTAATGTCTAATGTGTATAAGTCGGTTGGATGCTATTTGGGGAATATATTAAATGATTATAAAGAGCAGATATGGCAATATTATAATACTGATTTTCGGGATGTTCTTTCTTACTGCGGTGTTAACAACATTGTTGAATTACCAAACGATACAGACAAGGATGGACTAACAATGATGGAGTTAATGGCAAAAGAGGTAGAACGGATAAATCGTTCCTGTCGAATCTATTGCAATAAAATAGCTTTGTCAAAAGATACTTCTATTCCATATGATGGACCAATTGTTGATTTCATAGATTTTATGAAACCACTACTTGTGTCTTTAAAATCTTTACCATTTTTCCCTCAAGATAAACCTTTGTATATTTTGATTGACGATGCTGGCTATCTAAATGTGGCTCAAACAAAGGTGTTGAACACTTGGGTGTCATATCGCACAACAAAAGACATATGTTTTAAGATCTCTACCCAGTTAGATTATAAAACACATTTGACGAATAACGAGAAAAGAATAGACGCACCTCATGATTATTCTGAGATAAACATTTCTACAGTTTATTCAAGTAGTAAAAGTAAGTATAATGAACGACTTCAAGAAATTGTTAAGAAAAGACTAAAGAGATATTTGAACCTTGATATTGAGACAAAAGATTTCTTTCCAGAGGATAAAGAACAAGAGCTAAAGATTCAAGAGATATATAATCAGATGTTGATAGATTATGCAGATCCTGAGAAAAAATATGCAGGTGGGGATGCAGCAAGACGCTATGCAAGACCTGAATATATAACACGGTTGCAACAGAATCATAAAGCAGGCTCTACATATAGCTATGCTGGTTTTGATCAACTTGTAGCTGTGTCTTCCGGTATTATTCGACATTTCTTAGCTCCTGCGCAAGAAATGTATTCGTTAGCAATTACAGAACTTGGAGCAAATGAAGATAATATTACCAGCATCAAACCTTCTATTCAAGATGAAGTTATAAAAAAATACTCTAACAACTATTTGGTTGGTGAGTTTGAAAAACTTAAAAAAGATATTGACAATAATAACACTAGGCAAATACAATTGGAAAAATTATATCGAATGATAGACTCTTTGGGACAATTATTTCATTTGCAGCTTACTTCTAATTCCTCAGAAAGAAGAGTGTTCTCTGTGGCAATTACAGATACTCCAGATGACGAAATGAATGAAATAATTGACATGGGAGAACAGCTGGGTTATTTCCATAAAAGTACAATTGGAAATAAAACAGGTACTGGAAGAAATCGCTTAATCATATTAAGTAGAATTTTGGCACCTCATTTCAAGTTGGATGCTACAAGTTTTGCCGGTTACAAATTTATGGATAGCGCCAAATTGAGAATGGCAATGATTGATACTAAGAGATTTTTAGCACAGTTTAAATTTACCGAAGATGACAGTTCTTCGGCTACTCAATTACTATTGTTTGACGGTAATAATCCTATTTAAGATATGAAAAAAATATTAATAAACAGTATAGATAAAGAGATAGTTAACGATTCTTTGTTTATTTGTAGTTCAAGTTTTGAGAAAAGATGTTTAATAATACCTAATGAGATTTCCAAGAATGAATCTATTGAGGCTGTTATTTGCTACTTTCCAAATAACTATACAGAAACAGAGAAGAATGCTGAGTGTTTAAAAGAACTATTCATAGGACGATCTTCTATCATAGAACTCTCTCTTGAGAATCCGTTGGATAATTATGATAATTTGTTTGATGCAATAACAACAAGCAAAAAAGAACACCTATATGTTGATGTATCAACATTTACTAGAGAAACATTGTTGATAATAATAAAAATCTTATCCTCTTCAATAGTTGAATTTACTGATATACATCTGTGTTATTGTCCGTCGAGTAGATACTCATCCTATGAAGAGGGTACTTCGTTACCTTGGCTTAGTAAAGGGGTAAGGACAATACGTTCTGTTGTTGGCTATTCTGGCGATATGTCACCAATAAAGGATTTGTTACTAATTATATTAGTCGGTTTTGAATATGAACGTGCTCAAACATTGATAGAGGTTTTCGAGCCTAGTAAGTTATATTTAGGTATGGCTTCGCCAACAGAAAGTCATAATGAATCTCTAAGCGAAATTAATCGTTCGAATTTCGAAAAATTACTTGAAAAAAATTCTCGAGCTTCAAATTTTCAATTCTCATGTAAAAATCTGGAGCAAAATATCAAAGAAATTGGTAAGATTGTTGACGAGAATAGGAAAGATTATAATATAGTAATCAGTCCAATGAACAATAAACTATCAACTCTTTCTATAGCGGCTATTGCCCAGAAATATCCTGATGTGCAAATTTGTTACGCTTTAGCAAATCAGTATAATACTGAATCCTATTCGAATCCGGAAGATTATATATATATGCTACCAATCGATGAAATAATAAAAAAGTAAAATGAAAATCATCAATAAACGTTGCATAAATTAGGGACATTATTTTGTGCAATATCTTTCAAGTAGCATTCGTCAAATACAATGAACGTTGTCCGGATGAACAAGCCGAAAAAATGGCTAATTTGACAAAATATGGTACTTACAATACGAAACATATATGGATGTTAAGGTACGGGATGTCCTTTGAAGATATTGAATTGTTAGAAGACTATATTGAATCAATTGATGAACGAGGAATAATAGTAACGCAAGAATTCTCGAATCTTCCACAAAAAGTAAAGGGATGTATAGATAGATTTGTAGAATAATAGATAACTGTCAGTAATATGTTAATAAATGGATAAATTGACCAAGGAACAGCGTCATCGTTGCATGTCTGCGATAAAGGGCAAGAACACGAAACCGGAATTATTGGTGAGAAAGTTCTTGTTCGGCCGTGGCTTTCGGTATAGGCTGAATCACCCACGGCTTCCAGGACATCCCGATTTGGTTTTACGTAAATACAGAACTGTTATTTTCGTAAATGGCTGCTTTTGGCACGGTCACGAAGGATGCAAATACTACGTTCTACCAAAGACAAATGTTGAGTTTTGGAAGAATAAAATTGAGCGTAATCGGAGTAGAGATATAGAGGAACGGCAACTGCTAACTTCGATGGGGTGGCATTGTATTACCATTTGGGAATGTCAGTTGAAACCGAAAGTCCGCCAACAGACTTTAGAGGCTTTAGAATACACGCTTTACCATATTTATCTTGAGGATAGAAGAATCAAATCATATGAGACAACTGAAGAAGAATATAGCATGGTGGCAGAACCCATTGAAAGTTATGGCAAATCGAAATGAATAATTGCGAAGGTGATAATTTAAATTATGGCAAAGAATATAGAAATACGAAATAGTACAGCTGAGTTTCTTATCTTCATGTTTGAAGGCAAAGAGGATGGGATTCAAGTGATGTATAAAGATGAGACCATTTGGGCAACACAAAAGGCGATGGCGCAGCTTTTTGATTGCTCCACTGACAATATTAGTCTGCACTTAAAAAACATATTCGCATCCGGAGAACTTGTCAAAGATTCAGTTACCGAGAAAAACTCGGCAACTGCCGCAGACGGGAAAAATTATCAAACAATGTTCTATAATCTTGATGCCATTATCAGTGTCGGGTATCGCGTCAATTCTGTTCGTGCCACACAGTTCCGTCAGTGGTGTACGTTTGTACTCCGTCAGTTTGCCATCCGTGGATATGTACTTGATCATAAGCGAATGGAGAACGGGGCTTTCTTAGGTGTAGATTACTTTGAACATTTGCTTGCCGAAATAAGGGAGATAAGGCTGAGTGAGCGTCGTTTTTATCAGAAACTGACCGATATTTATGCTACGGCTATAGACTATAACAAAGATGCTCCGACAACTCGTCTTTTCTTCAAAAAGGTACAGAACAAAATGCACTATGCTGTGCATGGGCATACTGCTGCGGAGTTGATAGTCGAACGAGCTGATGCGAATAAGGAACACATGGGATTGACCACTTGGGAAAACGCTCCGAATGGAAAAATTGTCAAAACAGATGTGTCTGTAGCAAAGAACTATTTGCGAGAAAAAGAATTAGAAGAAATGGGTAGGATAGTCAATGCGTCCCTTGATATGGCAGAAAGTATGGCTATGCGTCATATACCTATGACAATGGAAGATTGGGCAAAGCGAATAGACAAATTCATTAATTTATTTGAGAGCCCGATATTACAGGATAGCGGAAAGGTTTCTGCCGAATATGCCAAAGAGTTTGCTGAATCAGAGTTTGAAAAGTATAGGATCATTCAAGACCGTCTTTTTCAATCTGACTTTGATAGATTTGAAGATAATAGTCTTCCTGCATTAGATATTGAATAATTATAATGTCATTTTGAGGTTGGCAAAATCGCCTTTGGGATATGGCAGATTCATGTCGTTAAATTGTCAAGTGTTCGGACAATAGTTCTGTTTTCATCATTTAGTATCTGCATTTATGGTGACCGACGTTACTCCAGTATACCACTTAAAAGCAAGAAAAGAGTTCACATAAGAGTTCATAAAAGAACCAGTAGGGTTCATAAAAGAGTTCGTAAAAGCACTACTGAAATACACTCCAAAACCGCAATAATGCCAAATCTAGCTTGCAGAGGATTGGCAAAGTCTCACGAGCGATTTATTGCTTGGGGTATTGAGTTACCCTAACTCAATAAGATTTGTATAATGGGCAAGCCCTGTGAGCAATTAAGTATACAAATTTCGTTTTTGCGATGGCTGGCGAAAAGATAAAAGGCTCAAATAACGCCTTTTTATCACCAATCAGCTTGCTGAGAGATTTGGCACTCTCAAACGACCTATTGGTCGCTTGGGGTATTAGGCTCCCCATACAAGATAATGTCTGTACAACGGGCAAGCCCAATCAATGGCAACGACCGATTCCGTGGATTATTATGAAACCAGTCGTTGCACTTAGACTTTGACTTATATACGAATGGACACTTTTAGAATAAAGTCAAGTGGAGAGTCAATAATGGTAATCCGGCATGAACCGATAAATGCCACGGCTTTCCTGAACCACCATCCGTTTGTTCGTGAGAAACTTAATTATCTTCACAATCTTGTTGTGATTAAATTTCGTTCCTGCCAGTTCGTAGGCAGTGGTCAGTTCTTCTTCCAAAGCCTTATATCCCGAAATCATCTCTTTTCCGTCAAAAGCCAATTCGAGAGCCTTGCGATGGATGGCTTCGTGGATGTCTTTATAAGGGGAGAACGGTTCCTGCTTGGGACGACCTACGCTCTTTTTTGTCGGCACATAGTCCGGCAGAAGTTCGGGAAGTGATTGGTCATTGATGCAGAAAGCGAATGGCAGAAAGTCTTTGGAACGGGTGTGCACACTTTCCACTTTGCTGATGTTGCTGTCATCTTTGTCTTTTTCAATTTGAATGACCGTTTCCGCTTTGTTGTTGATTTCCGTGCCGATGTGCCCACGGGCATTTTCATCGCTTTTGTTCTGGTGAAGGATGGTGTGAAGATGAATCTGGTATTCGTCAGTCCACTGCATGAGTTTGGAGATTACGCACGTGGCTTCGCTCGGAGAATTAATGTCATAAACCAAGTCGCGGATTCCGTCAATCACCACGAAACCGAGACCCTCAATCTGATTGATGGCATCATCTATGATAGCCAAACGCTCCTTCGGATTGAACTTGCGTAGAGCGAGAAAATAGAAACGGTCGCAATCCTCATTAGCCGGCAACTCTGCCAGTTTCATGATACGATGCATCACAATCATACAATGGTTTTGACTTTGTTCTGTGTCGATGTAAAGGATGCGGTTCTTTCCTTCAGGGAAGTCCGTTGTGTAGTTAAGAATTTCCTTCCCTGACAAAGCTGCTGCCACCATAGCGGAAACATTGAAAGTCTTTTTGCTTTTAGCCTTGCCTATGGATGCACTGAAATTTCCCAATGTCCCGATAGGTACTCCGCCTATTTTCAGAACTTCCGGCTCCTGTTCGTACTCCTTTTCCAAACTGAGCATGGTATCTTGCCATCTTGTAGCGACCTGAGCAAGATCTTCAATGGGTGCTACCGTTTCCATACTCACCAGCTTTTAGGATTGGCTTTGCGACGTGTAGTTGCAAGCATTCGGGCGTGTTCTTCCTCTATGCTTATAGGCGTTTCTCCTTTTCTTCCGCTTTCCAACCATTTGTCCAATTCATCACGATAGACAAACAAGTGTTTTCCTTGTTTGATGATTGGAATACCACCATGTTTGGCTTTGTAATAAAAGGATGATTTCGAGATACCTAAGTATTCGCAGACTTCATCAACGGTCATTGGGACATGGGTATCCTTTTTTGCCTCGTTATGCTGCTGATGAAGTTTTTCTGCCAGCAACGTTTCCATACTTGCGATTCTCTCGCAAAGTTCTTCTACTACTTCAGGCAGGTCATTAAAGGTCAGTTTGTCTTTTTGCATATATAACATTGTTTTTGTTAAACATGCTGCAAACCAACACAATGATGTAATGCTGACAACTATCAGAAGGCAATAATATTTCAGTCTGTGTTGAATAACCCTAATCGGTTGAATTTTCTTTTTATTCTTGGGCTTCTTTCATACATTTGAAGTGATAATCTCCGGTTTTAGGAATATCAAGGGCTATTTTGCAAACTCCGCATGTTCGGAGATTTTTAGCCAGATATTTAATCGAAGCGTCTTTTAATTCATGTGGGAATATAGTATGTATGAATGTTGCTCTATCTATAAGAGAAATGCCCAATCTCTCCCCGATGTTCCATACGAAATGCATCAGGTCGATAGAACGGAGAGAATTATCTACTTTTGAACGGATTGGCTTGTATAAATCAGATTGTCCGTACGCAAAATACTCTATGTTTTCATGCAGAATTTCAAGATCTTCTTTTGAGAGAAATTCCGTCATTACAAATGTGGTATATTCATGAATGACACGCTTAATGTCTGCCTGCCTTTCGGCTTTTTTACGTTCAATTTCAGCTACACGTACTTCATAATTATCCATATAATCTTGTTTTGCAACACTTTCTGCAACTAAAATTGCCGGATTTATATCCTTGTCCTTTGGACACTCCGGATCAATCTCCTTAATTTGTTCGGGTAGAGGTCTTACTTGCTTGCCAAAAGACAAACTCAATTCATTCTTTGTAATGAATCGGAAAAAGAAACGCTGAAGTACTCCACAGGCAAGTATCATTGCCGTGATATATAAAATAACTGGAGTGGAATACTCCATCATGTCGATATGGCAATTAAGATATAAATAGGAGTCTGTTGTCCAATAAAGGATGACACTTACTGAAAGTATGAAACTGGTTCTTTGAGGAGTAATTTTAATACTATTCGTCATAAACTGATACTGTTTGAGTTCTACAATAAAACAAATGTATATGCAGATTTCCAAATAGTTGCTGTTTGTAATAGATAATCGTTCAGAATTTAAGAAAAAATATGCTCAGAGTATGATTTGATGCAAAATATCATACTCTGAGCTATAAAATGGGATTATTTGAACCTTAATTCTTACTTGCGGATTAAAGAGATTCTGTTGCTGGCTTCACGCTTGTTGCTGTCCACAACTTTCATGTACCGTTGTGTCGTGGTGATACTTCTATGTGCCATATTACTTTGAATGGTACGTATGTCTGTGCCGGCTGCTCCTTGAAGTGTTGCGTATGTTCTTCGGTAGGAGTGGAAAGTGATATTCTTGGTTATACCAGCTTCGCGAATCCACTCTTTCATGGGATGCTGTGTCCAACTTCGTTTCAATCCTTTAAATACTAATCCGGTTTTTTCCGGAGAATAGCCGATTAATTGCAGGGCTTCGTCGCTGATTGGAATGATGTCCTCTGTTTTGGTCTTTTGGGTAATTGTATGGACACATTTCCCTCCGGCTGCAAAGTCAACGATTTCATGCCATTGTAACGATAGTATATCGCTGATTCTGAGACTGGTCAAACATGAAAACAATGCTGCTGTCTTCAGAATCGGCTTTTTGCAAGGTGTCTCAGCCAATTTGTAAAGTTCTTCCACACTTAGATAGTCTTTTGGAGTATCTTCCGTTTCGATTTTATCCAAAAAGTCATTGATATTGGTTTTGATTAGCCGATTGCGATAAAGAATCTTCAAAAGTCCCCTGAATGTTGACCAATAGCCGGAAGCAGAGTTCTTTGAAATGCGGTCGTCACGCCTGAGTTGCTTGGCATTTAGCAGATACTCCCGGAACTTATTACAAAGGTCAATATCAATTTCTTCAAAAGTACATTTGCCATGAACGAAGTTGTAGAAATGGTGGTACACAAATTCCCACTTTTGGTCATGCTTGCGAAGCTGCTTGCGGTAGTATTCCAGAAAATCCGCTTTGAGTTTGTGCCTGTCAAAGAAATCATACCTGTCATTAACGATAGATTCAAAGCGTCGGCATCGGATGGCTTCCGCCTTTTCCGACATAGTTGCATTGAAGTTGCGTTCACGTTCATTCTTAGGATTGGCATAAATATAAATGTTCAATCCTTCGTGACGGATGGTTTTCATTGTTTCTTGGTCACGATACCCCGGATAATAATCTAAATAGAAAGAAAGCATCCCATGTTTCAAGGGACGTGTTCTCAATGTTACTGTTTTACATTCTAACATAGTTACAATTATTATTAGTTTATACTTGATTTGCTGCAAATGTCCGTAATGGCTTGACACAGACAATGCTCATTTTTAGAATCATTTTCTGGTCTGCCTAAATTCAGACTTAGGCTTATTTTCTGACACCCATTACATGATCAAATTCCACTTTCAGGAATCTCACGAAACGACCTTTCTTCTCACGTTTGATTTCGTGGAACTGCAGAATGCCATAGACAGAATCCCTTGTGAGATTGTATTTCTTCATGACTTCCTGCACGGTGTAGTACTCCGAAGCATTGTCTTCGGCAGTCTGCTTGGATAGGTCAAAATGTAGCTTCGAGTAGAATATCTGACCGTGTTCTTTCTTGGACGGGATGTTGTTGCGATAGACATGGGAGCGGATGGCAACCCGACTCATCCCATACTTTTGTTCTATCTCTTCGGGAGTG
Organism: Bacteroides sp. D20; assembly: GCF_003436255.1. Taxonomy (NCBI): domain Bacteria; kingdom Pseudomonadati; phylum Bacteroidota; class Bacteroidia; order Bacteroidales; family Bacteroidaceae; genus Bacteroides; species Bacteroides sp. D20. The sequence continues at coordinate 2,736 of NZ_QSOO01000007.1, read as the reverse complement.
TACCATTCGGTCAGATCATTATCTGTCTTGTACTTGGCAAAAGCAACATCAATATGCTTTTTGCTGTAATAGTTGAACTGGCGGATTTTTACTTTTGGCACATTATACTCCCGTGTATAAGTCCATACCCATTTGGTGTTGACCTTGTATTTTTGGGCAATTTCTTCAGCAGTGTAATATTCAGCAATATCAAATTCGACTTTTGACATCACACGTTCATAAGGTTTAGATTTAAGCAAAAGTTCTATATCAGCTCTTCGAATAAAAGACATTCGTGAACTAATCCGACTTGCTCTCAACTTATCCTCTTTGACTAATTTGTAGATGTATTGACGAGAAACTCCCATCAATTTAGCTGCTTGTGAAAAGGTAAAGTACTCTTGATTTTCCAGCATCTTCTTTACCTCCAACAATTCTTGACTCTGAATGAGCTCCATTCTTCGCTCTTTCATTCGATGTTTGTAGCCTCGTTTAGAACATTGAGGACTACAATAATTGGTGGTGGTTTTCTGAGCTATAAAAGGTTTACCACACCATTGACAAATTCTTTTTACTTCCATGTTGTTTTCTCCATATTTTTAGTGAAACCATAAAGATTTAATTTCCCTTTTTGTCTCTCTACGTAAACCATTGTTCACCCATGTCGCCAAATGTGTCACTGTGACATCGGGGACAAACCCCAATTTGTTTCGCGGTAGAAATACGGTAGAAAAATATGGTGAACAACACTATCCAATCGCTATGAACTGGATTTTGGATAAATAAAAAAGCCGCTGAAATTCAGCGACTTCATTATAGTTGATTCTAATTCGTTGCGGTTAATTGCGATGTATCATTTCCCGATGCAGCATATTTACATCACTGATTATCAGCGACTATTCATTTTAATCGGTACAACCTCTGTTTTGACAAATACAAAGAATGTGTGGACAAATGCAAACCATTGTATTTCATGGTTTTGCATATACGTGTTGTACCGCCTCTTCTCAGCTCTTTTGTGGAATGTCCGCTATCAGATTCAATGTATTGGATGATAGGGCATTTCCGCAGGTATGTTCCAGAACGCTTGTTAAATGCAAAGGTAGTGGTTTTCTTGGGATTTCTGTGGTTTACGGTTGATTTTTATTCTTTGAAGGGTGTTGGATGGTGGAAAATTGGTCATAAGACCGGCTATCTTTTGTGGAATATTTATGATTCGCTTGAAAAAATGTGGGGAAATAGGTGAATTCGTTGGAAAAAGTGTAACAGATCTGATTTGTTCACATGAAAAAGTGTTGAATTATATATGTGGTAGTATCTCTTAAGGTACAGATAAATTATACCTTTTCTAATATAATATCATGTCTTACGAGGGGTGGCAAAATCCCTTTTTGAAAAAATACCCCTGTCACAGTTATCTGTACAGGGGTAAATCTTATTATCAGGACATTATGACAAGTTTTAAATCTACTAATAGAAAATATCTTATAATCTTATTCATTTGGTTTCATAAGTAATATTTAATTCTTTGAATATTCGCAGTAAATTTTTCTCGGATTTCTTTACGTCTGTACGATCAGAAGCTGTTGTCGTAGTTTCTAAATATGACTTTAATCGTTTTAATATCTCAAAGCATGACTGTATAAATATTTCTTGTTCTTTATGACTTAATTCTTTATAAAAGCGCTCATAGAATGGATAATAATTTTGTGCTACACGATAGGGGTAGTATCTAACTTCTGTTTTATGTTTAGGATCCATTAGTATAGAATGTGCATAACTAAATGCTTGCATGCATGTTGCTTTTGTTCCAAACTTTATTTCATTTTCTATAATAAAACGAGCATAGTGATTATCTATTTGATAGGTATCAAAATTCTCTATTTTTTTAGCAAAAGAATATGCTGTATCAAAATATATTTGTGCTTGTTCATAATCATATTCAGATAATTTTACAATGGCATATTGAAGCCAAAAATGTGGATTCTTATTGCACGAAGAAAGTGGCTTGATGTTTTCATAATACCTCAATATATTATGTTTATAGTTTGCATCATCTTTGTTTATGGTTTGTTGTATGTTGGTAAACATCATCATATTTTTTAAAATTCTTTTTATTTTTTCGTCATGACGATGTGCATTAAGATTACGGAAGATAGATAGCATAACATCCACAACGATTGTTGAATCAAATATTTGTTGTAATAAGACTTGGGATATTATTGAAGATTTTGATTTTATTGAATAGGTGTTAAAATCAACAAATTCTCTGACATGAGGATCTTTTTGAAAACTTGGACTATTTAATTGAGACATATTTAGACTGTATGCTAAATCCTCTAAATCAAGATCTAATTTTGATACCCTAGCAATTAGTATAAAAAGTATGGCTTCATAATAGCCATTTCGTTTTCTTATTGACGTGATTAATTTCTGAAAACTCTCTAAGATAGTTTTTGAATTGAGTAATTTAAGAATGATATTTTTAATTTGCCCTTTACATACTGTTTTAATATAATCCTCTTTTCTATCAATTCGTTCAGCGGAGAATTTATTCCAAAATCCATAATGGTCTAATATGTTTACAAATTGCTTAATTTCATTAGAGTCAAGTCTATTAAGGTCTATATTGTGAAAGTCTCCAAATAAATCACACAGACTGTTGTAATAAATATCATTCATTGCGCTGCGTTCTGAAAGAATCAAAACTTGAGTTCAACTTATAAATGCAACTTTTTGGGTGCGGATAATAAGCAA